>JBEKGP010000030.1:0-30109 GCA_050012735.1 Candidatus Dormibacteria bacterium
GCCGCCACCGAGACCGAGCTCAAGGAGAAGAAGCACCGCATGGAGGACGCCGTGTCGGCGACCCGCGCCGCGGTGGAGGAGGGGATCGTCCCCGGGGGTGGCGTCGTCCTCCTCAATTCGATCGCCGCTCTCGACAAGGTCAAGGCCGAGGGCGATGAGTTGGCCGGCGTCAACATCCTCCGGCGAGCCCTGGAGGAGCCGCTCCGCCAGATCGCCGTCAATGCCGGGCTCGAGGGCTCGGTCGTGGTCGAGAAGGTCAAGGGCCTCCCCAAGGGCCAGGGGCTGGACGCGGCCACCGGAGCCTACGTGGCCATGGTCGCCACCGGGATCATCGACCCCACCAAGGTGACCCGCTCCGCCGTGCAGAATGCCGCGTCGATCGCGGGTCTGCTGCTGACCACCGAGGTGCTCATCACCGACATTCCCGAGAAGAACAAGGGCCAGGCACCGCCGCAGATGCCGGACTATTAAGCCGGCGGGATCATATCGTTCCAGGAGGGGCGGTCTGGCAGGGTGCCGGGCCGCCCCTTCGCCGTCTCTGGCCGGGTGCCGGCCGGGCATCTGCGGCGGCCGCTGGTGATGGGGTGCTGACGAACCCCCGACGGCCTTGCCGCCCCCTGCTACCGTAGCCTGCGGGTGTCCGGAACGCTGATCTTCGTGACCGACTACGGGTTGGAGGACGGCTATGCGGCCCAGCTGTGGGCCGCGGCCTGGTCGGCGTCCCCGGGCGTCCGGTGCATCGACGGCACCCATCTCGTCCCCGCCGGCGACGTCCTCACCGCCGCCTACCGCTGCAAGACGCTGGCGCGAGCCTTTGGTCCCGGCAGCGTCATCTGCGCGGTGGTGGACCCGGGGGTCGGTGGCGATCGGGCGGCGGTGGCGGTCGAATGCGACGGTGTCGCCTGCGTGGCTCCCGACACGGGGCTCGTCTCGTACCTCTGGATCGAGGCGCGGCAGCGGCGGGCGGTCCGGCTCCTCACCCCCGCCACCCCCGCCGGCGTGTCTCCCACCTTCCACGGGCGCGATCTCTTCGCGCCGGTGGCGGCACTCATCGCAACCGGCGCGGCCCTGGCCGGCGTGGGCGAGCCGATCGACGCACCGGCCCTGCGGGAGGAGCTGACGCCGGTTGCGGACGGAGATCGCCTCCGGTCCCTGGTGGTGTCGGTCGACCACTTCGGCAACTGCATCACCGGTGTGCGCGTCTCCGACCTCGGTGAGCGACGGATCGCCTCCCTGAGCTGGCCCGGGGGGGAGACCGATCGAGTGGTGACCACCTACGCGGAGATCGATGGCGGGCTGGCCGCGCTGTGGAACAGCTCGGGACACCTCGAGCTGGCCGCCCGGGAGGCCTCCGCAGCGGAGCGCGCCCGGGTCCGGGTCGGCATGCCGATGACGGTTGTGCTCCGATGAGCGGGGCCGGCGTGGAGGCGGCGAGCGAGGCGGGAGCCGGGGCGCGGAGCCGGTACGGGGATCTCACCTCCGAACAGCAGTCGCGCCTCGACCGAGCGGCCACCGCCCAGGGTGTGAGCGTCCTTCAGCTGATGGAGATCGCCGGGTGGCAGGTGGCGCGCTGGATGTTTGCCGCCGCCGCCGGCCGCCGCGACCCCATCCTGGTTGTGGCCGGACATGGCAATAACGGCGGGGACGGCCTGGTGGCCGCGCGCCACCTGCTGACCTGGGGTTTGCCGGTGCGCGTCGCTCTGGTTGCGGAACCGGAGCGGCTCGGCGAGTTGCTGACCCTCCACCTTGGCGCTCTCCGCGCCCTGGGTGCGACGGTGACCGAGCATCCCGATGGGGACCTCCCATTGGAGCTTGTGGGCGCGGCCGGCATGGTCATCGACGCTCTGCTCGGCACCGGCGTTCGCGGTGACCCCCGGCCGCCCCAGGCCAGGGCGATCGCGCTCCTTCCCGCCGGCCGCACTTTCGCCATCGACGTCCCGAGTGGACTCGACGCCACCACCGGCACACCGGGCCGACCGACCGTCCGCGCACTCCGGACCTGCACCCTCACGGCCATGAAGGCGGGGCTCTGGACGCCGGCAGGCCGCCGCCACGCCGGCGAGATCACGGTTGCGGACATCGGCATGCCCACCACCGCCTGGGCCGCCGCGGGTCTCGTCCCGCCCACGCTCGTCAGGGGCGGTGAGTTGCTGACGATACCGGCAGATACGGACGGCGCGGGTGGCAACGATGTCGCCGCGACGAGGACTTCAACGCCGGCCTGATCCGTTCTGGCACGCAGGAAGTCGGTCGAGTGATCTTGACCCCTGTACCACACCCGTGTATGCTGTCGGGACGCCACCAGCCACCCCCGGGTGGACTCATGATTAACGTCGCAGCTAACGTCCCAGCCACCAGTGGCGAGTTCGCGGAGCTCGTCTCCGAGCATCTCGACGAACTCATCACGTACGCCGCCCATCTGGTCGGCGACGCCGACTCTGCCGTGGAGTTGGCCGCCGCAGGCATTTTCCATGCCGCCAAGTACCCGCCGGCGCGCGTCCGCGTCGATGGTACGGCCGCCCTCTACCGCGCGGTGACGCGCGCCTGCCGCACCGGTGAGCGCTTCCCGCCGCGGCCTCATGGACCGGCGAGGCTGTGGCGTCACAGCCGTGCCGCCCTCCAGACGGAATTCCGCGGTGGGGACGTGGCCAGCCGGATGAACACCGTGAAGCGCGCGCTCATGACCCTTCCCTTTGAACGGCGCGCGGCGCTGCTGCTGCGCAATCTCGCCCGGCTCCGCTACCCGGAGATCGCCCGCGCGCTGGAGTGCTCGCCGGAGGCTGCCAGCCGCCAGCTGGCGGCCGCGCGGCGCCAGTTCAGCAGCGTCTACCGCGAGATCGCCATATGAAGTGCAGCCTGCTCGCATTGAGCAGCTACCTCGATGACGAGCTGGACCCGGGCCGGCGCGCCGAGATCGAGGCGCATCTCGTCGGCTGCGAGCGCTGCCGCAAGGGCCTCGAATGCCTCCGCGAGGAGACGGAGCGCTTCGGTGCGCTGGGACGGGTCCACGTCCCCGAGGATGCCGTCAGCGGTTTTCTCCAGCAACTCGGGCTGCTCGGACCCGGCGACACCCTTCCCCCACGCACGCCGCGGCCGCCCGACCCTCCCGGACCTGAGCTGCCCCGGTGGCGCGGCGGCGGCGGTGCCGCCGAGACGCTGCCGTGGAGCGCGCGCCACGATCCCCCACCTCCGCCGGCCCCGCCGGAGAGCGATCAGCCGTCCCTTCCCTTTGTCGACGTCTTCTCCCCATCGGGTGTGACCGTGATGCCCACGCCGACCGAGGAGCCCCTGGAGGACGACGAGCTCCAACTCAATGGTCGATCGGTCCCCGCGTCCGCACCATCGCCTGCACCGGAAGCGGTGCCGGGCGCTCCGGAGCCGTCGGAGCCCAACCGCTGGTCCTACGGGAGCATCGCGCTCGAAGGGGTCGGTGCCTGGCCCACCGAGTACCCCATCCGGGTGACCCCGTCGGGCGTCGAGGAGTCCGCCTCCGAGGCCGCCGCGATCGACGTCCCCCTACGGTGGGCGGCAGGTATCGATCCTTCCGCACCCAGGGCCGCTGTCATGGCGGCGTCCGGGGCCGAGGCTGGGACGCCCGTGGTGGCGCCCGAGCCGGTCGTGAATCGGGACGACACCCTCCCCCCACCGCCCCTGGCGCCCTCGTTGCCGGCACCTCCGGCTCCACCGGTGCATCCGCCGCCTCCCCCGCCCCCGCCTGCGGGGCCCCTCCCCACCTCTGATCCGCTGCGCTCTCAGCCACCGCCGTTCCAGCTCGGGGACCAGGCCTGGCGACACTCGGCGCCCTCCGCACCGCGGGTCAGGGCGTCCGATGACGACGGCGATCCCTGGAGCTGGGCGCCCCGGGATGACCAGGCGCCTCCGCAATCTCGCATCTACCCGGCGCCCACCTTCCCCGTGGACCCGCTCCGCTCGGTACCAGCCGAAGGCGCTGCCGACGAGGACGCCACCCCCGATCCCCTCATCGATCCGTTGATCGCGCGGGTGGCAGGACCGCCTCAGCCAGTCCGGACGACCCTGATCTCGCGCCTCCGCGACCAGGTCTCGCTGCGCCTGGCGCTCATGCGCAACGCCGACGGCGACGACGGGCAGGCCCCGGTCGCCGTGCCGGGACCGGGTCACGGCGTGCAGCCGCCCGAGTCGGCGGGGCTGCTCACGGCCGCACTCCGTGCGCGCATGGACCCGCCTGTCGAGATGGACGAGGTGGCCGCGCCGTCCGCCGGCGGCGCCGCTCCAGCTCGAGGGGGCCACGGCGTCGAGCGCCCGGCTGCGACCCCGTGGTCGGGAGTGCCGCCCTTCGAAACGGCCACGATCGCCGAGGCGACCACCCCACGTGTTCGCGATCTCGATCGGGGCCCGGGCAAGCTCGGCCGCCACACCCGGCAGCTCGGGGACCGGCGCTGGACCGGGCCGAGCTCCGGCAAGGTGGATTCGGTGTCGGGGCGATTGGGCGACCTCCCCCACCGCGTGCGCCGTCTCGCACGCCAATCCCGCCGCCGCTACATCGTGCTTGCAGTCCTCGCCGTCCTGGCCGTGCTGGTCGTGACGGTGAGCTTGGCGGTGGAGGGGGGTCCGACCCCGCTGCCCCTGGCGGCGAACACGGCGGCGACCTCCCGCGCCGCGCCGCTCTTGCGCGGGACCCCGGGACTGCAGCCGGCCACCGCCGTGCAGCCCTCGACCTCGGTCGCGCCGACGGCGGTCCCCACCGTCTCGGCGACGCCGGTGCCCACCCCGGTGCCGACCCCCGTTCCCATCCCCGCGGTCCCCACCCAGACCTACGGGAGTGGTGGCACCGGCTGGCAGCTCCAGGACGTTCGCTGCTGCGACCTCGAGACGGGATCCGGATACACCCGAGTCGTCTTTGACCTCGGCGGGGCGTCGGGCGCGAATCCCAACGCCACGGTGAGCTTCCCGACTGCGACGACCATGTTGGTCACCTTCGCCGGCGTCAGCGCGACCAGCTCCGTCCAGGGTGACGGCGGTGGTGGGATCGTCACCGCGGTGACCCGCCGGAGCGGCTCCCAGGTGACCTTCCAGCTCACCCTCTCCCGTGCCGCGACGGTCCAGGGTTGGGATTACTTCGGCGGGACCGACGCCGAGAGCTCAGCCCCGCTGCACCTCTACTTCGACCTCAACTGATCCCGGAGGTCCGGCGGGGCACCCGGAGCTGCCGGCCGCTGACGGCAGCCCGAGGCTCGCTCTTTAGGCGGCCTTGCAGTTCTTAGTGTGCTTGACGATCCGCTCGCGCTTGGGCTCCCCGGGCTGGCGGGCGTGGCGGAAGGCGATCTCGATGCCGATCTCGTTCTGGCGCATCAGCTGGTGGCAGACCGGGCAGCGCACCGAGGTCAGGATCTCCTTCTGAGAGAGGACACCCTTCGATTCCTTGAGGTTGTTGGCCATGGGAAGGCTCCTGCGAGAGGGCGGGGACGTCTGGATTCTAACCGCCCGGCGACGCCGTGCCACCGTGGCCCGGTCTCGGGCCTACAGTGAGGCTCTCATGGACATCGCCGCAAAGACCTCGATCGAGGCTCCACCGACCGCATGAACCCCGTCGTCACCGTCCTGCTGGTGCTCGTCATCGTCGGCCTCCTCGCCCTCATCGCTGCGGGACCGATCCGGGCCGTCCGTGAGGACCGCGGCTACGCCCTCGAGGAGCAGGCGTGGCTGGCCGGTGGTCACCTTCCCGCCAAGGTGGTGCGCGAATACCGCCACTCCCGACTGATCCTCACCGACGGTGCCCGGCTGCGCGAGCTCGGCTACGAGGTGGGGGAACGTCGGACGGTCCGGGGCGCGTGGGGTCGCCTGCAGGCGGTCACGTGGCGGGCTGCGGGGCCGCCCGCCGGCGCCCCCTGACCCTGGTACCCCGTGGCGGATTCGAACCGCCGATCTCCGCCTTGAGAGGGCGGTGTCCTGGGCCTCTAGACGAACGGGGCGTGCCAGACCTGCCGAATTATAGGGGGCGGACTCCACCGAACCCCCGAGAGCATCCGTTCCGCTCTCGGGTCGTCTCGAGCTGTGGCCGAGAGGTCCGGCCCGAGAGCTCGCCTCGTAGTCCGACAGGGCGCAACCCAAATGATGGACAGGTCGCAAGCCACGCGTGAGGAGGCGGCGGCTCGCCGCCGGTCCCCACGCAGCGTCCTACAGCCAGACGGTTGAGAGCCAGATCGCGACGCCGGCGAGGCCAAGCAGGACGATGTTCAGCCCGATCACATTGAACTCGCCGCGGCTCACGTGCAGGGAAAGCGCGCCCACCTGGATCAGCACGAGCCCGATTGCCGCCGCCAGGGCAAGGCCCGCCGCAATGCCGGTCAGGGGCGGCAGGGCCAGCCCCAATGCGCCGAGCACCTCCAGCACACCGATGGTTCGCAGGACTCCCAGCGGCACACTGTCAACCCAGCTCATCATCGGCCGCAGCTGATCCTTGGACCGCACGGCCTTGATCCCACCCGAGTACAGGTAGAGCAACGCCAGCAATCCCGCGACGATCCAGTAAGCCACCTTCATACGGAACCCCTACAAGTACTTCAGGTCAGCGGTCTCATTGTCGATCACAACCGCCGGCCCCCTATACGCGCTCCGGCGCCGGCATTCCCAGGCACCAGAGGCAGTCGGCCAGGGTGGCCCGGGTGGCTGCCATCAGCCGCCGCCGGAAGGCCCGGCGGGCCAGGTCCTGCTCGCGCACGATCGCCTCGGTGTGCTCGTAGAAGTCGGTGAGGGTCGAGGCCAGCTCGAAGGCGTAGGTGCAGAGCGTGGACGGTGAGAGTGCCGCGCCGGCCTCGGCGAGGGCGTGGCGGTAGCCGTCCAGCCCGTGCAGCAGCGCCCGCTCCGCCCCTTCGAGCGCGGGGACGACGTCCGGCCCGGGCGCCGCCTCGACCTTGCGCATGATCCCGGCGGCACGGGCGTGGCTGTACATGAGGTAGATCCCGGTGTCACCGGTCACCCGGAGGGCGTCGTCGAAGTCGAAGGCGATGATCTGGCTGAGGGTGAACTTCTCCAGGTAGTAGCGCACCGCCCCGGCGGCCAGCCAGGTCGCGGTGTCGGCGTCGGCCGCCTTCTCCCCGACCCGCTCGAGCGCCTTGTCGAGCAGGTCGTCGGCGCGCACCTCGATCCCCTTCCGCCCCGAGAGCGCGTACTCCTTACGACCCTCCTCCAACGGAATGCCGAGGGCCTCGGCGGCGCCCGGGGAGAGGGCGACGACCTCATAGGCGAGGTGGATGGACTGCTCGGCCTGCGCGGCGTGCCCGGTACGGGCGAGACCACGCTTGACCACCTGCTGGGGGTAGGCCTGGCGGGCGTCGATGACGTTGATAACCCGGGTGGCCCGCCCGAACCCCTCGGCGGGCAGCTCCGCCTCCCCGGTCGTGGTGGTGGCCGGGGAGTCCGGATCACCCGGGTGCCAACGCCGGTAGCGGAAGTCGCGGCCGAGCAGCCCGAACTTCCAGAGCTGGTAGGCGATGTCCTTGGCCGTGTAGGTCGCGACGCCGTCCGACTTCACCAGCACCTTGGCGTCGTCGTCGTCGGCCTCGTCGCCGTCCGACGGCATCACCCAGCAGCCGGCGTGCCGGCCCCCGGTCACATGGACGATCGACCCGGTCTCCCGCAGCAGCTCAAACGCCCGGCTCCAGAAACCGAGGGCGATGATGTCCGACTCCCAGGTCAGCAGGTCATAGCCGATGTCGAAGCGGCGCATGGTCGCCAGGTGGCAGTCGACCACTCGGGAGGCCAGTTCCTTGACGAACCGCGCGGTCTCGCCGTCGCCCGCCTCGATCTCCCGGAGCGTCCGGCGCCGCTCCTCGACCAGCGCGGGGTCGGCCTCGTAGCGGCGGCCCACCTCCACGTAGACCCGAGAGCAATACTGGTCAAAGGGTTCGTCGGGGCCCGGCTCGATCCCCAGGTGGCGAAGACCCACGGCCACGTCCGCGACCTGGACCCCGGTGTCGTCGATGTAGTTCTGGACCTCCACCTCCTGGCCGAGGCGCCGGAGGATCCGGGCCACGCTGTCGCCGATGCAGGCGTTGCGCAGATGGCCGACGTGGGCGGCCTTGTTGGGGTTGGTGGCGGTGTGCTCGACCAGCGTCCGCCCCGGGAGCGGGGCCTCCCCGGGGATGACCAGCGGTGCGTCGCGGTCCAGCTCCAGCGCCTGATCCAGCACCGCACTCGCCCAGACGTGGTCGTCCAGCCGGCAGTTGACGTACCCGGGCGGGCTGACCGTCCAGCCGGCCACGAAGGGGAGGTGGAGCGCCTCGAGCCGTAACCGCAGCTCCTCCGCGATCTCGATCGGGCGCCGTCGCAGCACTCGGGCGGCGCGGAGCGGCGCCGGGGTCGAGAAGTCGCCGAACTCGGGCCGGGCGGAGCGGTCGACAATCGCCTCCACCTGGTCGTCGACACCTGACGCGGTGAGGACGGCTCGGACGGCTCGGATCAGCTCGGTGCGGACGTCGAGCATGGGTTCGGATCGTACTCGGAGAGGTGCGTGAGGCTGCTCGGCCACTCCTTTTCAGGGGGCCCCGCGAACGGCGCGCAGCGCGCGGTAGCCCCAAATGGAGACAATGCCCGGCCGATGGGCACGATTCGCCACTGCGTGGTCCCCGCCGCTGGACTGGGCACCCGCTTCCTCCCCGCGACCAAGGTTCTCCCCAAGGAGATGCTCCCTGTGGTCGATCGCCCGGTCATCGAGTGGGCGATCGAGGAGGCTATGGCGGCCGGCGCCGGTGAGATGGTCCTGGTCATCGCCACCGGCAAGGAGCTGATCCAGGCCCACTTCGAGCGTCAGCCGGAGCTGGAGAAGGTGCTCGAGGCGCGCGGCAAGAAGGCCGAGCTGGCCGCGGTCCGCCACTCGCAGGACATGGCCCACATCCGCTACGTAGTCCAGGAGAAGCCACTCGGCCTGGGCCACGCGGTACTCTGCGCGGCCGATGTGGTGGGCGACAATCCCTTCCTCTGCATGCTCCCCGACGACCTCTCGCACGCCGAGCCCCCGGTCCTTGCCCAGCTCCGCAAGGCCTGGGACGGGGTTCAGTCGACGGTGCTCGCCCTGATGCGGGTCTCTGGCGACGAGATCTCCCGCTACGGCTGCGCCACCGTGTCCGAGAGCAGGGGCCGTCTCCACCGGGTCACGGGTGTCGTGGAGAAGCCGAGGCCTGAGGAGGCCCGATCAAACCTTGCCATCATGGGCCGCTACGTGCTCTCTCCCGGGATCTTCGACGCCCTGCGCCGGACCCCGGCCGGAGAGGGCGGGGAGATCCAGCTGACCGACGGCATCGCCACCCTGCTCGGGGCGGGCGAGGAGGTCTGGGGGCTCGAGTTCGAGGGCGAGCTGCTCGACGTGGGCACTCTCGACGGCTGGCTGACCACCAATGTGCGCCTGGCTCGCGAACTGGGCAGGGCGCCCGCGCTTCGGGGAGCACTCGGATGATTCGGCTATTCCGCCGTGAATGGGGCGCCATCCTCTTCGTCGCCACCGTCCTGATCGGGGCGGTCGTGGTCGGGATCTCGTTCCTGGTCGGCGCCGGCGGTCACACCAACGCCGCGCCCACTCCGCCTCCCTGCCCCTCCTACACGCCCTGGCAGACCCCCGTGGCGGGAGCGATCTCCACGACGACGCCCTTTGCCTTCGCAAACTGCCCGACGCCGCCCCAGGAGCCGATTCCGAGCGCCAGCCCGACGCCCACCCCGAGTCCGACCGCGACGCCCAGCCCGTCGGCATCGGCGTCCGCCTCGGCCTCCGCGTCGGCCTCGGCCTCCGCGTCGGCGTCAGCCTCGGCTTCGGCGAAGGCTTCCGCCTCCCCGACCCCGACACCCACCTAGACACCGGGCCCTGGCCGGAGCCCGACCCCAACAAGGCGTGGGGTCTCCGCGCGCCGGTCGCCCGGCCCGAGCCCGAACCGCGCGCCCGCTCTCAGCCGGCTGACCCCTCGGCTCAGGACGAGGCGAGCTGACCCTCCAGGGATGCGATCGGCGCAGCGCTGCACACCGAGCTCGGCTGGTCGCCGGTGAGCTTGCAGATTCCAGCGGTGAGCCAGTTGGCGTCGCCGATGATCGGCTGGGCGACCTTGCTCGAGGTGTCGGTCAGGGTGGCCGCGATCTGCTGCCAGGTCATCCCCTGGAGCAGCTGGGGATTGACCCCGCTGCCGCTCACGATGTAGCGATTGCCGAGGTCCTCGAAGGGGATGCCGTCGGTCTGGTTCGAGTAGGGAGTGGTGTCGTATGTGCTGACCAGCGTGCCCTCCGCAGCCGTCGGCGTCTGCAGCACGTTGTCGTTGCGGTCCGCGCTCTCGATCGCCGCGAAGTCCAGGTACGGGCTCGAGTAGCTGGAGCCGTAGAAGGTGAAGGTGTGGGTGTCGGGGATGTCGCTGGGGTTCGAGTCGGACATCGTGATGTGGAGGTTGCTGAACGTCCCGAAGCGACTCAGGGCGACCACCACGCTCCAGCGCTCGGCGGCACAGTAGGGGCAGAACTCGGCACCGTAGTAGAAGAACTCGGGCTTGCTTCCCGCGCCGGTCAGCGCTGCCGGTGAGCCGGATATCGGCTCGAGAGGGTCGGCCAACCCACCCGCCCCGATCGCGCTCGACACACCCGGGCTGACCCCGGTGACCGCGGCCAGGACGGAGGCAGGGGCGAGCTGGTTCGAGCTCGCCGAGGAGCCGCTGCTCTTGGCCGCCGGCTGCAGTCCCAGCACGACGAAGACGACGACCACCGCGACCACCACCACGGTGACCCCGCTCCCCCACGCCCAGGGGCTCTGCCACCAGGGCCGCGGCACCTGGACGCGCTGGGTGCGGTAGCGGGACGGCGTCGACGCCCCCGGCCGGGGGCCGCCCGGGGTTCTCGATGGGGCGGAGCCGCCGGCAGGCACGTTCTCACGCCGGCGCTTGGAAAGTCGGGCCATTGCAAACCTCGCTATGAAGCCCTCGCCGGCTGGAGGCGCGCAATCGTCACCAGCAGGCTGAGGAAGACCAGGATGTGGACGGCGGTGCACCACTCGCAGAGCTCATGGAGCTTGACGAGCTCGGCAAAGATGAAGTAGAGGACGGAGACCAGTCCCAGCAGGCACCAGATGAGATGGGCGGGGCGCAGCCACTCCGGCTCCTCGATCCCGCGCCCCGCGTGACGGATCGAAACCACGGCGAGCGCACCGCTCACGATGAACCAGATCATCCCCGGGAGCGTCACCGGGATGGAGGTGCCCGGAACCACCGAGTAGCTGCTCTTCAGGACCGACCCGCAGTTGACGAAGCTGTTGGTGGTGCAGATCGGCGCGACGCCCGCGTAGTGGAGGGTGGTCAGGTAGGTGGCGATGCCCAGCCCGACCACCGCTGCGCCGATGAGAAACCAGGCGCCGGCCCCGGCGCCTCGGGCCGCCCCGGCGGAGAGGTCGTCAGGCGGCTCCTCCACCGGGCCGGGCGGAAGCTTCCCGGAGCGCAGGCTCGTGCTCAAAGAGGGTCCTCCACGGTGACGATGTCCCGCCACCAGAGGTTGACGGCGGCTTCTGAGTCCGCTCGACTGCCCCCATTGTCGATCACCCAGGTGGCGAGCTCGCGTTTTCGCTCGATGGGAAGTTGGGCCGCGAGCCGCTGGCGGGCCGCCTTGTCGCCGAGTCCGTCGCGCTCGCGCAGCCGCCGGATCTGGGTGGCGGCCTCGGCGTAGACCAGCAACACCCCGCCGGGGAAGTCGGACTGGCGGCCGCCTTCGAAGAGGAGGGGGACGTCGACGGCGATGAGCGGTGGTTCGGAGAGGACGAGGTCGGCCACCTGGTCGGCGATCCGGGCCAGGATCAGGGGATGGGTGAGCGCTTCGAGCCGGCGCCGGCTTTCCGGGTCGGCGAAGACGATGCCCGCCAGCCGCGCGCGGTCGAGCGCCCCGGAGGCGGTCACCACCTCGGGACCAAAGGCGCGGATCACGGCTTCAAGGCCGGCCGTTCCCGGCTCCACCACCTCACGGGCGATCCGGTCCGCGTCGACCACAGCTGCGCCGCGTGCGGCGAGGATCGCCGCCACTGCCGACTTGCCGGTCGCGATGCCGCCGGTCAGCCCGATGATCCGCACACGCAGATCATCCCTCGCGGCGCAGACGCACGAGCAAACCTTCCAGCCGGCGCGCTGGCCGCCGCTTTCCCCGCCCCCCGATGTCCCCGCCCCAGGTCAGCGGGCGACCAACTCCTGGACGGCCCCGGCATACGCCTGGCCAACCAGGTCGACGCGACCCAGAGACCTGGCGAAGTCCAGGCACGCCGACCGGGTGAAACGGAGATGCTTTCCCGGGGTGTGCCAGGCCTGCAGGTGGCCCTGTGCCACTGCGCGCCGGAGTGTCGACCGCGAGACGCCACAGAGTGCGGCCGCTTCCCCGGTCGTCAGGATCTGGTCCTCGATCTGAGCCATCGTCTTTCCTCCCTTTCCCGTCAGCGCTCCCGCTGACCCCGACGCCTTGACCTCGTCGGGCGTTTAACAGTGTACAGGGACTTTGGCGCGCTTGTCTCGTTTCCCCCGGTTCTTCCCTCCGCCCTGTCCAGAGCAGGGTCTGACGGCCGTAGTCGAGTCGGGGCCCGTGCTGGCCCAACACACCGTCTGAGGTCCAGAAGACCGGCTCGTATACTGGCCAAACGTTGCGTGTGGCACCGCGGCGGATCGGAGGAGGACTGCATGTCGGTACGGGTGCGCGACCTCGTCAACCGGCTGGTCGAGTGCGTCGGCACCGTGATCGTCGGCAAGGATGCCGAGATCGAGCTGTGCGTCCTCGCACTCCTCTGCCGGGGCCACATCCTCATCGAGGACGTCCCCGGCGTGGGCAAGACCATGCTCGCCAAGGCACTCGCCCGGGCCAGCGGCTGCTCCTTCGAGCGGGTGCAGTTCACTCCCGACCTCCTGCCCGGTGACGTCACCGGGGTCTCCGTCTACGACCCGCGGACGACCGGTTTCGAGTTCCGACGCGGCCCGGTGTTCACCCAGGTGCTGCTCGCCGACGAGATCAACCGGGCCTCCCCGAAGACCCAGTCCGCGTTGCTCGAGGCGATGGAGGAGGACCAGGTGACGGTGGACGGTCAGACCCACCGCCTGCCCGAGCCCTTCATCGTTCTCGCCACCCAGAATCCCATCGAGCTGGGGGGCACCTTCCCGCTGCCCGAGGCCCAGGTGGACCGCTTCCTCTTCAAAGTGGACCTCGGCTACCTGCCCCTCCACGACGAGATGGCCATGCTGGACCGCTTTCAGGCCTCCTCGCCACTCGACGACCTGCTCGCCGTCACCAGCCCCGCCGAGCTCGCCGAGTGCCAGGCCGCCTGCGCGGCGGTGTACTGCGACCCGGCGCTCAAGGAATACTGCGTGCGGCTGGTGCAGCGGACCCGGCAGCACCCTGACGTCGCCCTCGGGGCGTCACCCCGGGGCAGCCTCGGTCTGCTCCACTCGGCCCAGGCCAGGGCCGCCTCCCAAGGTCGCGACTTCGTCCTTCCCGACGACCTCAAGGGGCTGGCGGCGGGGGTGCTCACCCATCGGGTGATCCTCACGCCGAATGCGGAGCTCCGGGGCGTGACCGCCTCCAGCGTCATCGATGAGATCCTCGCCGCTGAAACCGTCCCCACCGCGACCCAGCGGTTGGCATGAGTAGCCGGGCGCCTCTCCTCGCCGTCCTTGTCGTCCTCAGCTTCTTCGCCGGCCTCACCGGGGTCCGGCTCGCCTACACCCTGGCTTACGTCCTGCTCCTGCTGCTGGTCGTGGCCTGGGTGTGGTCTCAGATCCTCGCTCGGCGCCTGGAGGTTCACCGCAAGACCCCCGAGGGGGCCCACATGGTGGGGGAGGCCTTCACGGAGCGATTCACCCTCCGCAATCGGAGCTTCCTCACCCTCCCCTACTGCGAGGTTCACGACCGTAGCCGGATCCCCGGGTACGCGCCGGGCCGTGCCTGCGCCCTCAATCCAGGTGGGGCCGTGGCCTGGACCGCACGCGGGGTCTTCACCCAGCGGGGAAAGCTGGCCTTCGGGCCCCTTGAGATCCGCCTCGGCGACCCCTTTGGCCTCTTCCCCAAGAGAGTGCGGGTCGCGGAGAGCGGCGCCGTGACCGTCTACCCGGCCATCCATCAGGTGGACGCGGTGCTGCACCCGGTCTGGACGGGGGGCTCCTTCGGCGACGTCCCCCACGGCCGCGGTCTCGACGTCCCCCCGGACATCTCCTCGGTTCGTGACCACTCGCCGGACGACGGCCTGAGCCGCATCCACTGGCCGTCCACGGCCCGGGCCGGGCGGCTGATCAGCCGTCTGTACGAATCGCAGCAGAGCTCGGATGTGATGGTCATCCTCGACCTGAGCAGCGGCATCCATTTCGGGGAGGCCCCCGAGTCGACGCTCGAATACGCCGTGTCGCTGACCGCCTCGATCTGCCACGCGGCTCTCGCCCGGGGCCAGGCCGTGGGCCTGGTCACCAACGATCGGCTGGGCACCGCCATCGGGCCTGGTCGCGGCGAGACCCAGCGGCTCCGGATCCTCGAGTTCCTTGCCGTCGCGCAGGACTCGGGACGCCGCGGGATCACGGACACCATCGCCGTGCACGGACGTGGCTGGCAGGGCCGGGGTGGGCTCGTCGTGGTGACCAGCGATCGCCAGCCCGGCTGGGTGGAGGCCCTGGTCGAGGTGGGGGCCCGCGGGCAGCGGCACCTCGCCATCCTGGTCGATCCGACCAGCTTCGGGGCCTCGGGGCCGTCGCTGCGCGTCGGGCCCGCCTGGCGGCTGGCCCTCGACTGGTGGATCGTGCGGCGAGGCGATGCCCTCTCGGCCTCCCGTCACTCCCGCGCCGCGGGAATGTGAGCGGACGCGACGGAGGTGAGCTGAGGGCTCCATGAAGAGCTTCAGGTCCGGCACCGCTGCCGGAGGGCGCCTGGTCGAGGCGGTGGCCGGTCCGGCCGCGCAGCCGGCCGGTTCGCGGCCTCGCGGCGCTCAGCATCGGAGCGCCGCGCGGGCTCGATCCCAAGGCCGGCGGGAGGTGTTCGTCGCGGCGACGACCGCGCCCGTGGCGCCCGCTGGGATCGGTGCCTACGTCATCGCCATCGGTCTCATCCTCGCCACCACCGCCGCGGTGCTTGCCGGAGGCTGGATTGGGGGCGCGCAGGCAACCCTGCTGGTGGCTGTCGTGGCCGTCGTGGAGGCCGTCCTGCTGGGCCGCTCTGGCATCGGCCGGCTCGCCGCCCTCGGACTCGCGATCCCTCTCTGCGCCGCTGTCATCGTTCCCACCACGATCGGCCTGCTGCCGGTCACGGTGAGCCACCTCGGCTTCCAGCACACCGTCGGCGAGTACATCATCCAGGCCTTCGCGGGGCTGCTCTCCACCGGTCCCGCCCACTTCGTCCAGTGGGCCTTCATGGTCGGCCTCTCGACCATCATCTGGGCCTGCGGGTACTGGCTGGGCTGGGTGGCATTCCGGGAGCGGCGCGGGGTCCTTGCCGTGCTCCCCGCCGTCGTGGTCCTCGCCGTGAACGTGGTCAACGCACCTTCGATCACGCTCCACGCGGGACCGGGATCGTCGATCGGGCTGGCCGAGACCCTGGCTCTCCTCGCCGCCCTCCTCGTCATCGGCCTCGCGGAGCTCAGCTCGCTGGCGTTCCAGTGGCGAGGGCGGCGGGTGCCTGCTCTCGAAGGGCTCCAGAGCCGATTCATCACCTCGCTGGCCGTCGCCTCCATCGGCGTGGTGGCCGCGGGCTTGCTGATCCCGCCGATCACCTCCACCGACTTCTCTTCGGGTTTCTTCAATGGGGCCGGTCGTGGCGGTGGGAACGGTCTCGGGGGGCAGGAGGTCAAGGTGGGTTTCAACCCGGTGGTCGCACCGGGCGCCTCCCTGGTCAACGACCCCGTCCCCGTCCTCACGTACCACACCCAACAGGGGCAGGGTGCCTATCTCATGGCGATCAACGACACCGTCTTCATCGACGGGACCTGGATTCCCGCCCTCCAGTCGGGAGAGCTCCCCGCTGACGTCGCCCAACCCGTGCTGGTCGGGCCCATTCCCCGCGACCCGAGCGCCCTGGGTGGCTTCCGGAGCACCGTAACCGCGGACATTACCTACGCGGTCGACGCGTCTGCCGCCACCTCGGCCTCCGGGGGTAGCCTGGGGCTCTTCCCCGGCGATGCTTCCTCCATCAGCCACGCCGGTACCGCCGTCGGCCAGGTCGACTCGAGCCCGGCCGGCCCCACCCCCACAGCCAGCCCCACCCCCACGGCCACCGGCACCCCCACGCTTCGCCCCACCCCCATCCCTCCCTCGGCATCCTCGGGTTACTGCGTCGGAGACCGCTGCTCGGCCGGCACCTCCAGCACCCCCTTCCTCACCGTCGACGAGGTCAACCTCGGGTCCGCAACCATCACCAGCCTCGTGACCTCCGGCACGGTGAGCGCCGCCACGGTCAGTCAGCTCGAGGCTGCCGGGACCGACTACCCCGGCTGGCTGCGGAGCGACGCCGCTCCCCTGGTCGCCAAGGGAGCCTCGGCTGCAGCCACGCACCAGGCGGCGGCCATCGCCACGCTGGCCGAGCAGTGGACACAGGGCATCACCGACCCGTATGACCAGGCGGTGGCCATTGAGAGTCACCTCCGCAGCTCCGCCTTCACCTACACGCTGACCCCGCCCAAGACCCCGGCGGGGGAGTGGCCGATCGTCTACTTCCTCGACACCACCCACGCGGGCTACTGCCAGTACTACGCGAGCGCGATGGGCGCGATGCTGCGCAGCCTCGGCATCCCCACCATGCTGGTGAGCGGCTACGGACCGGGCACCGCGACCGGCCGTTACGTCTCGGCTCACGATCCGATCTTCCAGGTCACCAGCACGGACGCCCATGTCTGGGTGGAGGCGTACTTCCCCGGCTACGGCTGGGTCGCCTTCGAACCCACTCCCCCGTCCCTATACGGCGACTACCTCTCCGTTCCCCGCGGCGGCCCGACCGCGACCCCGAGCGCCGCGGCGATCCCGAGCGCGACCCCTCACGCCTCTCGGCCCACCCCGCCGCCGGTGATCGGGTCGGCCGCGACCACGGCCCCGGGCGGTCCTCCCCCGGTCTGGCTCCTCGGCTTCCCGGTGGGCCTGCTGCTGATCGGCGTCCTGGCTCTCCGATGGTGGCGGCGGCCCCGCTCCCTCGCCGGCGTCTGGCGTCGCCTGACCCTGGCCGGGCGGATGACTGGAATCCGCCATGACGAGGCCGAGACCCGGAGCGCCTTTGCCGGCCGGCTGTCGCGCGCTCTCGGCGGGAGCGGGCCGCCCCTGCTCGGGACCGAGCTGGGGACGGTCGCGGCGGTGAGTGGCAAGGGGGAGTTCTCCCCGGAGGGTCTGGCCGACCCCGATCACCGCCTCTGGCGAGACACCTGGGCGTCGCTCGCCCCCGCCCTCACCCGGCTTCTGGGCCGCCGGCTTCTGCGCCGGCGGGGGGCGGTCTAACCCGATGCGGTGGTCGCCGATCGGCCTATGGAGCGATGCCCCTCGCGACGATAGGATCGGCGGCGCTGGGCGGGTCCGCGGGTCGTGCGGTGAGGCCGCGGACGCTGCGGCTGGTCAGCACGGCTGCGGACGATGCCGCGGCCCAGGACGCGGCGAGGAGCAGGGTGGTTCGGACGCCGACGGTCGAGGCGAGCGGCCCGGCGACGAGATAGCCGATGGGCACGAATGCGCTGGAGCCGAACCAGTCGTAACTGCTGACGCGGGAGAGGGCGTCGCCGCGAACCTCCCGTTGCAGCGTGGTCTCCCACAGGGTGCCGAAGATCGACAGGCCGATACCGGCGATGCCGGCGGCACCGGCGACCAGGAGAGTGGCGGCGGGCAGGGCGATCAGAGCGACCGGCAGGGCAAAGGTGGCGGCCCCGATGGTGGCGATGACCAGCGGCCGGCGGCCGTGGAGGCGCACGGCGATCACCCCGCCGACGATGCTGCCGAAGCCAAAGACGGCGAGGATGGCACCCCAGGCCGCGGCACCCCCGAGTCGCTGGTGGCAGATGACGGCCCCGAGCAACATGAAGGGGGCGACACTGAAGGCATTGAACGTCCCGCCCTGAGCGACGATGAGCCAGAGCCAGGTCCGAGAGCGAAACTCGCGCCACCCGCCCGCGAGCTGGGCGATCAGGGACGACGGCTTTGAAGCTGGACGGGGGGAGATTGCCAGGCGCCACAGGCAGGCGGCGCTGATGGCGTAGGTGGCGGAGTCGATGGCGATGGCCCAGCCCGCTCCGCGACTGGCGACGATGATCCCGGCCAGGCTGGGGCCGAGAACTTGGCCGGTCGAGTTGGCGACCCCTCGTAGCCCGTTCGCCTGTTGGAGGCGACCGGCCGAGACCATCTCGGGCATGAGCCCCGTCATGGCCGGGTTGAAGAACGCCTGGCCGGCGCCGAGCATCCCGGCGAGGACCATGAACACCCACAGGGGCGGCGACCCGGTGAGCAGGAGGCCGGCGAGCAGACCCTCACTGATGAAGCGGACAAGATCCGCGCCGATCATGGACGCTCGCCGGGGGACGCGGTCGGCCACCACTCCACCGATCAGCAGAAGGGCCACGAGGGGGACGGTCTCGGCCGCGAGGACGTAGCCGACGTCCTCTGTCCCGTATCCCTGGTTGAGGACCGCGAAGGTCAGCGCGACCGGCACCATCGCGGCGCCGAACAGTGAGCTCGTGTACCCGGCGAAGAACCACCGGAAGTTGCGCTCGCCGAGAACCCCGAGCCGGTCGATGACCCGCTCGCGTCTGCCGCTATCCATCGTCGGAGGTCACCGGCGGAGTGGTCATGGGGAACAGCAGAGCGGTGGCGCTGACCCGGATGGTGCCAGGCGTCCGCGGTGGGCGGGCTCGCTGGTGCAGCTCGACACTCGCCGCCCGGAAGACGTCAAGCGTTGACGACCAATCGGCCGGATCGAGCCACAACTCGGCGTCGACCCCGAGCATGGCTGCGCCAGGTTCGGCCTCGCCGCTACGGCGGCGCATCTCGACGGCGACCGCCTCCGCAAACAGGGCCTGGTCCTCCCGATCGGTCCCTCTATCGCGCGGCGGGACGGGCGCCGCCGGCGCGTGGATGAATCGACGTTCCCGGCCGCCGTGGCGGGAGCGAACCTCCGCCAGGTCGACCAGACCGGCGGCGTGCAGCTGACCGAGGTGGTAGCTGGCCAGGGCCTGGCTGATCCCGAGCTCCCGGCTCAGCTCCACCGCCGAGAACGCGGCTCCGGTCAGAAGGGAGAGCATCCGCAGCCGCAGCGGATGGGCCAGGACGCGAAGCCGGGACAGCTCTTGGTCGGGCGCGGCGTGGTCTGGGGTCACGGCCCAACAGTAGCCGTGGCATGGCGCACTGTCAAAGAAGTGTTTGGGGGTGGGGTGGGAGGCGACGGCTCTCTCGAGCTGGGCGACTCCGACCGGCACCCGCCGGCCCCTTTACGCGGCGAGCTCCAGGGTCAGCAGGTCGTGGGCGATCAGCGCTCCGGGGACCGACACGCGTCCCGAGAGATGATTGAGGACGAATCGCACCTTTGGGTGCTCACGGATCAGCTCCGCCACCTCGTCGCGCCAGAGGTGGCCGCCGTTCACCGGTCCATCCACCCCGGAGCACTCGCAGACGAGCACGTCGACGTCGCCGGCGAGACGGCGCAGCCCGGCGCAGAGGGTGGTGTCGCCCGTGAAGCCGACGCGCAGCCCGCCCCGGGTCACCGAGTACGCGAGCGAGGGACAGGTGCTGTGCACGACCGAGTGGCTGCGCACGCGGCTCTCCCCGATCAGGACGTCGCTGCCGTCCTGGAGGACCACGTAGCGCGGGGCCACCACCTCCTCGATTCGGCGCTGGGTGGATCCCCCGAAGCCGGCGAGGGTCATCCGGCGGACCAGCTCGACGGTCCCGACGGGACCGGCGATGGCGAGCCGCCCTGGCTCCGGTGGGTCGTCGGCGTGGGCGAGGGCCCCGAGGAGGAGCGGCAGCATCCCGATGTGATCGAGGTGGAAGTGGGTGAGCAGGACCAGCTCGATGTCCTGGACGCGCAGCCCGAGGCGGGGGAGCAGGACGTGGGGCGGTGCTCCGACATCGACCATCACGCGCTCATCCAGGATTGACGAGGCGTTGAACCCGCAGCCGCTGAAGGCGCTGCCACTGCCGAGGATGGAGAGCCGGACCGACACGTCCGAAGCCTAGCAGGGGGCTGCTCAAACCCCGGCGAGGGACGCGCCGGCACCTCTGAGGTGCGTGAGATGGCACTCCGCAGTCCGGTGGTTGGCCGGGGGAGTGCGGTGGTATCCACAGGACATGCGTCTTGATCGATTCACCGAGCGTTCCCAGGAGGCCCTCCAGGCCGCCCAGACGGCGGCCACCAGCCTCCAGCACCCGACCGTCGAGCCCGAACACCTCCTGCTCGCCCTGCTCCACCAGGACGACGGGCTGGTCCCCTCGTTCCTGAGGCGGATGGAGGTCCAGCCGGAGCCGCTCGCCGCGCGCCTCCAGTCGGTGCTCGAAACCCGCCCTAAACAGCTCGGCGGCGGCGAGCCGCCCCCGGGCGCAGCTCTTCGCGAGGTCCTCATGGCCGCCTTCGACGAGATGGCCCGGCTCAAGGACGAGTACGTCTCGACCGAGCACCTCCTGCTCGCTATCACCCGTCAGGAGAAGGGCGAGGCGGCCCGGATGCTGCAGCAGGCCGGAGTCACGCCGGAGAAGGTCTACTCGACCCTAGAGGCGGTCCGCGGCAGCCAGCGCGTGACCGACGCCAACCCCGAGGAGAAGTACGACGCCCTGACCAAGTACGGCCGCGATCTCACCGATGCCGCCCGCCGGGGCAAGCTGGACCCGGTCATCGGCCGGGACGGCGAGATCCGCCGGGTGATCCAGGTGCTCTCCCGCCGGACAAAGAACAATCCCGTTCTCATCGGCGAGCCCGGGGTGGGCAAGACCGCCATCGCCGAGGGACTGGCCCAGCGGATGGCGAGCGGCGACGTGCCCGAGTCACTCCGTGACCGGCGGCTGGTGGCCCTCGACCTCGGTGCCATGGTCGCGGGCTCCAAGTACCGCGGCGAGTTCGAGGATCGACTCAAGGCGGTGCTCAAGGAGGTGACCTCCTCCGACGGCCGGGTCGTCCTCTTCATCGACGAGCTGCACACCATCGTGGGCGCCGGCGCCGCCGAGGGCGCCATGGATGCCGGCAACATGCTCAAGCCGGCGCTCGCCCGCGGTGAGCTGCGCTGCATCGGCGCGACCACCCTGGACGAGTACCGCAAGCACATCGAGAAGGACGCGGCGCTGGAGCGGCGCTTCCAGCCAGTGATGGTCGACCAGCCGTCGGTCGCCGACACCATCTCCATCCTCCGCGGGCTCAAGGAGCGGTACGAGGTGCACCACGGGGTGCGCATCACGGACCAGGCGATCGTCGCCGCCGCCACCCTCTCGCAGCGCTACATCACGGACCGCTTCCTCCCCGACAAGGCGATCGACCTCATCGACGAGGCGGCCTCGCGGCTGCGCATCGAGATCGACTCCCTGCCCACGGAGCTGGACGTCGTGGAGCGCGAGATCCGGCAGTTGGAGATCGAGCGCGAGGCGCTCCGCAAGGAGTCCGACACCCCCTCCCGGGAGCGGCTGGCCGCTCTGGAGAAGGAGCTGGCCAACCTGCAGGAGCAGGCCCGCGGTCTGCGCCAGCGCTGGGAGCAGGAGAAGGGGGCCATGAACGGGATCCGCGACATCAAAGAGCGGATCGAGCAGGTCAAGCATGAGGCGGAGCGGGCTGAGCGCTCGGCGGACTTCGCGCGCGCAGCCGAGCTCCGCTACGGTCAGCTGGGCGAGCTGCAGCGCGGTCTTGCCGCCGAGGAGGCGCGACTCGGCGAGGTGCGCGGTGACCACCCGCTGCTCAAGGAGGAGGTCGACGCCGAGGACATCGCCGAGGTCGTCGCCAACTGGACGCACGTCCCCGTCACCAAGATGCTGGAGGGCGAGGTCCAGAAGCTGCTCCACATCGAGGAACGCCTCCACGATCGCGTGATCGGGCAGGACGATGCCATCAGTGCCGTCGCCAACGCGGTGCGGCGCGGGCGGGCCGGCCTCTCCGATCCCAACCGGCCCATCGGCTCCTTCATCTTCCTGGGCCCCACCGGGGTGGGAAAGACAGAGTTGGCCAGGGCTCTCGCCCAGTTCCTCTTCGACGACGAGCAGGCGATGGTCCGTCTCGACATGTCGGAATACATGGAGAAGCACACCGTCTCCCGCCTGGTCGGCGCGCCTCCGGGCTACGTCGGCTACGAGGAGGGCGGCCAGCTCACAGAGGCGGTGCGCCGGCGTCCCTACTGCGTGCTCCTCCTCGACGAGATCGAGAAGGCGCACCCCGACGTCTTCAACATCCTGCTGCAGCTGCTCGAGGATGGCCGGCTCACCGATGGCCAGGGCCGGACCGTGGACTTCAAGAACGCGGTCGTGATCATGACCAGCAACCTCGGCTCCGACCTCATCGCCGAGCTGCCCCACGACGCCTCCGTGGCCGCCCTGGCCACGGTCCGCGAGCAGGTGATGGAGACGCTGCGGCTCCGCTTCCGGCCCGAGTTCCTCAACCGGGTGGACGAGGTGATCGTCTTCTCCCGTCTCGATCAGGCGCAGCTTCGCCAGATCGTCGTGATCCAGCTCCGCGGGCTGAGCGATCGCCTGGCGGCCCGCAAGCTCGGGCTCGACGTCTCACCGGCTGCGGTGGACCTGCTCGCGGAGGAGGGTTACGACCCCACCTACGGGGCGCGGCCGCTCAAGCGGGTGATCCAGCGCAGATTGCAGGACCCCATCGCGATGGCCATCCTGGAAGGCCGGTACGGCGAGGGCGACACCGTCCAGGTCGACGCGGCCGGCGGTGAGCTGACCATCGATCGGCGGGCCGCCGCCGCGGAGTGAGTGGTCGGGGCGGCCAACCACTGCCGGTCCTGGTTTCCCGTGGACCAGACGCTCCCGCCCTCACGCGCAGCCGGCGCGCCGGTACATCACCGCTCCGCCGGGGAGATCCGATCGATCCGGGAAGTGGATGCCCACCCACCCCTGGAAGCCCTTCACCGTGGTCAGGCGGTTGGTGGCGAAGAGCACACCACAGAGGGCGGGGTCTCCGCTGATCCGGTTCTCCAGCGCCGCCGGGGTCAGACCACTGTTGTGCAGCCGCGCCAACGAGGTGTCGATGAGGTAGGGCGGCCCCTGGCGACCGGCCAGCGCCTCGTTGAACTGGTCGTCGCCGAAGAGCTGGCTCCCGGGAGGGATGAGCTGCTCGATGCTCGCCACCTGAACGGGATTCGGCTTCACCTGCAGTTGCTGGACGTTCTCCACTGAACCGGCCAGCACGATGGCGGCCACGGTGACGAGGACGGCGACGAGAGCCGCTTCCCTCCACCTCGCGTAGCCGCCGGCCCCGCACCACTCCGCCGCCTGAGCGAGCGCAGCGCCTCCCAGCAGGGCCAGGCCCGGGCTGATCGCGATCATGTAGTGCTGGAGCACCGGGTGTGTGCCCGCCACCGCCACCAGCGCCCCGCCGCTCCAGACGAGCCCGGTGGCTACCAGACGTGGATGGTTCCGCCAGCCAAGCAACACTCCCAACGCGGCCAGGATGATCTCCGGCAGCTCGAGGTGCGCCCAGCTGCCGAGGAACGAGAGCCTGATGCCCGCGCCGACGGTTGAGCTGTCGGGCAGATGCATCCCGACCACCTGGACCCACAGCGCTGACCACGAAGCGACATACGGGAGCAGGAGGGCGGCGCCGGCAACGCAACCGCCGGCCAGCGCGAGCAGCCACATGCGCCGCCAGCGGCGTGGGCCGATGAGGGTCACGGCGACCACGGGGACCACGGCGGCGTCCAGCAGCTTGGTGAGCACGCCAACCACGAGCGCGGCACCGGCAAGGAGGGCGAACACGTCGCGAGCAGGCTCCCGATGGTCCTTCAGAGCGCACGTCGCCATGGCCACCGCCAGCAGGCCGAGCGCCGTCGCCGGGCCATCCGCCTGGAGGATCACCGACTGCTGCACCATCATCGGGTCGACGGCAAGGATCGCGGCGATCGAGATCCCCGCCGCGAAGCCGGCCAGCCGCCACCCGATCACCGCCCCGGAGGCGACACCCACCAGCGCCCAGCCGACCATGACGGCGCGGGCCGCGGCGATGGAGCCGCCCAGCAGCGCCCAGTTAGGCTCGGTGAGGAGGAGAAAGGCGGGTGGCTGAGAGTCGTATACGGAGCTGTACAGGGGATGACCTGCCTGCATCGCCCGGAGGGAGAGCCAATACGTCCCCTCATCGATGTTGAGCGAGCCGGCACTCAGGTAGTGCAGCCGGGTCAGCAGCGTGATCACGAGGATGGCGGCGACGCACAGCCCCCCGACCAGGCTCCTCGTCGAGGGCCGTCGAACCGGCCTGCTCAGACCGGCTTCACCCAAGGCTCCGTCCCGGCGGCGCGTCGCTCTCCTCGGTGGTCACGGACCAGAGAATACGAGTCTCCCAAGATCGGCCACTTTCCCAGTAACGGTCCCCGCCCAATTCGCCAGTGCCAAGCGCACGCCAGAATCGAACCACGCTCCGGGGTTCCGGAGGGCGGATCCCGCGCGACCCTTCAGCGGTATCCGCGACAGATCCTCAGCACTGTGGCCTCGCCGAGACCTTCGCTGTTGGCGATTGCGCGGTAGGTCAGCCCCCTTTGCCGCTTTGCCATGATTCGGGACCGTTGATCAGCCTCGATCCGCTTGCGCCTCGACGGTGACGGCGCCTCTAGTGCGGGCACAACGATTGACCGTCCCGTGGGGCGGACAATGGATGGTCCCGGCTTCCGGTCCTTCCATGGGGCGAGCGTAATGAGGAGGGCTAGGTTCTCGGGCTGAGAGTTGCGCAGGCGTCTCTCCGCAGTAACGCGTGCGCTGCAGATCGGCGTGCGGGCTCCGACCCCCATTAGGCGGCGGAGTTGGTGACGATCAACCTTATGGCGTGACGTGATGTGGCGCGCTGGAACGAGAAGGTCGCTTCGTCCACACCAAGGACAGATTCCGCTCAGAACCAGTCTTCTTAGCTCAACCATCTCGGGATCCCGCTCGTTGTGAGTTCGGGCCTTGGAGAAGGTCGCCACGCTCGCCTCGCTAACCGCGAGCCAGACGCCGACGCGCTCGGCCTCAAGGTGGCCTCTCCGGACCAGAGTTCCGACGTACCCGGGGGTGACGCCGAGGCGGCGAGCAGCGTCCGCCGCACTTACGAAACCGGGCATCCACGCGGCCGGGTGCCTAGGAGCTCGCGCGTCCATCCTGCCTGGGTCAAATCGAGCAATCCTGGCCAACGCAGCCGCGTCGACAGTCCAGTGGTTGGCCACCTTGTCACCGCGCAGATAACCCATTCGCAGCGCGCGCTGCACGACTGGGAGCTCTACACCGAGCGAACGTGCCGCCTCACTGGCGGTGAGAAGAGTGCGTTTGGGAGATCCCACTTGACGGTCCCCGGCGTCCTCGGTCAATCAGGATGGCACCTACGAGGTCGGGACTCCGTCCACGCTCGTGAGGTCCGCACGCCAGACCAGGCGGTTGTAGTCCTGCCACCAGGGGTCGCAGGTGATCATGGTTAGCTCCTGGCCGCTGGTGGGGACCAGCTGAGTGACATTGCTCGGGGCGAGGTCCCAGCGCTGCGTGATGGTGTACACGTAGGTCTGGCAACTGCGATCCTGGATCGTGACCGTCTCGCCCACCGCCAGCTGGTCGATGTATTGATAGTCGGGCTCGCGGTGAAAGGCGATGATCACGTTGCCCTCCCCGCCCGGCGCCGGGCTGCCGGACCAGTGCACCATCGAGCGGTCGTCGAGAGCGGTCCAGTTGCCGTTCACGGTCACCCCGACGTACCCGTACTGAGGCAGGCCGGTGAACTCGACGAGGGCATAGGCGTCCGAATCACTTCCCCCGCCACCGCAGGTGCTCGTGGCCGTTCCGGTGGCCGTCCCGGTGGTCGGCGTGCTGGGCTGCGAGGCGTCGCTGGATGCCGACCCGGCGAGCCAGCTGTTCAACGCATTGAGATCGTTCTGTCCGCGCGCGGTAACCGCCTGCTGCACCTTCGCCTGCTGGAACAGACCGTGCACGGTGATGCCGACCCCGGCCAGGACGAGCAGACAACCCACCACCAAGGCCAGGCGCCGCCCCCGGAAACGCCACATCACGGCGCCCCGGAGATCAACGAACCGCGGCGGAGACCATGGCAGCCATCTCGTCCGCAAGCTGGTCGAGGGTCACTGCCATCACGCCGCGGATCACGAGGCCGCGGACCTCGTCGACAAGGATCCCGAGTGGCAGGCGCTGGGCAACCGCGTCGTCGATCATGGACTCCACACGGGAGGACGAGCGTTGGAGGCGCAGCCGTGCCACCCCCTTCAGCGCGTCGGCCATGGTGGCGAGGGACGGAGTGGCGCGCACGTCGTCGTCGCCATCCTCGAACAGTGCGAAGGGGTTGAACGGCTCGGCCTGAGCGGCCGCTGGGCGAGCGTTGGTGGCTGCGAGCGGCGCCGCGGCGCGCGTGGGCTCAGCCCCGGCCTCAGCGCGCCAGAGAGGAGTTGACGACCAGTCGATGCCGACGCTGATCGGCGCCGCGAGCGTGATCGGAGCAGCTGCCGGCTTCTCCTTCACCTCGGCTGGCGGGGCCGGCTCGGGTGCCTTCGGAGCGGGGCTGGCCTCCGGAGCGAAGCCCGGCTTCACGGCGGCCGGCGCGGTCGGCGGCTCGCGGCGGACCCAGATCGTCCCCCGCTTGGTTGCGGCGAGCGGATCCAGCAGATTCTCGGGACCGAGCTCCGGATGGGCCTCGGTGTAGGTGGCCACCTGGCGTCCGTCGAGGATCAGGGTGACCCCGCGGCCCATCGGCGTGTCCAGCTCGACGACGAATAGCCCATCACGGCTGCAGAGGTCGGCCAGCAGGCTCTTCCAGTCGGTCCACTCGAGCCGGAGGTTCTCGTAGCAGGGGGTGCCCCGGTAGAGGGACGGCGCCACCGCGACGACGAGGCGATCCAGCTGGTATGCGCTCATGGTGGCGTCGGTCCACGTCGAGATGAGCTGGAGTGCCTTCTGTCCCTCGAGCCTCGTGCCACCCTCGAAGGCGTACACCTCGAAGATGGTCGACTCCTTGATCAGGATGACACCCACCGACCCGGAACGCCTGCTCACCAGAGCGCCGTCGCCGATCACCGGCTCGAGCGCCTCGATGACGATCGCGGGCGCCGGGATCCCATCAAAGAGAGCGGTGCCACGGGGTAGGATCGGGATCAGATCGTGGGCCCCCGGGGTCCAATCGGCGAACGTGTCCGCCGTAGAGCCGGGCTCCACCTTGACTCCCTCGGGAGCCAGCGTCTCTGGACTGGGTCCGCCGGTGGCGGGGTGGTTATCGTCCATCGCAGACATCGTAGTCTGACTGGCGCGTTCTACCCCGGAGTTACGTTCCTGTAGCCAGAGCGCACGGGATGAGCACGATCTTTCCGAGCTTGCCACCGGCCTGGAAGCGCGCGTAGGCGTCCGGGGCACTCTCCAGGGCGAAGACTTCGCCCACGATCACCCGGAGCTTGCCCGCCGCGACGAGCGGCAGCAGCTCGGCCTCGACCCGCCGCGCGGTGAGAGCCTTCTCCTCGACAGAACGGCTGCGGAGAGTCGAGCCCATCACACGCCCGCGCCGGCCCATCAGCGTGAGGAGGTCCAGGGCGACGTGGGCGCCTCCGCCGACCCCGATCACCGCGATCCGGCCTTCGGGGGCCAGCGCCGGCAGGTTGGCCTCGAAGCCGGGCCCGCCCACCAGCTCGAGGACCACGTCGTAGGGGCCGTGGTCCCCCACCTCTGACGGATCCACGACCTCCGCGCCCAATGCCGCCACCGCGGGGCGGAGGTCCGGCTTTCGAACGCTGGCCACCACCTGGGCGCCGACCGCGATCCCGATCTGCACCGCCGCCGTGCCCACCCCACCGGCCGCGCCGGTGACCAGCAGGCGCTCCCCCCTCTGGAGCCGGCACTGCGAGGCGAGGGCGTCATGCGCGGCGGTGAAGACCTCCGGGAACCCCCCGGCGGCAGGCCAGTCGAGCGCCGCCGGCACTGGCACCGCCACGCTCTCGTCGACGACCACCAGCTCGGCCTGGGCGCCGCCGCCGACCAGGGACATCACGCGGTCCCCCGGGTGGTAGCGGCTCGACCCCTCCCCGAGGGCCACCACCCCACCTGCAACCTCGATCCCCGGGATGTCGGCGGGCACGCCGGGCGGCGCGGGGTAAAGCCCGCGCAACTGCATCATGTCGGCGGCGTTCAGCCCGGCGGCCGACACGCGCACCAGGAGTTGACCCGGGCCGGGCACTGGATCCGGCCGATCCTCGACTGAGATCCTCCCGCTGGCGATGGTGACCGCGCGCACAGTGAAGGTCTACCGCATTGGCACCACCGACCGCTCGACCGCTTCCTCGGTCGCCAGGTCATCGCTGGGCCGCCCCTCCGCCGCCGGCGCCGGGCTGATCCGGCGGCTCAGCTCTGAGGGAAGCTCTCCGCCGCCTTGCGCTGCTCCTCGGTCAGATGCACGGGCAGGCGGATGTCCACCTCGGCGATCAGGTCACCGCTCGTGTCCCCCCGGAGCTTCGGCATCCCCAGGCCACGGAGGCGGAGTTGGGCGCCGTTCTGGGTCTCGGCGGGGACGGTGAGGGCGACCCGCTTGTGGCCCGGCGTCGGCACCTCGACGCTGCCGCCGAGGAGGGCCACCCCGAGCGGCACGGGGACGCGAACCCGCAGGTTGTCCCCGTCACGGGTGAAGGTGTGGTGGGGGCGCAGCCGCACCCGGACCAGCAGGTCGCCCGCGGCTCCGCCGTCCGCGCCCGGGCTGCCCTGTCCGGAGGCGCGCACCTTGGCCCCGTCCTTGATCCCGGCCGGGATGCGGACCTCCACCCGGCGATTGCCGGACGGAGCGGTCAGCTCCAGGGTCCGGGTGGTGCCCCGGAACGCCTCCTCGAGGCTGATCTCCGCCTCCCCCTCCACGTCCCCGCCGCGGCGCGGCGCCGGGGTGGCGGGATGGCGCGCCCGTCCGGTGCCCGCTCCGGTCGCGCCCCGGGCGGCAGCGGAGCCGCGGCCAAAGACGTCGTGGAAGAAGTCGGAGAAGGGGTTGGCGGCGGTGCCGAAGAGCGACTCGAGGTCGTCCGGCGAGACGGTGCGGTACTCCACCTGGGGGCCGCCCGCGGCACTCCGGGGTCCTGGACGCCCCGCTCCCGAGAACGCCTCGTACCCCTGAGGCTGGGACCCCAGCTCGTCATAGGTCTTGCGCTTCTCAGGGTCGCCGAGCACCTCGTAGGCCTCGGTCAGCTCCTTGAACCGGGCCTCGGACTCCTTGCTCCCCTGGTTGACGTCGGGGTGGTGCTTCCGGGCCAGCTTCCGGAAGGCAGCCTTGATCTCCTTCTCCGTCGCCGTGCGGGGGACGCCGAGGGTCGCGTAGTAATCCCGGAAGGTGGTTGCCATATGGTGAAGTCTGGGCCGTCTCCAGTCTGGGCGCCCGACTCGTGAGTACCTCGCCGCCTTTGGCGCGAAACTCCGCCACCATCCCATCACGAGATGTGACGTTGCGGGCCGCGCTTCGCCGTGGGGATGAGAGGATAGGCACCTGAGCGGGCGCCCAGCGCGCCAAGAGCCCTCCCAATTCCCTTCACCTCACAGGCTGATCTCACCAGTGCCCGAAACAGTCCGGCTGGCCCTGCCCGCGATGGGGGAGTCGGTGACCGAGGGGACCGTCGTCAACTGGCTCAAGCACGCCGGCGATCCGGTGAGTGAGGGCGAGACCCTCGTCGAGGTCACCACTGACAAGGTCGACATCGAGGTCCCGGCCCCGGCGTCGGGGACCCTCGTCGAGACCACCGCCGCGGAGGGCGACACCGTCCCGGTGGGGGGCACGCTCGGCCTCATCGCCCCCGGTCCGGCCACCGCCGCCGGGCGGTCCGCGGCGCACGCGGCATCGCCAACCCTGCCGCCCCCCGCTGCCGTCGACCATCCTGCGGCTGCGCCCCCCGCGGCCACCCCATCCGCCGCCTCCGCCCCGGCACCCCCGCAGCCACTCACTCCCCCCTGGGGCATGCGTCCGGCCTCGATCGCGGCGCCGTCGGTCGCGACCGGCGCGGCGCCGCCCGTCATCCTCA
>JBEKGP010000031.1:0-29465 GCA_050012735.1 Candidatus Dormibacteria bacterium
ACGCGTACTGGCCTCGGTGGTCCAGCACCAGCCGGACCGCCCGGTCACGAACGTCCTGGGGATACCTGCTTGTCCTTGCCATCGCTCCATCCTCTCAAGGAATGGAGCCTCCAGGATTCCCGAGGCGGTTCATCCACTGCCAGTTGTGAGACGACTGAGCATCCGCGAGGTCCGATTCAGTCAATCCGTCGACATCGACGAATCCCGGAGAGTAGGTACCCGCTCCGAAGGCGTTGGCGGCAGCGTTGACCCGCTCCATGTTCTCGCCGATGACAACTGCGTTAGAGGCGGTACCGGTTGCCTCTGTGGCAATGGCAGCAAGGTCGCGGCAAGCCTCATTACGGGAGCAACCCGCGAAGGCGCGTCAACTGCTCTTGCACTCGCTGAGCATCCACATCCGTAAGCTGCGGCGGATGGCGCTCAACAGCAGTTGCATAGACTTCCTCCATCCGGCCCCATGCTCGCCGGAACTCGCGACGCCGACTGTCCTCGGCCCAAGTCTCGGAACCCCACACCGCATCAAGCTCAGCCACGAGCCCCCCCAACTCATGTACCGACCCCGCGTATGCGTCGATTCGTCGGAGCAGCGCATGGCGCAACTCAGTCTCCATCATCATCCTCCACCTGGATAGACAGTCTTGACGCTTCCGTCCGGGTTCAGGATCACCGTGACATCGTTCCCTGCATCGTAGTAGGTCGTTGCGCCATCGTAGCCCGGGGATATCGCGCCTATGCCAATCGTGTTCTGCACTACGGATGGTGGGACGCCGCGTCCTGCCATCTCCTCAATCGCATGGCCAGTGTACTGAAGGCCGTCGACCTCGGTTGACGAGTACGTGCCCGGAATGACCCGTATCGGACTACCAAGACGTCCAACCACGGTTGATCCCGTGTCGACGGTTGCGTCTGTTGCACCCTCTGTGGCTAGTCCTCAAACCTCCTTCTCGCTCGTTCCCGACATCCGCTGTCGCCGCCGACGCACCTCCTCGTCGTGGCTCTTGGTCCACTGTGGATCGGCCGCGTACAGGGCATCCGTAATGTCAGTCGAATGGCAACCAAGGGCACCGAGCTTGGCCAGGATCTCCGTGGCAGACATCGGCTCCGACGATCGCCAATTCGGCCCCTCAGGCGGTGACACCGCCACCTGGTACTTCTCCCCGTAGCGGAAGATGCTAATGGCCACTTGCGGCCGCCCAATCCGACTCGCCGGGAACGATATCGGTGCTGTACCCGGGGTACCCATTGACGATATTCTGCTCCATCGCGTAGTTGGGGCTTGTGGCCATTGGGTAGAACGCGCGCCCAGTCTCTGGCCCTATGTCAATTACCTGCCTCCCCTCCGCTACCCACCCCTCGACCTGCGCACGATTGTCTGCCAACAGTTCCTCGGAAGTGAAGTCTTCTGGGTTGGCGACTCCAGAGTAGTAGACGTAGCCGCGCTCCGTCGCGTACGGGATCACCCGGGAGGTCATACCCTCACCGATGATGGCGGGAGTCAGACCCTCACCGGTAGCCTCTGTGGCATCGGCACGGGCGAGTGGGGAGTCCCGTGAGCTCGAGCAGCCACTCGGGCTCATCCACGTCACAGACGATGCGAGGGCAACCTGGTCATCGCCTCGCCCATGCAAAGCCCCCGGATCCCAGACCGGGGCCCCCAAGTCAGCTTCCGACGCAACCGTTCCTATCGCCGGGATGACTCCCGTCGGGGCCGGTGCCGGTAGATGTGCTGCCACCATCAGCGGCCCGACCGCCGCACAGATGACCGCTATGAGGAGCGTCCAGTACCTCCCGATCGCTGGGCCCCGACTTCCGTAAGGTCCACGTCGAGGTGTCGCCGCGCTGCCTTCTTGGGTCGGCGGGATCACGTCCAAGCGTGGTGGGCGCGCGAGCGCGGCTATCCGGATTCGGACCATCGGTTGACGAGCGGCTCCCAGTATTTCACGTCCACGCCGAGGCGCTCACAAGCCCGCCGCAGATCGGCAATGTCCTCAGTCGCAAGCTCGGGTAGAGCCTCAACGAGGTTGAGGCACAGGTTCTCAAGAGCAACCTTGCCTTCACCGACACTAACCAACTCACGGTAGCTGGCGATCCGTGGACCCGGCAGTACCGGGGCAAGGCGATTGCCCAGAGAGTTCAGCATCGCCTTCGCGTCAAAGGATCGACGATCATCCGGGCGTCTCATGGCAGCGGATACCCCGTGATGATTCCCTCCCCCGCCGGCTCGATGATCGTCCGTATCCAGAGCCCGCCGACAAACCCAGTTGCGCTGAACCGACCGGGGGCGACTGCCTGCCACGGAATCTCAGGGTCAGTTGCAATGTCAGAGATGGAATGCATGATCTGCGCTGATGACCAGTCTGGAGGGAACACCGTGTTACCGGGCTCTCCCGGGAACTCATGGCCGCTGAGTATGTGAGCCGTCCTAGCGTCGCTGGCTAGGTTGACGAGATCCCCCTCGGGCATCGAGCTTGCGGCGGTGTCCGCCCCGGGTCCGAAAGCTAGTGCTCCGGTCCCGCCAGCCTCTGTGGCGTCAGAACGCACAATCCCAAGCGCGCTGACCTGTATGCCGCCCACCGCTTGGCTCCGACCTTGCCCGATGCCTGGCATTGAAACGAGGATGGACACGTTGCCAGGTATGGCGCGGGACCCTGCATCGTACGCATAGGTCACCAGAACCTCAGAAGGCTGGGACGCTTGAGCCAGCCGTCCAGCTTGGAAGCGAGCCACCTCGGAGATGGAACTCGTGGCCAGAACGACGAATGCCGCAAGGAGACAGGTGGCCGCCGTCCGTCGTAGTGTCATGTCCGCAAGATCAGGTGTCGTCCAACGTGCCGTCGTTGACGGCCCCATGCGCACCGGTCAGGACAGCCATCACGAACTCCTCGGGTGGCCCGTAGCCGTGAGCCGTCACGTAATGAAGAATCAGGTCAGGGGCAGCCAAGAGCTCCCCGGCGCCTGACCGTACCCGGATCTCCGCAGATCCGAGCGACAGCTGCACGCCTCCCATCTTCATCACAATCGGGCCGGGGGCCCGACACAAGTCGCAGATGTGCCATCCCCGCGTTCGGTTGATCTGCTCGGAGCAGGCCCGGCCCAGAGCGGCAACGAATGCCTCGGACACCCGGCCCCGCGGAAACGCGTGAGATGCGTCTAGCCAACCGACGTTAGTTCCTCCATGCGTGGAACCAGGCAGGTAGCCGTACGGTGTCCCGTCCGCGTACCAGGTCATCTGCAAGCCGCCCACGTGCAGCGGCCAAGCCCCTCTTGGAGCAGTTCGCTGAGCCGAGTCGGGACCGTAACCGTGACAGGATTTCCGGCGATGGTCAGGCCGTCAGGCGGGTACAGGGTGTAGTTGGGAAGCTCCGCGCCTGGGAGATAGGTTTCGCCGAACTGTGCCAAGCCCTCGGGATGGCCAGTCTCGATGGCGTTACCGAGGGCGTCAGAGATAGGTTGGCCGTCCTCCGAGAAGAAAGTGAGGGTCGTCCCTTTCGGCATGGTGACCAGCCCATCGGCGGCGTCGTACGCACCGTGACCGCTGAAGATCAGGTCACCGGCACCCCCAGTAGCGTCTGTGGCAGCATCTGCGGCCTCCCCTCCTACGGGGATCATGAGGAGACCGAGCTGCAGAAAGTCGCTGCCAATCTGCTCAGGCGTAGGAGTCGGGAGGCCGTGGGCCATCTCTGCGGGACTCGGATGGAAGGTTTGCTGAATGGATGTCCACTCGTTGCTGCCCATCTGACCAAGTTGGCAGAGCCCGTTGCACGAGGTGAGGCTGGCAAAGTACGCCCCAATCTGATGCGCGTCCGCAGCCTCGGTTGTCGCGGCCGTCAGCTGAGACTGGTACTGCGCCTGGCTGGACTGGGCCATGTCCGTTAGAGTGACTTGCTCGACTTGCTGCGCCTGTTGATAATCGTACGCGGCGGTGAACACTGGCGTCGCCGCCGCATAGACCTGCATCTCCGACTGGCAGCCGGCATTGCACCCGGAGCTGGCCGCGACCGCCTGCGCCGAGTTGGAGGCGAGTGTCGAGATGGCCTGCTGCTGCTGCTGCTGGTAGTAGTTATTGGCGACCTGCAGCTCCTGTTGGCAACTGTTGCCGCACGAGTTCCCAGAAGCCGACGACCCACCACCGCTCGTGTTGCTCCCGGTGCCGCCGTTGCTCGCGGAACAGCTTGCGACGCTCCCGCAGCTTCCCCCCTCGTCGCCGGCGATGCCGTGGCCAGTGGGATCCTTGAGGTTGATGGGGTCGGCGTTGGCGTAGGCGTAGCTGTCCTCGGTCAGCGGGTCGGTGCCGATAGAAACATCCTGGCCCGTTGACCCTGGCTGGTAGCTGTCGGGAGTGGTGAAGGCGGCCTTGGTGGGGTCGTACTGCCTGGCCCCGAAAGCGTAGTCCCCGGTGGTCGGGTCGCGTTGAGCGAACTGGTAGCCGAACTCGGTCAGTGAGGGAGAGACGCTCCCGGAAGTCTGGCCCACGCACGGGTTGATGGAGCTCGTCGGCTGAAGGGGTGACCCGTAGATGTCGTACTCGAGCGCGCAGACAGCCGCCCCACCGCTTGCCGACCCGGTCACGGCCCCGACGTTGCCCTGGCCGTCGTTGGTGTACCACTGGCTGCCGCCGGTGGAGCTGATCACCTGGGATGGGGTGCCGGAGCTGCCCACCAGCAGGGTCAGATCATTGTCCCCGGCACCGCTCGTGCTGGTGTCCTTCTGGAGCAGGGCGAGCAGGCTGCCGGTGCTCGCGTAGTGGTCCACCCAGAAGGTCGTGGCGGTGTTCCCGTTCTGAGTCTGGGTCTGGTCCGAGGTCAGCGTACGACCCAGGGCGTCATAGGTGGTCGCCGTGGCGCCGCTCGCGGTCGTGCTGCCACAGCCCGCGGGGGGCGTTGAGGTTGTCGTGGAGGTCGCGGTCTGGTTGAAGCCGTCGTACGTGTAGGACGAGCAGCCGTCGCTGAGGAGTCGCCCGTCGGCGTCATAGGAGTCCGCGACGGTGCCGGTGCTGCTCAGGCTGTCATTGGAGTTGTACGAGTAGGTGGTCTGCTGCCCCCCCGAGGTCACCATGATGCGATTGCCGTCATTGTCGTAATTGACCGAGGTGAACTGCCCGGACGTCGGCGCCTGCTCGCTCGCGGTGGAGTAGCTCTCCACGCGGCCGTCGGGGTAGTACGCGTCCTCGAGGATGGTGTTCTCCCCGGCCGGTGCCGCCTCCGATGCCGACTGCTGACCATTGCTGTCGTAGCTGTAGGCCCACCATCCAAGGATGTCGTTGGAGCCACTGGCGCACGTCCCGCTCGGAGACGTGGTGCTCCCGCACAGCCAGTCCTGCTGGACGGACCCGTTCGGGTTGTAGGTGAAGGTGGTCACATCCCCGTTGGTCTGGATCTGGTTGGTGAGTTGGCCGTCCGCCGTGTAGACGCGGGTCTCGTTGAGCCCCGCATCGGCCGTGGTGCCCAGGGTCACGGCGTCCTCGGCGGCATTGTAGGCCAGCGCCTCGGTGGACGTCTGCGAGCCTCCGTCCCGGTTCAGGGTCAGGGTCGCGATGCTGCCCGCACCGTCGTAGGACAGTTCCGCCGCGTACCCGGCCATGGTCGGTCCGCCATCACCGCTGATCTGGGCGTCACCGGCCCCGTCGTCCACGCTGCGCACGCTCCCATCCAGGTAGTAGGTCACCGTGTCCGTGGCCCCCGAGGTCCCTCCGGACACCACGTTGCTCGCACCGATCTCGTTGCCGGACGCGTCGTAGGTGAAGGTGTCCGCGGGCGTCGGCGCCGTGTCGCCGGCCGCCGCCTCCGGCGTCTCCGTCTCCAGCCGGCCGTCCAGGTAGAAGCTCTCGCTGATCGTTCCGCCGTCGCAGGCCGTGCTCGGAGGGCCCCCGACCGGGCAGCCGGTGATACCCACCTCATAAGTGTGCTCGGAGACCGTCTCGCCAAGCCCATCGTAGGAGTCATCGGTCTCAAGGCCCGCCCCGCCGGATCCCGGGGGGGTCACCGTGGTGAGGAGCAGGTTGTTCTCACTGTACGTGTAGGCGGTGGGGTATCCGTTCGGAGAGGTCGCGGTCAGGGTGTTGCCCACCGGGTCATACGTGTAGGTGGTCACCTCCGGGGTCCCGGCCGTGTTTCCCGAGGGCGTCGAGACGCTCTGCTTGCGGCCGTCCACCGTGTACTGGGTCACAGTTGACGCCCCGTACCCGTCGGTGACAGTCACCTGGTTGCCCGCGGCATCGTAGCCGTAGGTGGTGGTGTCGGCAGGATCTACCGTGACGGCCGTTGGGCCGTTGCTCGTGCTGCTCAGGGTCAGGCTGTTGGAGGGCGGCGCGGTCGTACTGAGCAGGAGCCCATCTGCGCTGTAGACGGAGGTCGTCTGGTTGCCCTCGGCGTCGGTGCTCACCAGCTCCTTCCCCTGCGCATCGTAGACCGCCGAGGTCGTCACCTGGCCGCCAGCACCGCTGGGATTGGGACTGCCCGCCGTAGCTGCCAGCCCATCATCGGTGTAGGCATACGTGTCAAAGGCAGACGAGCTCCAGTTGCCTCCGGCCGTCGGCATGAGCTCCTTGACCACTTGGCCGTCGCCGTTGTACTGCACCGCAGTGGCGCACAGCCCGGTCGTCGCGTCATAGGCGGGGACGCCGGCGATCGTCTGTGGCGCCCCGACACCGCTTGGCGCGATGGAGATGCTGCCCGTCACCGGGCATTGACCCCCCTGCGATGCCTGGCCGGAGAAGACGCTGGTCACCCCGAGAGGGGTCTCGTTGGTATCCGCGGTGTCGAAGCGGGGAACGTACTGGGTGACTGCCCGGTCGTCCGCATCGTAGTCGGTCCGCACCATGTACTCGGCGCTGGGTGTCGTCGCCGAATTCTGGAAGGCGTCGGCGGTAAACTCGGCCACCTTATTGCCGTCGGCGTCATAGCTAACCCGGGTGTGGACGTTCACTCCACCGCTCCCGTTAGTCACGCCGAGGTTTGGGCAACCAGAAATGCCCGTGACCCCGAAACTCGGGAAGTTGTCAAAGCAGACATTCGGGGTGCCGGCCGTGCTCTTCGCCGCGACCACCGTGTCCAGTGGCCGGTTGTCGGCGTTATAGGAGACAATCGTGTCCCGCGCCCCTGATAGGGTCGACGGTGCTGTCACCCCGGCCGCCGGAAGGCCGGTGCTGATCGCCGTGGTCTGGGTGGTCCAGGTCTTGTTGCCCGACGGGTCGTATCCGTACCAGGTCACGACGTAGTGGTTGCCGCTTTGCGGCGTCCCTGTCCAGACCAGCCGATCGAGCACGCTGTAGTCGTTGCTGGTCGTGGCCCCGTCGGCATTGGTGGTGCTGAGCACATTGCCGTCCGCGTCGTAGCTGGTCGTCACCACCGCCGGAGCCGGAGTTCCCGTCAGAGGAGTGTTGGCGGTGTAGGTGCTCACGGAGATGGGAAGGTCCGCGGCGTTGTAGGTCGTGTAGGTGGAGAAGTGGTCGGTCGTCGTGCTTCCTGGTCCGTGGCAGCCTCCCGATCCTTCCGCGAACTCGTTCGCTGGGCAGCTTTCCAGGATGTTGCCGTCGGGGTCGTATACCGACGCTGTGGTGACGGTGCGGTTGGTGCCGTCCCAGCGCGGCGCGATCGTTTCGATCACGCGGTGGTAGCCGTCGTAGACATAGGTCGTCACCGTCGGTTCTGCGGATCCGACGACGTCCGAGACCTCCCAGGCGGGGGACTGGACGTTGATCACGTTGTCCTCGCCGTCGTAGGCCGTCGTCGTCGTGCAGACCACCTCGCCTCCGCTCGGCCACGGGGCGGACGCGGAGGTCGTGCACCCGGTCGGAACCGCGTCGCTGCCCGCCGCGCTGTAGAGGGTGCTGCCCACCGCGTAGCGCGCCACGGTCACGGTGACCTTCCGGTTGGCCGCGTCATAGGTGGCGGTGGTGGTGTCGCCCGCCGCATCTGTGGTCTGGACGAGATTCCCATACGCGTCATACGTGTTGGTAGTGTGCGGGCTGAGGGTCTTTAGGGCCTCCACCGGCTGCTGCACCGTCAGCACCTCGCCAGCGTCGTTGTACGTCGAACAGGTGTCGTCCGCGCCCACGGTGGGACACTGAGGGTAACCGACCCCACCCTGGTTGCCCCGGGGCGTCCTCACCCCCAACCGGTTGCCATCGTTATCGACTTGGTAGGTGGTAACGTTGCCGAGAGGGTCGGTCTGGCTGAGGACGTACAGCCCCGGCAACGTGCTGCAGGAGGTCGCGTACAGCGTCTGGGTGTAGTCCGGCGCCGTCGCGGAGGCGCAGGTACCCGGGTAGGCGCTGAGAGGCAATCCTGCCTGGGCGGTGGCGTTGCGTGCCCAGGTCCTCACCACCTGTCCCTCGGCGTCATACCCGTAGGCGACGAACTGGCCGGTGGGATCGGTCACCCCCGCGAGCCATCCGCCTTCGTGGGTGGTCCCGGAGAGGTCGGTGGCGGTGTCGGGATAGTACGTGTACGTGGTAGGGCTTCCCGTCTGGGCCCCGTCACTCTCGTCGGGGGTCGTCGCGGTCAGCCGCTGACCCCATTGGTCGTACGTGTACGTGGTCACCGTAGCGTGGGTCCCGTCCTTGGAGGGAGCGCTCTCGGTGCAGAGCAGGCCGGTGTTGTCCCCGGCGCCGGCACAAGGATTGGCGGAGCCGATCGGAAGCCCAGCACCCACCGCCGTGTTGGTGTCCCGCGTGTACGTCGTCTCGTAGCTGGCGTAGCCGCTCGTCGCCGCGTTGCCGTCGGGGCTGAGCACCGCTGTCTGCGCGCTCAGGACAAGGACCGTCGAAGCGTCCAGCCGCGGTCCCGCTTGGGAGGTGACGGCGCCGCTGCCCGCGACCGTGTCGGTAAAGGTCCGCACCGTCCCGTTCGACTCCACGTACTGGGCCAGATAGGAGGTGGTGGTGACCACGTTGGTCGGCGAGTCGAGGTCGTCCTGGACCAGGATCGCCCCCTCGTCGTTGTACGTGTACTGGGTCTCGCGGTTGGGCGTCTGGCCGTTGTCCAGACCCAGCTCCAGGATGTCGCAGAGCTCGTTATCCGGCCCCGCGTCAGGGTGTTGGCAGCTGAGAGTGGAGGTGTCCCACTCGTAGAGGGTGGTGTGCAACCAGACCCCGGCCGCACCCTGGGTGGTCGACCCCTCATCAACCTCCCCCACCCGGCCAAGAGCATCCACCTGGGCGAAGTGCTCCTCCTCGGTGCCAGTGATCGCGCTCACCACCGCACCGTTGGCACCATAGTTGTACGTGGTCGCGGGCTGGGGCGAGGTCGTCGTCTGCAAGCCGGTCACCTGGTAGATCTCGGCGGGGCCCCCGAAGGGCGACCCCTGGTAGCTGAAGGTGACCGTGTTGCCGTCCGGGTTCTGGGCGCTGCAGAGCTGGGGGGTGCTGCCCCCACAAGCTCCGTACGTGTAGTGCAGGGAGCTTCCGCTCGGGTTGAGCACGTTGACCAGGTCACCGGCTGAATTCTCCTGGTAGCTGGTCACCTCCCCCGCCGGGTCGGCGATGTTGACCTGAACGCCACCGCTCCAGGTGGTGTAGCTGAGGGTGTAGGCACGGCTGCTGCCGCCGGTCTCCCCCACCCGGGTCAACTTGGTGCCGCTGTAGGTGAAGTCGACCCGGTTGCCCTGGGCGTCACGCACGGAGAGCAGTTCCCCGGTCGCGTTGTACTCCCGCCTCACCCCGTCCGTGGTCAGGGTCGCGTAACCCAGCACCGCCGCATTCGACGAGGTCAGCCCGGTGCAGGCGCCGGTGCTCGACTCCACGTACCGCCACATGCTGGCGTGAACGCCGGCCTCAGGCGTGTAGACGTTGTCAACGCAGAGCTGGTTGTATCCCGTCCCCAGCGCCAGGGTGGTGGGCACGAGTGGCCCCAGCGGCCCGGTCGTAGTTCCGAGGGTGGTGACATCGATAGCGCTGGCCAGCGTCGTCGGCTCGAAGACGTCCTGGGCCCCGCTGTCGGTGATCACGGTGATCGCAGCTCCACCGCTGACGTGCTCACCGGAGGGGACGCGCAACGCCACCCCACCCAGATCGTCGCCCGCCGATACGAACGAGGTGATCCAGCCCAGCCCGACCGGCTCGGCTGCCGGTTGCAGCGTGGCCTCGCTGTTGAACGCACGCACGATCCCGAGGCTCAGGTTGCCGTGGAGCTGCATGGTCCCGCCATCCTGCTGGGTGACCACCAGGTTCCCGTTGGCGGCGTTGACCTCCGCCGTGCCCGCTGGGCCGAGCGCCGTGCTGACGAACGTCCACCACTGGTGGGCACCGAGGCCGCCGTCACAGATCGACCCCTGGACCGAGCCCAGCCCGCCGCGACCGGTGGTCGCGTCGGTGACGGTCGCCGTGACCACCGGCTGGGTGCAGGTCGAGTCACTCCCGAGCGCTCGAACCGTGGCCGCCACGGTCAACCCGGCCGAGGTCACGGTCAGTCCGGACACGGTGATGTCGGAGGAGCTGATCGAGCAGGTCACGCCCGCAACACTCTTGCAGCTCGTGCCCCCGACCGAGACGGTGTAGCCGGTCGTATCGAAACCGATCCCCGCCAGGGGGAGCGCCAGGTTCACCGTCTCCGAGGAGGAGGACGCCGGCGCAATCGTCGCTGTGATGGTCGCCGTCTGGCCCCTCGAGTACTGTGACGAGTCCAGGCTCACGCTCACGCTCGGTGCTGCACCGGGTGTCACAACTGCCGTCTGGGCAGACGCCGCCCCCTGCCCGTCCCCGTTAGCCGCAGACACGGCAAACGTGTACGAGGTGCCGTTCGTGAGCGAGCCAACGATTGCCGACGTCGCCGACGCACCGGCGCTCGTCGTGCCGCTCGCCGTCCCGCCCACATACGTGGTCACGGTGTATCCGGTCACCGCGCTGCCGTTGGACGCCGCAGCCTGCCAGCTCACCGTCACCTGACTGGACCCGGCCTCCGCGGTCACCCCGCCAGGAGCGGCCGGCGCCTTGGAGGGTATCGCTGCCGCAGAGGGCGTGGAGGGCACGCCGGTGCCCATGAGGTTCGTGGCCGCGACCGTGAAGGTGTATGAACCCCCATTGGTGAGACCGGTCAGGGTCGTCGGGCTCGACGACGCGCTCACAGGCGTCTGAGGTCGCCCGTTGAGCGAGGGGACGATCGAGTAGCCCGTGATCGCCGAACCGCCGCTGCTCGCCGGAGTGGTCCAGGTCAGCGTGGCCTTCGCCGACCCACCCGTCGCCGAGACCGCCGTCGGCGTGCCGGGAGTGGTCGGCGTCACGAACGTCGCCGAGTTCGACCACGCCGTCGAAGACTGGTACTGGTCGCGCCCGATGACCCGCCAGTAGTAGGTGGCACCGGCCTTGAGGTCACCCCCCGGCACCGTCCACGACGGGCTCGACAACCAGGGGCTGGTGGTCACGTAGGCCCCGAATTCGCTGCGTGTGCTGACCTGGAACTGGTAGCCCGTGCAACTTGTGCAGTTCCCTGCGGCCAGCGTCGGCTGCAGGGCGCCCCCACTCCCCGGGGTTATCGTCGCACCTCCCGCCGGCGAAGATGGCGACGGCGGGGTCCCAACAAGCATGTCGAAGGCGGCGGTGCTGCCCCCGCCCTGCGAGAACCACTCATTCAGCTGACTGTCGAAGATGTCGAACGCCAACTCATACGAGCCGGAGGACAGCCCCTCGGACGCAAAGGAGGCGATGTTGACGTTCACCCAGACGCCGGAGCCCGAAATGACCGTCACCGGAGGCATCGTCATGGTCCCCACCCCTGGAGAAGCCGTCACCCCGTTGGCGACCACACCCTGGTTTGCAGGGTTGAGGACGTGATATGAGATCTGGTAGCTCCCGGTCGGGGTCCACGTCGAGAGGGTCTGGTTCACCACGTACACGGGCAGTGTGGTTCCCGTCGCCGTGTCCGACGGCCCGGGGAAGGGCTGGTTACCGCTCTGCGACGACAGCGAGGGGTTGGCGGCACTGTCCTGGAACCCCCAGTTCACCGGGCCTGAGACCGAGAATGACCAGGTGGGGGACCAGTTCTGCACGACGTCCTGCGACGTTATCCCCTCCACCCGCCAATAGTAGGTCTGCCCGTCCGCGATAGCCCCGGCCGGCGGGGACCAGGATGGCGAATTGACCGGCCCCGACCCGTCGTACGACCCGGTTGGGAATTGCGAGTTTGTGCTGAGCTCGAAGTAGTACTGAGCGCATTCCGAGCACCTGGACGCCGTCAGGGGCGGCTGGAGGTCGGGATCGACGACGACCCCACCATTCGGAGGCGAGGACAGATTGTCACCTGGACCGGTGCTCGCGGTGAACGACCAGGGAGAGGACCAGTTGGTGGTCACCGGCTGGTTGTTGATGTACAGACCATTCCAGCCGATCGCCTGCCAGTAGTAGGTTCCACCGTTCAGAAGACAACCGACTGGCACCGTCCACGTCGCCGAAGTCCATCCGGAGGCGCAGCTGAGACTGGAGAAGCTGGTGCTGGTGCTCACCTGGAAGTCGTACTGGATGCAGGACGCGCACGTCGACACCGACAGCGTGGGCTCAAGATTCGGGTCGACAATCTGCGCCCCCGAGCTCGGTGAGGCGAGGGCGGGCGCTGGACCAGGGCTGTACGTGATCGAGAGGTACGAGGGGTTGCCTGTGTTGGTGTCCCAGGCGGCCACCTGCATCCAGAATTGGGAGCTTGCGGGACCACCTGGTGTCGTATTGGCGCTGCCGCCCGAATTGATGACGATGCCGTCGTTGGCCGTCCCCTGTGTCCAATCGGTAACCCACGGCGTGATGGTGACGGAGCTCCAGTTCCGGGTGTACCCCGGGCAGTTGCCACCCCAGTTGGCGGCCACGCTCCCCGTCACCCCGTCAGTTGTGGAATAGGGTGATCCCGGGGTGAAGTTGTTCCAGGTCGCGGTCTGGTAGTTCCAGGAATTGGTCGCCCTCCAGACCCAGTACTCTTCCGGGGCGCACGTATCGGTCCAATCGAAATATCCATTCCAGGTTGCGTTGAGGATGGTGGCGCCGTCAAGCTGCGTAACGTTGTAGTCCATCAGCGCCCAGTTCATGCCGGTGGTGCTGCCGCTGTACTCGCCGATGTAGTCGGTGTAGTCCGAGTAGCCGTTGAGGGTGAAGCCTTCGTTCCCATTGTAGTTTAGGTTCGGGCTATAGGTGCTGATTCCCACGTCGCCCGCGGTCCCGAAGTTCGGATCGATGGTGACCGGGTACACTCGGGCTGGGTCACGGAGCCACGCTCCGGAGGCGATGACGTCCAGCCACTTGCCGTGCGGGCCCAGTGTGTAGGCGAGTGGATTCGAGGTGGTGGTCGCCGATTGCGGGTTCCCGGCGCTGTCCGCCATCCAGCCCGGGGGCATCGTGAAGACGACCGTACCCGTCGTGTTGACGAGGTCGAGGGAATCGGTGGATGTGAGCTGTGGCGTCAGCCCATCCGTGCTGAGTTGGTATCGGTACACAACGTCGCCGGTGCCGGTCGGGGGCTGCTGCAGGACCACCAGCTGGCTGAGCCCGGCGGCGGACCAGACTCCCTCCAAGTTCGTGCCCGGCCAGGCGTTCGCGTAGGTGACCGTGGTCCCGCCGGAGAGCGATCCGTGCACGGGTTGTGCGGGGGTGGCGCCCTCCACTGATCCCCCGGTGGATTCGCTCGCCTGCTCCGGCGGAGCGAGGCCGAATGAGACATCCCCATCGGTGACCGTCACCATCTCGGGGGAGGCGAGAGTGGGAGCGAAACTGACTTCAGTCGGTCCCGCACCGCTCTCGAAGGAGCCGTTCGCCGCCGCGTGAAGCGTGTCGACGATTGGTACCCACCTGCCCTGAGTGTTCTCGTAGTTGACCGGGGCCTGGTAGACCTGGGCGGTCAACGTACCATCGGCGTTGGCGTACGTGTTGGTCGTGGCGTTGTCGAGGAGTGGGATTGCCTGACTCACACCCTTCTTGAAGCCGGTGATCTCCTTTCCCTTGGCGGCGCGCTTTGCGTCCGTGCGGGCGGCTTGGATCGCGGCCGCCTCAGTGATCGTCGGAGACGCGGGCGGCTTTGCTGCGGACGGTGAGGTGGGCGGTGGTGGAGAGTTCTTGGTCGATGGTTTGGTCGTGCTCGACGAGGAGCTGGTCCGCCAGGTGCCGGCATGGATTGGCGCCGGATGCTCCGCCTGGTTGGCTCCCGCCGCCAGGAGGGTGGCCGCCTCCGCCTTGGACTGGCTGCCCGAGAGCGGTTGCTTACCCGCCGTCGAGCCCGCACCCAGTGAGCTCGAGCTGAAACCGGAACTGGAAGTGGATCCCCCTCCGACAGTGGTCGTCAGCGGCGCGGCCCCGAGCGATTGGCCGACGACGGCTGCCGCACCCAGTGCGAACAGGAGCATCAGCTTCCCGCGAACGATCCGGCCGGACGTCGTACCCTTCTGAGGGCGCCCAGAATCCATGTCCCGGTTGCGCTTGAACACCCAAGACTCCCACCACAGTCTCCTGGCTAGGTACCACCGTCCGGCAGCGGCCGCGGGTCCATCTACCCAGTGCCCCAACCCTGCCAGGACCCGGAGTTGATGGGAAAGGCTCAAAACGGGTGGTACCTATCCCCGCCATCGGAGCCTTCTCAATACGCACCGCAAACGCTCCTGGCGCCATTTCCGCGCTAGGTTCGGATGTCCATCCCCAATCTTGGGGGTCTCGGGAGCGACGACATCAACCCTTGGTCATCGGTTCCTCGTTGCCGACCACGGCAAAGCCATTCCAGCCCGTGCCACAGCCGAGGGCCGGCCGCCCGCCCGCGGTCGTCCCACCCTGGGACGTCCCGGGTCAGGGCCGCGTACGAACACATATTTGTAGGGCCGGGGGGCTCGATGTGGCCCACGCAGCACCATAGATGAGGGATGGGGCGGTGCGGGGAGCGGTGTCGGGGAGGTGCGGGACCTCCGAAATTGCCCTGGGTTGGCCAATCGCTCGCCGCATCGGGGCGAACGTGCCGCGTGCCCATGCAAACCCGCGCTCAAGAAGCTAGAGTACGCGGCGCTGTGCCAATTACAGAAGGTCTGGCGGCCGCGATCAGCCATGGGTTTACCGCGGGGACCTTCGATTTGTCGCGACGCCCGGATGCGGAGCTGCCCGGCTGGGAGCATCTCCCGGAAGCGCGCTTCGCGGCTTTGCTCCGCGACTGCGGGGAGCACGGCGATGCGGTCCGGGCGGCGCTGACTCTCGTCGGGGCGATGGACCGAGCTCACGACGAGGTTGGTCTGTGGCGGTCCGCCGGCACTCTTTACGCCGTGAACCGGTGGGCGCTGGTGCCGGGGGAGCTCGTCGCCCGGTCGTTCACTGACCTCACCGATGCACTTCGGACGTCGGGGGTTAGCCACCGCCACCTCGCGGACGCCGCGGCGTGGCGGCGGATCGCCGAATCGCTCGTGATGGAGCCGGGGTCGCCGGTCAGTCAGGTGGTCACCGGGGGAGCGGGGGAGGCTGGCGAGCTGCTGGTAGCCCTGAGGAGCGTGCAGTCTCCGGCAGGCTCGGAGCTATTCCCGTACCTGGCAGGGCTAAGGCGGGGCTCGATGTGGATCCGGACGATGGTCTTCCCAGGCGGTGCGCCGGTGGGTGGGCTCTCGGTTCTCCAGGTCGGCGTGGATGTCCAGGCGCGGCGCGCCACCGAGCACTTGGGGGTCACCGACACGGGGGGCGTGGCGCTGGATGACGCCCGCGAGGATATCGAGGAAGCGTGGTCGGCCATCGTCCGTGCCGAGGGGGCCGAGGGTCCGGCGGCCCTGGTCGGGACGTGCGCCGCCCTGGACCCCGCGCTCCGGTACTTCGGACGGGTAGGGTGCTGGCGCTGCGATGGCGCCGGAGAGTGGATGCCGATCGCCGCAGTCTGTGAGCTCTGCCTGGGGAATCCCAAGGTCACGGGGCTACGTGGCCCCGCGGTGCCTCCGCAACCCGTCGCTCCAGACGACCGGCCTCTGATCGGCCTTGTGGGATGCGTCAAGAACAAGCGGCAACATCCTGCTCCAGCGCAGGACTTGTTTGTCTCCCCGCTCTTTGCCGGTCGGCGTGCCACGGTGGAGAAACGTGCCGCACAGTGGTTCATCCTCTCCGCGGAGTACGGGCTCGTGGACCCCCATCAGGTGATCGCGCCTTATGACCGGGATCTCGCGTCACTGCCCGCGGCCCTGCGCCACGAATGGAGCCGCGTGGTCGTCGACGTGCTACGGCGAAGGCTCGGTGACCTGGCCCAGTATCGCTTCGAGATCCGCGCGGGGCGCACCTACTTTGGCTTCGGCCTCGAGGCGGCACTGCGCGCGGACGGCGCCGCGGTGTCGATACCCACAGCACGGCTCTCGAAGGGCCGCTGGATGCACCAGTACCCGGCCACTGCACCGGGCGCTCTGCCTCCCTCCGCCGCCGGGGCGGCCCCCCGGCAGGGAAGACGTCCGTAAGGTCGGGCAGGACCTCCCCGTAGAATCGGGCACCCGCAGCGGTCACGGAGGCACTCTGAGCCCGTCCCGAACTGTCAGAGCGTTCACCTGTGATGCCGCAACGATTATGTGATCGCCCTGGCCCAGGTCGCCAACGTCGACCACCCGTTATCCGGGGATAAGGACCTCACCAGCCTCCCCGCTGCCTCGCCGCCGGTGCTATCCCCGGCGGCGTTCCTGGACCTTGTCTGACCGCTACCGCGGCCCGTAAGGCTCCAGGGGAGCGCCGTGACCCCTGGCCGGCGAGTGCTGCGGTGATAGAGAACTTGCTTTGGCAATCGTGGTCCAGAGCACCACTTGCTTCGCCACTGGGCGGACCCGGCCGGGCCTGGCCAGAACCTAAGTAAGTGCTCCAGCCGAATTCAAAAACGGGCTACAAACGACCAGCTGGTCGGGGCGGCGGGACTCGAACCCACGGCCTCTTGCTCCCAAAGCAAGCGCGCTACCGGCTGCGCCACGCCCCGATGCCCTAGAGGATAGGGCACCCACCAGGGCAGGGCGGGGCCGGCCCCGCGGGGGTCAGCTCGAGAGCGCCGTCCGCCGGCTGGCCCGGCCCAGCTGGGAGGCGTCAAAGGGGGTCAGCTCACCGGCGGGAGCGGCGCCCTCCGCCACCCGCTCCGCCCAGTCGAACTTGCCGTGGTCGAAGACGGCCACGACCTCATCGCCCGGGGCTCCGTCGGGACGCGGACGGGTGATGGTCAGACCATGCGAGCTGAGGCCGAAGCCGGTCGCCGCGTAGTCGCGGTCGAGACCGGTGTGGAGATGGACTCGGACGATGTCAGCCATGAAGCTCCTCGGTGCGACGTCTGCCGGGCCCCGGCCGTGCGGCCATACACCCCAGCATGGGCCACCTGACCTCGGCCGTGTGGCCTGGACCGTACGCACCGCGAGCCGGCCCGCGCCGGCCAGCGCAGCAGGGACGCTCCCCCATCGCGAACTGACCACCCCCGGAAGCGGGCCGCACCCGTCAAACTCCCGACCGGATGGACATCCTCGACGCCATCATCGCGATCCTGCTGGTGGGCTTTGCCATCTCCGGGTACCGGCGCGGCTTCACCTGGGCGGGCTCGGCCCTGGCCGGGCTGGTGGTCGGCAGCGTGGTCGGGGCCCTGATCGCGCCCCCTCTCACCCGCTGGATCTCGCCCGGACCGGGGAGCAGCGGCCAGCCGCTCGTCGCGACCGGCATCTTCGTCGCCGCCCTCCTCATCATCGAGGGGATCGGCAGCGCCTTGGGGTACCGGGCGCGTGTCCTCACCCTCAAGACCCGGCTGGCCACCTGGGACTCGGTGGCCGGCACCTTCACGAGCTGCCTGGGGGTGCTCTTCATCGCCTGGTTCCTCGGCTTCACATTCGCCAACAGCTCTCTGACGGTGCTGGGCAGCCAGATCGACAGCTCGGCGATCGAGCGGGGCCTGCTCGACATCGCCCCCGAGCCCCCCGCCTTCCTCGCCAAGGTCCAGGAGTTTCTCCAGAACAACGAGCTTCCCAACCCCTTCACCGGCCTCTCGCCCACCCTCCCGCTCGAGCCCCTCCCAGCGAGCACGGACACCGCCGGGGTGCGCACCGCCGAGGCCGACGTCTCTCGGGTGATCGCATACGGCTGCGGGGGCCCGGGCGGCGCCCTGGCGGGCTCGGCCTGGCCCGTGGGACACGACCTGATGCTGACCAACGCCCACGTCGTGGCCGGCTCGTATCGCGTGACGGTGCAGCCTCCGGGCCAGCAGCCACTCAACGCCACGGTCGTGCTCTTCGACTCCAACGAGGACGTCGCCATCCTCTACGTCCCCGGCCTGGGGATGTCGCCGCTGCCGATCGCGAGCGGCAATTCCCCGGTGGGGACACAGGGTGCCGTGATCGGCTATCCCGACGGGGGCTCCGAGGCGACGGTCGCGGCGGCGGTCCGTGGCACCGAGGAGGCGACCACCTGGAACATCTATTACTCCGCCTCGGTCACCCGCGAGACCGTGGTCGTCTCCGCCGACGTGATCCCCGGCGACTCCGGGGGACCGCTGGTCGACCTCTCGGGTCAGGTGATCGGGGTCACCTTCGCGACGAGCACCACCTCCGCGGACGAGGGGTACGCGCTGGCGACCTCCGACATCACCGGGGCGATCCGGGCGGCCACGGGCCGCACCACGGCGGTGAGCGCCGGGGCCTGCGTGAGCGACTGACCGCAGTGCACGGGCGACCGCAACCGGGCGGTCACCTCCGACGGCAGGCCCCCCTCACGGGGAGCGCCGCAGCGCATCGGTCAGCTTGATGCGGGCGCCGAAGCGGAGGATCGAATTGGCGTAGATACGAGCGCCCAGCCAGATGACGCCCACGATGCTGCCCAGTACGAGGACGATGGCGAGCAGCCCCTCCCAGAGCGGCACCTCGCCCGCCGCCATCCGGATCGACATCAGCACCGGGGTGAAGGGCGGGATGAGCGAGACCACGGTGGTCAGCGTCTCCAGGCCCGGCGACACCGCGCCACCCCCGGTCACCGCGTCGATGGCCGGGATGGCCACCACGTAGGCGAGCAGCCAGGTGACGATCAGGAGCATCGAGACCGGCACGGTCGCGCTGCTCACCTCCTCGACCCGGGAGACCAGCGACGCCGTGGCGGCGAGCATCAGCGCATACAGGATGAATCCGAGCACGAACCACATCACCCCGATCGCGACCGCTCCGATCGCCGCGCCAGGTAGGGCGAGCACGCCGGTGGGCACGGTGAAGAGCAACCCGCAGACGGCGATGATGCCGAGCTGGATCAGGCCGACCAGGCCGATGCCGACCACCTTGCCGAGCAGGAGCTGGCCGGGCCTCACCGTGGAGAGCAGGATCTCCACCACCCGGCTCGCCTTCTCGGCGACCACCCCCTGCCCGATGACGCTCCCATAGATCCCGATGAAGAGGTAGAGGGCAAAGGCCATGATGAAGCCGATGATCGGTCCCTGCAGCTGGGCGGCCGTGGCCGGGCGCAGGGTGTCGAGATGCAGCGAGACGGCGTCGACCTGGCTCTCGACGGCAGGCGGGCTGAGGCCGGCGGCGCTCAGGTCGGCGGAGAGCACGTCCTGCTTGGCGAGCGAGACCAGGGCTGCCTGCAGGGTGGGGTCGATCCCGGTCTCGACCACCGCCTGGGGAGCGCCGGGCGTGCCCAGGATCAGGGCGTCGAGACTGCCCGCGCGCACCTCCGCCCGGCCCTGCGCTTCGGTCGCGACGTCGCTCACATGCACGTTGAACCCGAGCGAGGGGGCGGCCGCCTCGAGCGGCTGGGCCAGCGCCGTGGCCGACCCCGAAAATCCGACCTTGAAGGTGGTCGTCGTATTGATCCTGTCGATGACCGCCAGCTGCAGCACGGCGTAGAGGGCGAGCAGGGCGACGGCGACGATCGTCCCGATGATGAAGACCTTGCCGCGGATCCTGGTCGCGAACTCGCGGCGGGCGATCAGGTAGACGGCGCGGCCGGGGCTGAGCGCGCTGCGCTCGGGCGCTGCGCCACTCATGCCGTGGGCTCCTCGGTGATGACGGTGCGGAAGAGCTCGGTGAGCGTCGGTGTGTCGCGACGGAATTCACGGACCGGACCGGTGGCGAGCGCCGCCTGCAGGAGCACCTGGTCGCCGCTCGTGGCCGGGAGCTCGACCAGCGTGCGCGAGCCCTCCACCCGCACCACCGCCGCCCCGGGCATCGTCTCCGCCCACCCGGCCGCCGCCATCGGGGCGTCGACCCAGTAGCGGGGTGCCGACCCGCTGCGCAGCTCCTCCACGGAGCCGGCGGCCAGCATGTGGCCGCCGCGGATGATGCCGACCCGGTCGCAGAGCTCCTCGACCAGCTCCAGCTGGTGGCTGGAGAAGAGCACCGAGATGCCCGCATCCGCCTGCTCCCGCAGCACGTCGCTCATCACGTCGACCGCCACCGGGTCGAGCCCCGAGAAGGGCTCGTCGAGGACCAGCAGATCCGGCGAGAAGAGCAGCGCGGCGGCCAGCTGGACCCGCTGCTGGTTGCCCTGGCTCAGCTTCTGGAGCTGCTCGCCACCGCGGTCAGCGAGGCCGAACCGCTCCAGCCAACGGGCGGATGCCGCGCGCGCGTCGCCGGCACGCATCCCGTGCAGCTCGGCCAGGTAGACGAGCTGCTCGGTCACCCCCATGCTCGGGTAGAGGCCGCGCTCCTCGGGCATGTAGCCGATCCGCCGCCGCGTCGCGAAGGTGATGGGCCCCCCTCCCCAGCGCACCTCGCCGGCGTCGGCCGCGAGCACGCCGAGGACGATGCGCATGGTGGTGGTCTTGCCGGCGCCATTGGGCCCGACGAAGCCGAAGAGCTCGCCCGCGCGGACCTCGAAGCTCAGCTCGTGCAGCGCCTGGACGTGCCCGTACTGCTTGGACACCCGGTCGAGCTCTAGCACCCGGTCGGCCACGACTGGCGCCGCCTCCCCGTGAAATCTGATATCACTATGATAGTATCAAGTCCAGCGGCCGGGCGTCCACCCCGGCGGGAGACGTCCGAGGAGGAGGCGAGATGACCGACACCAGAACCCCGACCAGGGCGGCGCCCGCGGCGCGGGCGATCATGAGAGAGCGGATCAGGCCCGCGGGACCCGGCATAACGTTGCTGCTCGTCTTCATCGTGGTGGGGCTGGTGGACGTCGGCCTCTTCGTCGTCGGCAGCATCCTCGGCAACCATGCCGGGGACCACCTGCTCGCCGGCATCGTGATCGGCGTCGCGGTGCTCGTCATGATCGTCGACGCGATCGCGTCACGTGGGCTGACCCCGGTTCAGCCGGGCGAGGCGCGCGTGGTGCAGCTGTTCGGCCGCTACAACGGCACGGTCCGCAACCCCGGCCTCTGCTGGGTCAACCCCTTCACCGAGCGGCGCAAGGTCTCCACCCGAATCCGCAACTACGAGACCCAGGTGGCCAAGGTCAACGATGCCGACGGCAACCCGATCGAGATCGCCGCGGTGGTCGTCTGGCAGGTCGAGGACACGGCGCAAGCCCTCTATGAGGTCGACGACTTCGCCCGCTTCGTCGACATCCAGACCGAGACCGCGGTCCGGCATGTGGCCAGCACCCACCCGTACGACGCCCACGAGGACGGTCAGCTCTCCCTGCGTGTCAACGCCACGGAGATCACCTCCCAGCTGACCGCCGAGATCGCGGAGAGGGTGGCCTCCGCCGGGGTCAAGATAATCGAGTCGCGGTTGACCCGTCTCTCCTTCGCCCCCGAGATCGCCCAGGCGATGCTGCGCCGGCAGCAGGCGAGCGCCGTCGTCGCCGCCCGCAAGACGATCGTGGAAGGCGCCGTCGGCATGGTTGAGATGGCGCTGGCGCGCATCGAGGAGCTCGGGATCGTGGATCTGGACACGGAGCGCAAGGCGGCCATGGTGTCCAACCTGCTGGTCGTCCTCTGCAGCGAGCAGAACACGCAACCCATCGTCAACGCCGGCACCCTGTACAACTGACGGGGGGTGCACGGAAGGTAGCTGGGAATCGACCTGTGGCTGAACGCAAGAGCCTGCTGCTGCGGCTCGACCCCGCCGTGCACGACGCGCTGGTGCGCTGGGCGGGCGACGAGCTGCGCAGCAGCAACGCACAGATCGAGTTCCTGCTGAGGCGGGCGCTGGCGACAGCCGGACGGCTGCCGTCCGGCGCCGGCCCGATGCGGCGGCGGGGCCGGCCGCCGCGGGAGGCGGACGCCAGCGATGAGTGAGCTTCGGGACGGGGACGGACCCCCAATGTAGGCTGATCACATGGTGATCCTCCAGTTCCCGCGGCGCCCGCGGAGGTGGGTCACACTGGCCGGTCGGGGCATCGCCGCCGTCGCGATCGCGGACCTGGGCCTCTACGCGTACCTCCTCGCCCAGCCGACGGGCCCCATCGGCATCGGGGGGAGGTTTGGCAGCCGGGCGTTCTTCATCGGCGGGTTCATCGTCCTGCTGGCGGTGCTCGGGCTCGCTGGAGCCGTCTGGCGCCGCACCACGGCGCGGATGATCATCTACGGCTTCACCGCGGGTGGCGGGATGGCCCTCGGTCTGCTCGGCATGGACTCGATCGGGCCGCCCCTCTTCGCGGTGGTCGCGTTCTCGGTCATCGCGCTCGCACACCTGACGGGACGCTCCTGGGGCCCGATCGTCACGGGCACCTACGCCGCCTTCATCGTCGTCCTCATGGGCATCGCGACCACCGGCTGACCCATGTACCCTGCGGGGTCATGCAAATCTTTCGCCTGGTCGCCGACGTGAGCAGCGACGCCCCTGATCGCGTGCGCGCCGTCATGGCCCAGCTCTTCCCGACCGGTGTCACGGAGACGGCCGGGGGCTTCCACATCGAGGCCGTCCTCGAGGGCGAAAGCGCCCGCGACCTCAACCGGACGGCGCTCTCCGCCCTGCGCAGGGCGGAGAAGCGGACGCGGCTCCGCGCCGCCTGGACCTCCGGCGGCACGACGGAGCGCTTCTTCGACTACGGTTCCAAGGGCAGCCGCCCGGCCGTCTGACGCCTGCTCAAGCCGCCGGCGCGGGGTCGCTCTTGTCCTCGATCTCCCAGGCGTGGTCGAGCACGTGCCAGGCGATGCGCCGGATTGCGTAGCGAGGTGGCCATCCCCTGACCCCCGCCGGGTGCGGCTCGGGTCCAGCGGCGGCCCGCAGGGCGTCCGCGATCGCGAAGCGCGCCGCGGTGAGGGTCGCGACCTCGCCGAGCGCTGGTCGGGAGAGGCGGAGCCCCAGCTTCCGGGCATACAGCTCGACCTCCGCGCGGACGACGTGATCGACGACGGCGTCCCGGTCGCGGCCACCGCCCCGCGGCCCCTTGCGCAGGCTGGCCGGCGCAGCGGCGACCACCTCATCGAAGAGCTTCCAGCCGGCCTCCATGAGGCGGACCAGGCGCTCGACGTCGCCGGCGGGAACAGGCTCGCGTTCGAGCTCCGCGATCGCCTCGGGGACCCCGAAGTCAGTGCTGGCCGACCCACGAAGCCGTTCGACCACATCGATCCTCACCACCTCGGGCAGCTCGAGCCCGGCCGCACGAGCCACCGGCGCGTAACGACGAGCGTACCCACGAAGCGCCTCGACGGCTGCCTCCTCGCCGCGACCGGAACGCGCCCAACCGGGCCAGTCGAGGGCCGACGCGAAACTGAGGCGGCCACCGGTTTCCAGGCAGACCCGAACCCGGCCGTCAGGGGTGGGCATGGCTCGCTGGTCCGTCTCGCCCGACGGCGATGAGGGTGGCGATCGCATCCCTCCACTCCGCCAGGAACGCGGGGTACTGTTGGGCGAACTCCTGGAGCGCGTGGTCCGCCTCGGGCACCAGCGCGGTCAGGTCGTAACCGACGGTGACGGTGCTCCCGCCGGCGGCGGGCTGAAGGGCGACGGTGACGAGGCCGGTGCGATCACCAGGAGTGGTCCGGCTGTACGCGATGCCGGTGCCGGCCTCCCGGTGCACCACCGTCCAGATCGTGATCCGGCCGCCATGGTCGGTGGTGAAGACGATCCCGGGCTCGGTCTCGTCCGTCACGGCGGTGAGGAACTGGGGATCCCAGCCCTCTGTCCACGCCCGTTCCCCGCTGGGCGTGAAAAGGCTGAACGCCTGCTCGGGCGGAAGGCCCACCTCGATGGTGCCGGTCAGGCGCACATGCTCCCGTGGAACCACCCTGCTCCTCCTCGTTCTGCTCGTGACGCTCCGGCTGCTCCGGCCAGAGCTGATCATCGCCCACCAGGCGGCGTCAGCCGCAGGCAAGCACACGCCCACCGGGAGGGCCATGATTCGACCTATGTCCACCGCGACCGCTCCGCCCGACCACCCCAGCCATCACTCGGGTCCCGGCTATGCCGGCGCTCCGCCGCCTCCGGAGCTCGCCTTCGATGACGGCCTGTCGGAGCACTTCGTCCATTGGCTCAATTACGTTCCCGAGTCGCACCGGAACCTGGACGCAGCGGCCGACGAGAGAGCCGAGGCCGTCATGGCACGACACGTGACAAGCTGCCGCAAGCACCCGTTCGAGGCGCTCTTTGTCGCCCATCGCCACCTCGGTGACGCATCGCCCGAGGTGCAGCTGCAGGCGCTGCTGCTCGCCTCCGAGGCGCTCTGGTGGCTTCACCACTACGCGGACGCGCAGCTCGCCGCCGACACGGCGCTGCGGGCGCACCCCAGGTCCAGCCAGGCGCTCTGGCGGCTGAGCGCCGCCCAGTACAAGGCGGGCCACTTCGAGGAGGCCGAGCGCAACCTCGACTCCCTGCTCGCCACGGTCAACACGTTCGCTCCCGCCTGGAGCCTGCGCGGCCAGACCAAGGTGTGGCAGACGCCGGACAAGCCCTCCGCCGGCGGCTCCGATTTCGAGGCGGCCCACGAGCTGGACGGCACCTGGCCGGTACCGGTCCGGCTCAGCAACGCCGACTTCCAGAAGCTGGTCGACGCTGCGGTGCTGGAGTCGATGGCCGACATGCGCGGCGCCTTCCAGCAACCTGTGGTGGAAGTCGAGATGCTGCCCGGAATACCCGTGGTGGCCGGTGGCGCCGACCCCGACATCCGCTGCTCGTTCTTCAATCCCACGTACGCCGGCACGAGCGGCCCGCTCAGCATGCTGGGCGGCGATTTCGCCGCCGGCGCACGGCGCGACATCGCCCCCGGCGCGCGCATCGTCCTCTACCAGCGCAACATCGAGAATCTCTGCGGGGACCCGGCCCTGCTCAGTCAGGAGGTCACCAAGTCGTACGCGGAGGCTCTGGCCGGCTCCATGCGCATCGACGCCACAACGGTCGAGGGGGCCCCTGAGGTGCATGCCGAGGATGCGGACAGGCCCGCAGCGGACCAGCTCTAGCCGGGTGGGCCGGCCCAGCCCTGGGTGGGTGGGCCGGCCCAGCGCGCTGGCGGCGGTTACACCCCCGCGAGGACGCGCGTCGCCTTGGTGGCGACGGCGGGATCGCGCAGTCCCCGGTACATCGGTGGGATCTTCCGATCGACACCCAAGAGCGTGTACACGGCGATCATGGCGCCGTGAATCGAGTACTCGACGGTGAAGACGACGTCGTTGGGGATCTCGACGAACTGGCCCACGAACGCGAAGTTCTCCGACCCGTCCGGCACCACCTTGGGACGATCACCGGCAGCGCGGCAGGCGAACAGCGCCGACGCATAGGGCATCATCACCGTGGTCACCTCGGTGGTGGCGAGGAGGTCGTCGAGGATGTCCTCGAAACCCAGCTGGTGCACGAGCTCGGTGAGGACCTCGGTCCCGGTGGCCTGCTGCATGGGCTTGCGGACGTAATCGCCGTCGTTGCCGGTCGTGAAGCCGTAGCCCCAAAGGGTGTAGGTGTCGTCGGGCATGTCGCGGAAGTGCGGCTGGTACGGCACCACGATCGACAGGTGCCAGCCCGAGTCCACAAAGGTCGTGAGGGCACCGGTGCCGGGTTTGTTGCCGCTGAAAGCGGTGATCCGGTCGAGGAGCGCGCGGCCGTGCAGGGTGAGCGTGAACGACTCCCAATTGTCCTCATCGATGTTGCCGTAGAAGGCCATCGGCCGTCCAAAATCGGGAGCCTTCTTGGCGATCCGGTCCCAGAGCGACCAACCGTGGTCCCGGCGGTCCCGAATCATCTCGGGGACGGTGTCGTTGCCCCCATAAGTGGCATCGGCGGTGATGGAGCCGATCGTCACGATCGTGAAGTCGTGCACACCGAGGTCGATCGTCCCGGGGCCCGTGGGGTTCTCAAAGTGGATCCGGGTGGCCCGCCTTCTCCTGCCCGGTGCCCCGCTGAAATCGATGTCGACGACGCGCGTGGCGAAGCGGACGTCGACGCCGTGATCCAGGAGCCACCGCTGCAGCGGTACCACCATCGAGTCGTACTGGTTGTACACGGTGCGGCGGACGCCCTCGAGGGTGTGGATGCGGGAGAACTCCTGGATGAACCGGCGGAAGTAGCGGCGCAACTCGGCAGCGGAGTGCCACTTCTGGAAGGCGAAGGTGGTGCGCCACATCTGCCAGAAGTGAGTGGTGAAGAAGTGCGGGTTGAACATCTCGTCGATGCGTTTGCTTCCGAGCAGCGCTTCCGGTGTGGCGATGACCCGGAGCACGTCGGCCCGGTCGCGGACGGAGAACCCGTAGTCGGCGGCCTCGAGGATGTGGTGATGAGCATCGACCAACCGAGCCCGCGCGTCCGTCTTGGCGCGCGCATTGAACGCCCAGATCTCGTCCTTGACGCTCATCGACGGGTCGGAGAGGGAGGGGATGGTGGAGAAGAGGTCCCACACCAACCGGTACGCCTCCTCCTCGAGCATCCGCCCGCCACGGCTCACGAATGCGCCCGGCTCCAGGGGAGAGGGGGCTCCGTCGAGCGAGCCACCCTCCAAGCCCAGCTCCTCGAGAATGTGGATGCGCTCGCCCGGCAAACCCGCGTCGCGGATGGCAACGGCCGCGGCCGCCATGCCCGCAATGCCGCCGCCGACGATCCACAGATGATCGTTGCTACCTGTCCTCGCAGCATGTGTGGTCAAGGTCATCAGTCCTCGTTTGAGCTCAAAATCGAGCGTGGTCGGTATTGCAGGGGGATGAGAAAGGAGCTGACAGCCGTCTCGCTCGTGCGGGCCCCGTCCGCTCCGACGTCGGAACTCCGGTCTCGTCCAGCTGTCCGGTGGTAAGCTCCGAGAAACTCCAGACTCGAAATTTGGAATATCGTATCTCAATGAAGGTCACTGCCGCCGGAGCGGCCGCGCAAGGCCCCCTCGGGCTCGCGCGGCGGCCCCGGCTCTCGGACCAGGAGACCGAGCAGCGGATGCTACACACCGCCACGTCGCTGATCGATCGCTCCGGCCTGACCGTGAGCCTCGACCACATCAGCTTCGAGGAGGTGATCCAGCAGGCCGGTGTCTCGCGCAGTGCCGCCTACCGCCGCTGGCCGTACAAGGACCTTTTCTACAGCGACCTCCTGAAGAAGCTGGCCCGAGCGGCGCGCCCCGCCGCCGTGTCGGGTTTCGAGGCCGCCGCCGCCTCGATCCGGGCCATCGCACTGGCGCACTCCGATTGGTTGGAGACGGCGGACGGCCGCCGAGACCTCGTCTTGGAGCTGATCCGGCGCGGCGCGCTCAACGACTTCGAGACCATGCTGGGATCCACGGAGTGGCGCACCTACCTCGCCCTGCATGCGAGTTTCCTGAGCGTCGTCGACGAGAAACTGAGAAGCGCCTTGCAGGCCGCCCTGGCCAGTTCCGAGAGGGGCTTCATCAGCCGAATCGCCAGCGCCTGGCAGCAACTGGCAAAGCTGCTCGGCTACCGGCTCCGACCGGAGGTCCAGGGCAGTTTCGAGATGATCGCGACGCTCGCCAGCGCCACCCTCCGGGGGCTCGTGATCATGGCCCTCGCCACCCCCGAGATCGCATCACAGCGCGTCCAGGCCCGACCCTTCGGCGCGGCCCAGACAGCCGAATGGTCGCAGGCGGGCCTCACCGCCGCAAGCATCGCCTTCGCCTTCCTCGAACCTGACACCACGATCGAGTGGAACGAGGAGCGGTTGGCGGGCGTCCGCCGTACGCTCGGGTCGCTCGGCAGGGTGCGCGGCTAGCCTCGACTCCGACCCAGTTCCCGGCCAGCACGGTTACCCATCGCCCGCCAGCGCGCGGAGCACGAGGGCCAGATTCGCCGGCCGTTCCGCCATCCGGCGCATCAGGTACGGGTACCACCGTTCGCCGAAAGGCACGTAGATGCGGACCTCCTCCCCGGCGGTGACCAGCCGGACCTGCTCGTCGACGCGGATGCCGAAGAGCATCTGGTGCTCGTGGGCAGGGCCGCCGCGCACCGCGATGAGCCGGTGGCAGGCGTCGATCAGCGCCGGATCATGGGTGGCGAGGAGTGGCGTCGCGCCCCCCGCGAGCAGGATGCGCAGGCACCGGAGGTAGGCGGCACGGACGTCGTTCCGCCGCTGCCAGGCCCGGGCCGCCGTCTCCTGATAGGCGCCCTTGCAGAGCCGGATGCGGGAGCCGGGATGGGCGAGGACGCGACAGTCGGCCTCGGAGCGGCGGAGCGACGCCTGGACAACCAGGCCGGTCGATGGGTGCTCGGCGCGCAGCCGGGTAACGATGCCGAGCGTGGAGTCGGTGGTGGTGTGGTCCTCCATGTCGATGGTCACCGGCATCCCCACCTCGGCCGCCGCCCGGCAAACCTCAAGCGCGTTCTCGAAGGCCAGCTCGCCATCCAGGCTCTGGCCCAGCGAGGAGAGCTTGAGCGACACCTCGGCGCGCGGCGTCAGCTCCTCGGCTGCGAGCTGCGCGATCAGCGCGCGGTGCACCGCGACGACCGCCCTGGCGCCGGCAGCGTCGCGGGTATCCTCGCCGAGGTGATCGACGGTCACGGAGAGGCCCCGGCCGGTCAGCCGCCGAACCGCCGTGACCGCGCCGGCCAGGTTCTCGCCGGCCACGAAGCGGCGGACCAGACGTCGGGTGAGCGGCGCCCGGGAGACGACCTGCTGCACGCCGCGTCGCCGCGATGCCCAGAGGAGCGACTGCCGGAGCACCGCGGCTGCGCCCAACCCTCCGCGAAGCCGCCCGCCGGCGGCACCCCAACCGGAACGATCGGACGCCATGAGCCGATTATCGGCGCCAGCTCCCGACCCGGGGGTCGCGACCGTCCCCAGCACCGGTCGGGCTACGCCAGCACCACCTCGATGCCGAGCTCGCGGATCTGGGCGACCAGCTCAGGGTCGGCGCCGTCGTCGGTGACGAGCACGTTGATCGCGTCCAGCCCGACGATGGGGGTGAACCCTGCCCGGCCGAGCTTGGACGAGTCCGCCACCGCCACCACCCGGCGTGCCCGCGCCGCCAAGGCGGCACCAACCTCGGCCATCAGCATATGGGGGGTGCTCAGGCCGCCCTCGACGGTCAGCCCGTCGCAGCCCAGGAAGGCGAGGTCGGCGGAGAGCTCGCGCAGGTTGCCCAACGTCACCGGGCCGACCGAGGCCTGGTAGTCGGGGAGGTAGAGGCCACCGAGGCAGATGAGGTGGGGCTGCTCCCAGGCCCCGACCTCCTGGATGACGGGCAGCGAGCTGGTGACCATGGTGATGCCGTGCGGGGCGCGCAACACCCCGGGGATGTGGGCAGC
>JBEKGP010000032.1:0-28780 GCA_050012735.1 Candidatus Dormibacteria bacterium
CCACGCGACGGCGGGTGCCCCTCGGGGTCGCCGCCGCGGTCAACCCCGGGCGGAGGTGCCAACCCAGACCGGAAGGAGGCCGCCGTGCCGGCAGCAACCCTCCGCCAGCTGCTCGAGGCCGGAGTCCACTTCGGCCACCAGACCAGCCGGTGGAACCCCAAGATGCGCGACTACATCTTCACGTCGCGCGACCGCGTCCACATCATCGACTTGGCCAAGACTCAGCTGATGCTGGACGACGCCTGCGACTACGCCCGCGAGCTGGTGGGCGGTGGGCAGAAGGTGCTCTTCGTCGGCACCAAGAAGCAGGCGCAGGACTCCATCGTGGAAGCCTGCACCCGGACCAGTCAGCCGTATGTCGTCCACCGCTGGATGGGCGGCATGCTGACCAACTTCCAGGTCATCCAGCGTCAGCTCAAGCGGCTCATCGAGCTCCGCGGGATGAACGAGCGGGGCGACTTCGAGCGGATGAGCGGCAAGGAGGCCAACGCCAACAAGGACGACCTGGAACGGCTGGAGCGGAGCTTCGCCGGCATGGTCGAGATGAAGCGTCTACCCGGTGCGCTCTTCGTCATCGACTGCAAGAAGGAGCGGCTCGCGGTCAACGAGGCCAACAAGCTGGGCATCCCGATCATCGCCCTGGTCGACACCAACTGCGATCCGGACCTGATCCAGCACGTGATCCCCGGCAACGACGACGCCATCCGCTCCTGCCGCCTGATGGTCAACGCCCTCTCCGAGGCGATCCTCGAGGGGCAGCGCCTGCTCAGCGAGCGTGAGCTGCGCGAGCGCGATGAGTCCGAGGCCGCGGCCGCACTCGCCGCCCGCGTCGAGGCGGAGCGCGAGAGCGCGGCCGCAGCGGCTCAGGCTGCGATCGACGCTGCGGAGCCGGTGGCCGCAGCCGCCGCCGCCGAGCCCACCCCCGCACCGGCGGAGGCATCCTGATGGCGGAGATTCCAGCCGCTCTCGTGATGAAGCTCCGGGAGGCGACCGGGGCCGGGATGATGGACTGCAAGCGGGCGCTGGTCGACAGCGACGGCGACTTCGAGCGCGCCAAGGACCGCCTCCGCGAGACGGGTGCGGCCAAGGCCGAGCACAAGTCCGGCCGCTCCACCAACGAGGGCGTGGTCGAGGCATACGTCCACGCCGTGGGGGGCATGCCCGCCAAGGTCGGTGTGCTCGTCGAGGTCAACTGCGAATCCGACTTCGTCGCCAAGACCGACGACTTCAAACGGCTGGCGCGTGAGCTCGCCCTCCAGGTGGCCGGGGCCGAGCCCCTCTATGTCCGCCCGGAGGACGTGCCTGAGGAGATCGTCGAGCGCGAGCGGAACGTCTTCCGCGCCCAGGTCGAGGGCAAGCCCGAGGCAATGGTGGAGAAGATCGTCGAGGGCAAGCTCGCCGCCTTCTATGCCGGCGTCTGCCTCCTCGAGCAGCCGTGGATCCGTGACGAGAAGCACAAGAAGAAGGTCAGGGAGCTGGTGCAGGAGGCGGTCGCCAAGCTGGGCGAGAACATCACCGTCGCCCGCTTCGTCCGCTACCGGGTGGGGGAGTCCTCGCCGGAGGGGAGCGGAGCCGCGCACACGTGACCCCCGACGCCGCCGACGTGGACGTGACCGGGCCGGTGGGATCGGACGGCCGCCGTCCGGTGTTCTCGCGCATCGTCCTCAAGCTCTCTGGTGAGGCGCTGGTCGGCAGTGAGGCGTACGGCATCGACATGGAGACCCTCCGGCGGATCGCTCAGCAGATCCAGCGGGTGGTGGCCCGGGGTGTTCAGCTCGCCATCGTGGTCGGGGGCGGCAACATCGTCCGGGGTACCGACATCAGCCGCCACGGCATCGAGCGGGTGACCGGCGACTACATGGGGATGCTGGCGACGGTCATCAACGCCCTCAGTCTTCGGGATGCGATCGAGCGCCTGGGGATGCAGTGCCGGGTGCAGAGCGCCATCGCGATGCAGCAGGTGGCCGAGCCCTTCATCCCACTCCGGACCATCCGCCACCTCGAGAAGGGGCGGGTCGTGATCCTGGCCGGGGGGCACGGGAGCCCGTTCTTCACCACCGACACCACCGCGGCACTCCGGGCCGCCGAGATCGGGGCCGACGTGCTGCTCAAGGCGACCCAGGTCGACGGCATCTACACCGCTGACCCGATGCGGGACCCCACCGCGACCCGTTTCGCCCACCTCTCGTACCTCGAGGTCCTGACCAAGGGTCTCGCCGTCATGGACAACACCGCGCTCACCCTGTGCATGGACAACAACATGCCGATCATCGTGTTCGACCTCCACGCCGAGGGGAACCTGGAGAGGGTCGTTCTCGGAGAGGCGGTCGGCACCCGCGTTGACGCGGAGGTGGCCCAATGACCGATCCGACCAAGGCCGAGGAGGCGCTCGCGCAGATCGAGGAGCGGCTGGTCGACGCCGAGATCCGGATGGAGAAGAGCGTCGAGGCCCTCCACAAGGAGCTGTCGAGCATCCGCACCGGGCGGGCCAGCCCTTCGCTGGTGGAGCGGATGCAGGTGGAGGCCTACGGGGTGCCGACCCCGCTGCAGACCCTCGCCGGCATCTCCACCCCGGAGGCGCGCCTTCTGGTCATCCGCCCCTACGACCGCACCTCCATCCCGGCCATCGAGAAGGCCATTCAGCGCTCCGACCTGGGGCTCACCCCGAGCAACGACGGGCAGCTGATCCGGATCGTGATCCCCCAGCTGACCGAGGAACGCCGGCACGAGCTGACCAAGCTGTGTGCCCGCAGGGCGGAGGAATCCCGGGTGGCGGTGCGCAACATCCGCCGCGACGAGGTCGACCACCTCCGCAAGGTCGAGAAGGAAGGCCACCTGAGCCGCGATGAGCTGGAGCGCTCGCTTGGACAGGTGCAGCACATCACGGACCAGTTCATCTCCAAGCTCGACGACGTCGTCAAGAAGAAGGAGGCGGAGATCCTGGAGGTCTAGGGTCGCGCCCATCCCGGTTCCGGAAGCACGGCGCGTCGGCCCGCCGCGGGGCGTGGGACACTAGCGTCAGCGCACCGAAACGGCCTGCTGTTCGCGGCCGTTCTTCTATGAGAGGCATGCTCCGACCACCCCCACCCACCGCCATCCCCGCGCCCGCCCGCCCTGAGCTGCCGCGCCACATCGGCATCATCATGGACGGCAACGGTCGCTGGGCCAAACGACGGCACCTGCCAAGGGCTGCAGGTCATCGCTCCGGCGTCCGAGCGATCCGGCGGGTCATGGAGGCCTGCAACGACGCCGGCGTCCACATCCTCACCCTCTACGCCTTCAGCACCGAGAACTGGCAGCGACCCCGCGGCGAGGTGAGCTCCTTGATGCGCCTCTTCGAGGAGACGATGGACAGCGAGGTGGAGGAGCTGAATGCCAAGGGCGTGCAGCTGCGGGTCATCGGGGACCGCGCCAAGCTCAGCCCGCGCCTTCGCCGCAAGGTGGACGACTGCGAGGCGCTGACCGCTCACAACGGCGCCAACATCCTCAACGTGGCCATCAACTACGGGGGCCGCAGCGAGCTGGTCGAGGCCATCCGCGAGCTGGCCTCCAACGGTGTCGACCTTCGCACCCTGGACGAGGCAACCCTCTCGGCGGCCCTCTACACCTCCGGACTGCCGGATCCGGACCTCATCATCCGCACCGCCGGCGAGCTCCGGGTGAGCAACTTCCTGCTCTGGCAGGGGGCCTACGCCGAGCTGCACGTGACCGAGGCGCTCTGGCCCGACTTCGGGCCGGGCGATCTGGCCGAGGCGCTCGGCGACTTCAGCTCGCGGCGGCGGACGTTCGGCCAGGTGGCGGGTCCGGCCGGCGCCGAGCTCGGCACCGCGCTCGCCACCCCGGTGGGATGAGCACCCCCGCGGTGCCCGGCGCGATCGGCGCCCTCCTGGCGGCGGCGGGCGCTCCCGTGGAGGAGAAGGGAGCGCCCGCGACGGCCGGGGCCCTGCCCCCGCGCAGCATGAATCTACTCCCCCGGGTGGCCTCCAGTGCCGTCCTGGTCGTGCTGGTCGCCGGTTTGATCGCCGTCGGTGGCATCCCCCTCGACGTGCTGGTCGGGGCGGCCGCGGCGCTCGGCGCCTGGGAGCTGGCCAGCCTCATCGCCCGCTGCCCGGTCCCCGCCCCGCGGTGGCTGGTGATCGCGCTGGGTGTCTGGCTGGCGGAGCGGGCGGTCCTGCCCGGGGCGGGCGGCAATCTCGACGTGATCCTCCCGGCCGCCCTGTTCGCCGGGATGATCGCCGGCGTCCTCCTGCACTCCCCCTGGGAGGGGTCGGCCGCGGGGCTCGGGGGCGGTCTCTATCTCGGGGTCGGGCTGGGCAGCCTGCTCGGCCTCTACCACTGGTCGGGCGCAGGCCCGGCGGTGGGGCGCGATCTGGTCGCGATCGTGGTCGGGGCGGTGGTCGCCACCGACACCCTCGCCTACTTCACGGGGCACGCCCTCGGCCGGCACCCGTTCTTCCCCTCGATATCGCCGCGCAAGTCGGTCGAGGGAGCGGTGGGAGGTGCCGTGGGCGCGATGCTGGTCGCCGGCATCGCCGGGCCGCTCGTGATCTCGCTCAATCCCTTCGTGGCTGTCGGCATGGGGCTGCTGATCGCCGTCGCCGCGGAGGGGGGCGATCTCGCCGAGTCGGCGCTCAAGCGGCAGGCGGGGGTCAAGGACTCGGGCCGGCTGATCCCGGGTCACGGGGGGCTGCTCGACCGCCTCGACGGCATGCTGCTCGCCGGGCCGGCCGTATATTGCCTCCTGGTGCTGATCGCCTTCCGGTGAGCCCGGCAGGCCGCATCACCGTCCCACAGCGTCCGTCCCACCACTCCCCGGAGGACCGTCCCGGCTCCATGGACTCCCAAGCCCCCTCGTCGGCTCCCCGCCGCGTCGTCCTCCTCGGTGCCACCGGCTCGATCGGGCGCCAGGCGGTAGACGTGATCTCGCGCTTCCCGGATCGGTTCCAGGTGGTCGGGTTGGTGGCCGGGCGCGACATCGCCGGCCTGCGGGCGCTGGCCGGTCGCTTCGAGGCCGCCCGGGTCGCCGTGGTCACCCCGGATCCGGGGGCGCAGGTGCCTCACGGTTGGGGGGTTGGTCTCGAGGCCGCCTGCCAGCTGGCCGCCATGCCGGCGGAGGTCGTCTGCGTGGCCATCACCGGGGCGGCGGCGCTGCGGCCGACCCTGGCCGCCATCGATGCCGGGACCACCGTGGCCACCGCCACCAAGGAGGTCCTGGTCATGGCCGGCGAGGTGGTCCGGGCCCGTGCGCAGCTCTCCGGCGCCCGCATCGTCGCCATTGACAGCGAGCACTCCGCGATCTGGCAGTGCCTTCGGGGCGAGGATCCGGCCAGCGTCAGCCGGCTGATCCTGACCGCCAGCGGCGGGCCGTTCCGGGAGCGCGATCCGGCCACCTTCGCCACGATCACCCCCGACGAGGCCCTCCGCCATCCCACCTGGAACATGGGGCCCAAGATCACGATCGACTCCGCCACCCTCATGAACAAGGGGCTGGAGGTCATCGAGGCCCACTTCCTCTTCGAGGTCGACTACGCGCGGATCGGCGTGTTGGTCCACCCCAGCTCGGTGATCCACTCGATGGTGGAATTCCGGGACGGGGCCACCAAGGCCCAGCTGGGTGTCCCCGACATGCGCATCCCCATCGCCCTGGCCCTCGCCGACGGCGAGCGCCTGCCCGGGATCGCCCCGGCGGCCGACCTGCCCGCGCTTTCGCCGCTCCACCTCCTGCCCCTCGACCCCTACCGCTTCCCGGCGGTCGGGGTGGCGCGGAGGGCCGGCGAGCGGGGTGGCGTGGTGCCCGCCGTGCTCAACGCGGCCAACGAGGTCTGTGTCGACGCCTTCCTGCGCGGCGCCTGCCGCTTCGACCAGATCACGACCCTGGTGGGGGAGGCGGTGGAGGCGGCGCCGGCCGTCTCCGAGCCCTCCCTGGAGGACGTGCTCGACGCCGATCGGTGGGCCCGCCGGCGGGTCGCCGGCGCGCTGGCCCTGCCGGTGGGCGCGGCCCCGGCCGGTCCGGGGGGCCCGGGAGCGGCGTGATCGGCTTCCTCATCGCGATCGTCGCCTTCCTGGTGCTCATCACCGTCGTGGTGGTGGTTCACGAGGGCGGCCACTTCGTTCTCGCCAAGCTCTCCGGGATCAGGGTCGACGAGTTCTTCGTCGGCTTCGGCCCCCGGGTGGTGAGCGTCAAACGGGGTGACACCGAGTACGGCATCCGGGCGCTGCCGGTGGGCGGGTTCGTCCGCATGCCGGGGATGCTCGGCCTGGAGGGGGAGGCCGACGCGGGCGAGCGCAACTTCTACCGCGCCACCATCCCGAGGCGCCTGGCGACGATCGCCGCCGGGGTCGTCTTCAACCTCGTCTTCGGGGCCATCTGCCTGACCGTGGTGGCCAGCCAGCCCAGCCCCTCGTACGTCCCCTCGGGGGAGCCGACCGCACGGGCCGGGCTGGTCAGCGGCGACGTCATCCTGAGCATCGGGGGTTCGACGATCAGCTACGCCTCGACCACGGCCACGGACGACGACTTCTACGCCGCGGTCCAGAGCAGCGAGGGCGGGCCGATGCGGGTCGTCTACCAGGGCACCGATGGCAACGACCACACCGCGACCATCACCCCGGAGCTGGTCGTCTACGCGGAGGGGCAGTCCGGCACCTTCCCGAGCAAGCTGGCGGGGGACGGACTGGTCATTACCTCGGTGAACGGGGCGCCGCCGGCCACCGGTGATCCCGCCTCGATCCTCGGCGGCGGCGCCCCGGTCACGGTGAGCGGCTTCGTCGAGGGCGCCTCCACCGATCGGTTCAGCAACGACCAGATCTCCGACGTGCACGATGGGAACGGAACCGCGACGGGTCACGTCGAGGCGGCGTGGCGGATCGGGTACGGAGCCCAGGTGCCCGGGGAGTCGCTCCTCCCGGCGCTTCGCGACGGCTTCCGGGCCATCCCCTCCTACGCCGTGTCCCTGGTCCAGGTCATCGGCCAGCTCTTCGTCCATCCCGCCCAGGCCAGCCAGCAGTTCTCGGGGCCGGTGGGCATCGCCGCCGCCGCCGGGAGCTCCGTCCAGCAGGGCTGGGTGCAGTACCTCAGCCTGATCGGCCTCATCAGCCTGGCCCTCGGCTTCTTCAACGTGCTGCCGATCCCCTTCCTGGACGGCGGCCGACTGCTCTTCATCGCCATCGAGGGGGTGATCCGGCACCGGATCGACCCGATGCGCCAGGCGATCGCGATCGCCGTCAGCCTCGCCTTGATTATCCTGTTGGTGGTGTTCATCACCATCAACGACATCAACCACCTCGCCGGAGGCGTCCACTGAGATGACCCCTCCCAACCGCCGCCGGACCGTCCCCATCAACGTCGGCGGAGTCGTAATCGGCGGGGCCGCCCCGATCTCGGTCCAGACCATGACCAAGACACAGACCGAGGACGTGAGCGGGACGCTTGCCCAGATCGAGCGGGCGGCGGCCGCCGGTGCCGACATCGTGCGTGTCACCTGCGACACCCCGGAGGCGGGGCGGGCGCTGCGTGAGATCGTTCGGGGCTCGCCGGTGCCGATCGTCGCCGACGTCCACTACGACGCTCCGCGTGCCCTGGAGGCGCTGGAGGCGGGGATCGCGTGCCTCCGGCTCAACCCCGGCAACATCACCGACTCGGCCAAGGTGGCCGACATCGCCCGGGAGGCGAGGGATCGGGGCGTCCCGATGCGCATCGGGGTCAACGCCGGCAGCATCCCCGGTCGCAAGGGGCTGGAGCGCGGCCGCGGGAGCAGCGTCGATGAGACCGCGGAGCTGATGGTGGAGGCCGCCCTGGGCCACATCCGCATCCTCGAGGAGCTGGACTTTCACCAGATCAAGGTGTCCCTGAAGGCGTCGGACGTCGCCACCAACCTGGCGGCCAACCGCAAGTTCGCCGCCCTGGACAACCGCTACCCGCTCCATCTCGGGCTCACCGAGGCGGGCCCGGTCGACACCGGCAGCATCAAGAGCGCGCTCGGCATCGGCATCCTCCTCGCCGAGGGGATCGGCGACACCATCCGGGTCTCGCTGGTCGGCGAGCCGGAGGAGGAGGTCCGGGTGGCCCGCCAGATCCTGGCCAACCTCGAGGACAAGCCCCACGGACCAAACCTCGTCGCCTGCCCCACCTGCGGGCGCCTCGAGATCGACATGTTCCCCATGGTCAAGCGGGTCGAGGAGGCCATGCAGGGCATCCGGCGGACCATCACCGTCTCGGTGATGGGCTGCGTCGTCAACGGCCCGGGCGAGGGGATGCACGCCGACATCGGCATCGCCGGCGGCAAGCACAAGGGCGCCCTCTTCAAGTCCGGCCGGGTGGTGGCATCGCTCCCGGAGGCGGAGCTCATCGACACCCTGATCGCGGAGCTCCGCGCCGTGGCCGCCGAGGATGCCGAGCTGCTGGCGGCGGGCAAGCCGCTGCCGGACGGGCTGCGCTAGGAAACTGCTGAGCAAGGCGTCCTGACGGCCGGGTAGGAAGTGCCGCGAAGGCAGCATCGGCGGCGGCAATGTCTTGCTGGGGCGGATGCGATCGAGGGCAGGCGAGGTGGCGCCCAAGCCCAGGGCGTCAGGCCACCGCCCACCCTGTCTCGGTGCGAGACAGGCCCAGGTTGAGCAGGCGCCGGAGGTTGACCGCCGCCGCGCGGTGGCTCCACCAGATGCGGTTGCGGGCGACCCCGCGGTAGGCGACCCGGCGGTGACCGCGCCGCACCAGCCAGCTCAGAGTTCGCTCCACCATCGGGCGCTCGTGGCGGTAGACGGCCTGGAACTCGGGGGTCTCGGCCTGCCTCCGGGCAGCGGCGAGCAGGGCGTAGTGCGGGTGGACCGTCAGCTTCTTGCCCGTGAGAGCGGTGGTGCAGTGGTCCCGCAGCGGACAGCCACGGCAGCGCGCGCCGAAGGCCGCGTAGCCGGTCTGGTTGATTCCCACGGTGTGGCCGGTGGGACAGGTGACCGTGCTGGCGTCGAGGTCGATCGCAAAGTCGTCCACGGTGAAACCCCCCCGAACGGCCCTCTGCAGCGGGGGCGGCTTGATGATCGCGACCCTGCCCCGCGCCGCCAGCACCGCCCGGAAGGCTCCGGCGCTGTATGCCGAATCCCCCAGGACTTCGATGTCGTCCGGCTCAGCCCGCAGCAACCCCGGGGCGGCCTGAGCGTCGCTCACGTCGCCGGCGGTCAATTCGCAGGCGGTGACCAGGCCAGTCTCCGGTTCGATGGCGATGTGCCCCTTGAAGCCGTCCCGATAGGCGTGGACGGTCTTGTGCACGTGCCGCGATTCGGGGTCGTGGACCGAGACGATGCGGTCCGGCGCCGTGCGCCGGGCGATCCGCCAGGTGCCCTCGCCGTCTCCCAGCTCGACGTCCTGGTCCGCCACCAGCGCCAGCAGCCCCACCGCGTCGGCCTGCTCCGCGGAGAGATCCTGGCCAGCCACGGCGTCGAGGACCGCATGGGCATCGCGGACCACCGCGGTGACCACACGCTCCACGTCGGCCGGATCGTTCCATGCACACACCGGCTTGCGCACCGCGCTCTCGTAGTCGTGGCCAGTCAGCTCCAGGGCACGTGCCAGGGGCACCAGTCGGCGAACAACTCGGATCTGCGCCACCACCTGGGTGATCGTGTCCTGGCGGGTCACGGCGTCGTCGAGCACGGTCGAGTCCAGGGCCCGCCGCTGGCGGGTAGCCAGCACTCCGGTGGCACTGACCACCTCGCGCACCGCCTCGAAGATGCGCTGGGGACGATCCGACCCCCGCAACCGGTTGCGCCAGAGCGTCAGCACCGTCGGGTGGAAGCCGGGGTCGTCCAAAGCCAGCCCGGTCGCCACCTTCCAGGCGATGCTGGTCCGCAGCTGCTGGATGGCATCTCGATCGGTGAGCCCTTCCAGGGCCTGCAGCACCATGACCGCGGCTACCACGTCGGCCGGCACCGAAGGCCGACCCGTGCCCGACGGGAAGAGGTCAGCGAACAGCTCGTCGGGAAACAGTTCGCTGCGGTGGTTGGCCAAGAACCCCGCCACCGAGTTCGGGGCGATCAGATGGCTGCAGAGCGCGGCCGCGTCAAGGAGGTGTCGGTTGGGATCGCTGGAACCTTGCACCCCAGCATTGACTCACATCGACCATCCGTTTGGGACCGACTTACTCAGCAGTTTCCTAGGGCGCCGCGTCCCCCCGCGCGCCACGGCTGCCCCTGACCCGCCCTTAGCGGCGACTCCCGTACACTCGGCGGCCATGGCTGACCAACGACCCCCGATGCCCAAGGCGATCACGCGCAAGAGCGAGGACTTCGACCGCTGGTACACCGACACGGTGCGCCGCGCCGAGCTGGCGGACTACGCCCCGGTCCGGGGCTGCATGGTCATCCGCCCCTATGGGTACGCTCTCTGGGAGCGGATCCAGCGGGCGCTCGACGACATGCTCAAGCGGACCGGCCACGAGAACATGTACTTCCCGCTCCTCATCCCCGAGTCGTACCTGCTCAAGGAGGCCGAACACGTCGAGGGCTTCGCTCCCGAGGTGGCCTGGGTCACCCAGGGCGGGCAGAAGGAGCTCGAGGAGCGGCTGGCGATCCGGCCGACCTCGGAGACGATCATCTGCTCGATGTTCGCGGACTGGATTCACAGCTACCGCGACCTCCCCGTGCTCATCAACCAGTGGGCCAACGTGATGCGCTGGGAGAAGCGCACCCGGCTCTTCCTGCGGACCTCCGAGTTCCTCTGGCAGGAGGCGCACACCTTCCATGAGACCCACGCGCAGGCGGCCGCCGAGGTCGACACCGGGCTCGAGTGCTACCGCGAGCTGGCCGAGGAGTGGCTGGCCATCCCGGTGATCCCGGGGCGCAAGACCGAGTCCGAGAAGTTCGCCGGCGCCGAGTACACCCTCTCGATCGAGGCGATGATGAGTGACGGCTGGGCGCTCCAGTCGGGGACCTCCCACCACCTGGGGCAAAACTTCACCCGCGCCTACGGCATCACCTTCAGCGACCGGGAGAACGTGCTCCAGCATCCCTTCCAGACGTCGTGGGGGCTGTCGACGCGGATCATCGGCGGGCTCATCATGGCCCACGGCGACGACGCCGGCCTGGTTATGCCACCGCGGGTGGCCCCCGTCCAGGTCGTGGTCGTGCCGGTCACCCGGAGCAACGACCCGGAGGGGGCGGCGGCCGTCGACGAGGCGTGCCGGCGGATCGAGTCGGAGGCGGGCGAGGTGCGCCTGCGGATCGACCGGAGGGAGGGCGTACGCCCCGGCGAGAAGTACGCCCACTGGGAGCTGCGCGGGGTGCCCCTTCGGGTGACCGTCGGCGCCCGCGACCTCGCCGCCGGCCAGGTCACCGTCACCCGCCGAGTCGATGGGGAGAGCTGGACCGAACCGCTCGACGGGGCGGCCGCACGGCTGCCCGCGCTCCTCGACGAGGCCCAGGCCCGCATCAGGACCCGGGCCGACGGGCTGCTGCGGGATCGAAGCGTCGAGGTCAGGAGCCTGGATGAGCTGCGCGAGGCCTTTGGCGAGAGGCCGGTCTTCGCCAACGCCCCCTTCTGCGAGCGTCCGGCCTGCGAGGAGGCGGTCACGTCGGCCGCCCACGCCCTCACCATCCGTGTGCTGCGGCGCGACCGCAGCGGTGAGGTGGGCCGCTGCCTGGCCTGCGGTGAGGCCTCGTCCGAGGTCGCGGTGATCGCCCGGGCCTATTAGCGGGCACCCTGCTGAGCAGGGCCCATCACCCTACTTAGCGTGGGTGACGTAGACGTAGGCGGCCACCACCACCAGCACCGCGATCAGTACGACCAGCACCCAGCGCAGCAGCGTCGGGCGTCGCTGGGTGGGCTTGGCCCGGGATGGCAGGGGGAGCGGGGGCTGGGTGACCTCGGCTCGGAGAGGGGCGGGCGGCGCGGGCTGGCGCAGGGCTGCCGGCTGGCGCAGCGCTGCCGGAGGGGGCGCCGGGGCGGGGGCCGGCCAGCCCTGGTCGGGCGGCGACCAAGGTGCGGCCGGCTGACCGGGGGGCTGCCATGCCGTCGGATCGACGAATGCCCCCGGGTGCGCGAGCTCGGGCGGCATCGCGGGCGGGGCGCTCGCCGGGCCGGGTTGCCAGGCCGGGCGGGGGATTGCCACGGGCGGCGCTGCGGAGGGTGGCCCGGGCGGGAAGATCGGCCGGCCCTCAGGGATCGACGCCCGGACGGGCGGGTGCGCGGGAGCCGGTGTCACCGGGGCGACCGGCCAGACGCTGGGGCTCGGCAGGGGAGCTGGTGGCGCGTTGAGCGAGGAGCCCGCGGCGGGGGGGTGCCACTCCGTGCGGCCGGGCAGCGGCGCCGGCCCGGCGGGTGCCACCTGGCCTGACAGGCGGGCCTGCCAATCGGGATCGCCGGAGAAGGGGGTGGGCGACGCCGGTATCGACGCTCCGGCGGGCGGGGGTAGGGGGGCGGCGGGCGCGGCAGGGCGGCGCTGCGGGATGGCGGTGGCAGGTGGCGGTTGCTGTAGGACCGGCGCCGGGGCGGGGAGCTCCGGCAGAAAGGGCGCGGAAGGCCGCGCGGCCGCTCGGCGCCAGCGCTGGCCATCCCACCAGAATCGGCCGTCAGCAGAGAGCGGCGCGCCCGGGGGCGGCCCGGGCGGCTGCTGGCCGTACCCTCCACCAAAGTCACTCATGCGAGTTCGAAGCATATCCGCACCGCGGGCCAATGGGTCCGACTGACGGACTCGACCTGGTCACGGAAGGTGCCCACGGTCGGGTGCGTTCGGCCCAATCCGGTCACTCACGGGGAGCATTGAGCGGGGCGGGGTCGGGCTTCGCGATTGCGCGGGCGGGGTCCCCGGTACACTCGGAGGACAGCCATGCCCTACGCTGATCTCGAGTCCCGAACCGCCTACCTCTCCGAGGCTGACCGCGCGGTGCTGCGCCGCGCCTATCTCGTGGCCGAGCAGGCTCACGCCGGCCAGTTCCGGCTCTCCGGGGAGCCCTACGTGGAGCATCCGGTGGCTGCGGCGGTGCTCCTCAGTGAGCTGCGCCTCGACGCCGAGACCCTCGCCGCGGCTCTCCTCCACGACACCGTCGAGGACACCGAGGTCACCCTGGAGGAGATCCGCGGTGATTTCGGCGAACCCATCGCCCGTCTCGTCGAGGGGGTCACCAAGCTCGGCAAGATCCACGTCCACACCCAGGAGCAGGCCCAGGCCGAGAACATCCGGAAGATGCTGGTGGCCATGGCCGAGGACATCCGGGTGGTGCTCATCAAGCTCGCCGACCGCCTCCACAACATGCGCACCGTGGGGGCCCACGCCGAGGAGCGGCGCCGGCGGATCAGCCAGGAGACCCTGGACATCTACGCGCCGCTCGCCCACCGGCTCGGCATCTGGCAGTTCAAGGCGGAGCTGGAGGACCTGTCCTTCGCACAGCTCGACCCCGAGAGGTACCACGCCATGGAGGCCAGGCTCCAGACCGGCCGCGAGCAGCGCCAGGTCTTCGTCCGCGACGTGAGCGAGATCCTCCACCGCGAGCTGGAGGCCATCGGGGTGCGCGCCGAGCTGAGCGGTCGGTCAAAGAACGTCTACAGCATCATCGACAAGATGGGCCGCCAGCAGAAGGAGTTCGAGGAGATCTACGACCTGATGGCGGTGCGGGTGGTGGTGGACTCGGTCAAGGACTGCTACACCGCGCTGGGGGTGGTCCATCACCTCTGGAAGCCGATCCCGGGACGTTTCAAGGACTACATCGCCATGCCCAAGGGCAACGGCTACCAGTCCCTCCACACCACCGTGATCTCCCATACCGGCGAGCCGGTCGAGGTGCAGATCCGGACGGTGGAGATGCACCACACGTCCGAGTACGGCGTGGCCGCCCACTGGCACTACAAGGCGGGCTCGCAGCAGGTGCGTTTCGACGAGCGCTACGGCTGGCTGCGCCTCCTCATGGACTGGCAGAAGGAGCTGCTGGACGCCGAGGCCTTCGTGGACACGGTCAAGGTCGACATCTTCCAAGACGAGGTCTTCGTCTTCACCCCCAAGGGCGACGTGCGCTCGCTCCCGGCGGGGAGCACCGCCGTCGACTTCGCCTACCGAGTCCACACCGCGGTGGGTCATCACTGCATCGGGGCCAAGGTCAACAGCCGGATGGTCCCCCTCGACTACCGCCTGGTCAACGGCGACATCGTGGAGATCCTCACCACCAAGGCCCCGCACGGACCCTCGCGGGACTGGCTCAACTTCGTGAAGACCTCCACCGCCCGGGAGAAGATCCGGCAGTGGTTCAAGAAGGAGCGCCGCGAGGAGAACGTCAGCAAGGGCCGGGAGATGCTGGACAAGGAGTTCCGGCGTCTGCGCCAGACCTCGCTCGCCTCGCTCAAGGAGGAGGGACTGCTCGACCTGGCCCGGGAGTTCAAGTTCCCCACCGCGGAGGACTTCCTGGCGGCGCTCGGCTACGGCGAGCTGAGCCCCCGGACGGTCGTGCTCCGCCACGCCGACCGGGACGTCCCGTCCTCGGAGGATGACGGTCGCGGGCCCGCCATCCCGCTCACCTCACCCGCGGCGCAGCCGAGCGGCGAGGTGAGGGTCCATGGGGTCGGCAACATGCTGACCACCTTCGGCCGCTGCTGCAAGCCGGTGTCCGGCGAGCCGATCCGCGGCTACATCACCAGGGGCAAGGGGGTGACCGTCCACCGGGCCAGCTGCGTGAGCATCCAGCACGCCCAGGACCCGGACCGGTTGGTGGAGGTCGAGTGGGAGAGGGGAGCGCACCAGGTCTTCCCGGTCAGCATCAAGGTCGAGGCCTGGGACCGGACCGGCCTGCTCCGCGACATCGCCGCAGTGATCGCCGAGTCGAAGATCAACCTGGTGGGGGCGGACGTCCAAGTCTACGACGACCGGACCGCCGTGATCTCGACCAGCGTGGAGATCTCCAACCTCACCCAGCTGAGCCGCCTCCTGGAGCGCCTGGAGCAGATCCGCGACGTCCACACCGTGGCCAGGGACGTCGGGTAGATAGGGGGAGCGGCTCGCCGTCGGCACTTTGCCACACGGCGTCCGCCTGGTTGCGACCGGCGCCGAACCGGCCCGTTACGGGCGTCTGCCACCTTACCCGCGATGGCAAATAGGGACGCTGGGCCGGGTACGCCCCCGGGGCAGCCGGCATTTCCGTTGGGACCCGCGGATGGCGCGCCGCGGACTAGGCGCCGCCGCCACGGCCAGCGCGGACAGGTGCTGCCTCTCGTGGCCCTGCTGCTGGTCGTCCTCACCGGGTTCGCCGCCCTGGCTATCGACGCTGGGGTTGCGTACGACCAGTCGCGTACCCAGCAGGACGCGGCGGATGCGGCGTCTCTGGCGGCCACGTTCTACATCTACAACAACGAGAACAACAAGTCCGCCACGCTCGGCCTCGCCTACGCGGCGGCGCAGAACGTGGCCAGCGCCGACTGCACCGGTCCTGCGTCCCCATGTCCCATCACCATGAACTTCTATGGGACCTCGTGGACCGCCAGCACCCCCGGAACCCCGCTGTGCAGCGCCTCAACCCAGACCCAGGCCAACGGTTGCAGTACCGCCCTGGCGACCGTCGCCTACGCGGGGGTCTCGATCAGTGGTACCGGTCACAAGTATTTCGGCGGTCTCGGCTCCGCCGCGCCCCGGACATTCGGCGTCAACAACCAGTCGGTCGCCCAGGTGGTGGGGGGCACGGGACTGAACGGTGACGGGGACGAGTACCTGTCGTGCGTGCTCTGCATCCTCGCCGATCAGGGGGGCACCGGCCTCACCATCCCGAGCGGCGTGACCAACCTCGATCTGACCACGTCCGGGGCCGATATCGACATCAACGGCGGCTTCAGCTGCGTCAAAGGCGATGACGTCACCATCGACACCACGAGCAGGAGCGGGAACGGCAACGTCAACATCGCCGGAACCGGCGACTACAGCGACCCCTGCTCGGTCGACTGGGCGCCATCCAGCAACCCGATCACCGGGCTCCAGACCATGCCCGATCCGCTGGCCACGATGGTGATGCCCTCGCCCACGTACTACTCCAGCTGCACCGCCAGCATCACCATCACCACCACCACCACCCTGCAGCCCGGGTGCTACGGGCAGATCACCATCAACTCACCGCAGGGAAGCAGCAACAACGGCAACGTCAGCAAGGGCTGCCTCTCGCCAGGTGACGGCATCATCGTCACCTTCAACACCGGCCTGTACATCATCTACAAGGGGCTGACCATCGAAGGATATGACCCCACCGTGGAGTCCCAGGCCTGCGATAGCGCCAATGGTGGCAACACGCTGGACTTCGTCTGCGCCAACACCGGGGGCACCGGCCCCGCGGCATGTGGCAACAGCGGCGCGCCCACAGCGGGCGCCGAGCTCAACCTCGACGCCACGTGCGACGAGGAGGGCGCCTACCAGTGGAACCTCTTCCCGTCGACGACCGGTCAGTGGGCCAACATGGTCATCCTCTACGACCGCCTCAACAACTCACCGATCCTCACAACCACCGAGTGCGCCGACCCCGACAGCGACCACAACGGCGCCATCTACGCCAAATCGGCCACCTACGAGACTGTGAACTATGGAAGCAACTCGGGTGACACAACCGCACTCGGGTCTCCCATCGTAGTCGGCTACATGAACCTGGGGACCAACTACTCGTCGTCGTGGCAATCCCCCGCATTCGCGCTGAGCAACGACGTCCAGGTTCCCGCAGGGGGGCCGGGCGGCATCGTGGGGTAGAGGCGCGGGTCGGCGGGCGTTGCACGCTGTTACCGAGCGGTGGCGGGTCGTCAACAGGAATCGTCGGGCGGCGCGGCTAGGCTGAAGGAGCGACCCGACCAGGTCGCCTCGTGAGGAGCGACGGTTGGCCATGAATCTTCGGGAGCGACGCAGCGGTGAACGCTGCGGCCGGCGCCGCCGGACGGGGCGGAGTGGCCAGGCCATGGTCGAGTTCGCCATCTCGTTTCCCCTGCTGCTGGTGCTCGCGATCTCCATCGTCGACTACGGCTACTACCTGGAGCACGTCAACAACATCGCGAGCGTCGTCCGTGACGGCGCCCGGTACGCGAGTGAGAACGTCACGACCTCACCCATGCCCTGGAGCAGCGCCTGTCCGAACCCCACCTGGCTCACCACGGGGAGCGGCGGGTGGAGCTGCGCGGGTCTCGCCACCACGGTGGCCGCCGGCTCGGGTGGCCAGTCCATAACCAGCAGCGCATTCGTGGCCGGTACGGCAACCATCGCCGTTGCGTCCACCAACGGCTTCTCCTCGGAGGGCGACTTCAACGTCACCACCACCATCAGCACCGGCGGCGGCACCGGCACAGGCACGGCGATCATCGCCTGCACCGGAACCGGCAGTGGGACGTTCACCGGTTGCGCCACCGACAGTTACACCGGGACCAGCCCCACGCTGGTGAGCGGGAACGAGATGGAGGGGACGTCGGACTTCACCGAGGGGGTGATCCAGGAGGAGGCGGAGAGCCTGACCGTCCCGGAAGGCGGCCTGCCCCTCGACAACGTCGACTGCTGCTGGTCTGGGTCCTCGGGGGGCGCCGGGTGTCCCACCGGAGGCTCGGGTTCGGGCACCACCCCGGTGTTGGGCGGCAGCCTGCAGATCCCGACATCGTGGCCGGCCGGGGTGTCCGCGCCCAACGGCTCGGCGCCGGTGAGCTGCATGACCGTCTCCTACTGGACCAGCAGCGACGGGTCCGATTCGACATCCAGCCTCAGCCTCTGCGGCTGGTGGTCGTCAGACGCCAGCACCGACGCGGGAGCCTGGGAGGCGACCCGCGGCTGCTCCGCCGCCGCGGGACAGGTGGTCCAGGTGACCGTCGCGTACAACTGGAGCCAGAGCAACCCGGGGCCGGTGTTCTCCGTGCTCAACTCGCTGTTCGGGATCCACGTGGTCGCCTCGGCGACATACTCCTTCGTGGTGACCACGTGATCCGAAGACGGCACCGGCGGCAACCCGGGCAGACCATGGTGGAGTTTTGCCTGGTCCTCCCGCTCTTCCTGCTGATAGTCTTCGCGACGATCGACTTCGGCGGGTACTTCGGTGCCCGCTTGGCGGTCGAGAACGCGGCCCGTGCCGGGGCGCGGGTGGCGGCGGTCCAGCAGGCGAACTCCTACTCGGCCACCAGCATCACGAGCGCGATCGCCGGTCTCGAGGGGCCAGCCCACGTCTCCAACACCACCGACTGCGTCTGGGTCGGAGCGTCACTGGACTCCAACAGCTATCCCCCGTTCACGATCCCCACCGGCGCCACCGGATGCGTCGGGATCTGGTATTTCGACCTCCTTGCCGATCCCACGGGCCCGCCCAGCCTCTGCGCTGAGTGGAGTGTGCAGACCAGCTCGTGGAACGTCTGGAACACGGCCGGGCAGGAGACCAGCAACGTCACTTACAGCAGCCTGCCCGGGGGGTGCGTGGCTGCGGAGGAGGACCTGGTGGTGGTCGGGGTCGGGTATCACTACAGCACGCTCACCCCGCTGCCGGCCATCGCCTCGGGGGCACTCACGACGTATGGGGAGACCCAGCTCCTGGAGGAGGGGGTGACCGGGTAGCCGGGGCGGCACACGGCAGCACGGGTAGACTTGGCCGACCGATGCCGGCGATCACCCGCCCCCGGGGCACCAACGACCTGCTGCCGGCCGAGTCCGGCCTCCGCCAGTGGGTGCTGGAGACCCACGGCCGGGTGGCGGGCGCCCACGGCTACCAGCTCATCGACACCCCGGTCTTCGAGGCGACCGAGATGTACGAGCGGGGGACCGGGGCCGGCACCGACGTGGTCGAGAAGGAGATGTTCTCGTTCACCGATCGCGGAGGGAGGGCCCTGACCCTGCGGCCGGAGGGCACCCCCGGGGTCTTGCGGGCAGTCCTCGGCGCCCACCTGGAGCAGGCACGCCGGCCCGTCAGGGTCCACTACGCGGGGCCGATGTTTCGCTACGCGCGGCCTCAGGCCGGCCGCTACCACGAGTTCTGGCAGCTCGGCATCGAGGCGATCGGGGAGCGCTCCCCGGCCCTGGACGCCGAGGTCATCGAGGTCGCCTGGCGCTTCTATGAGGCCCTCGGCGTCACCGGGCTGAGCCTTCAGGTCAACACCCTCGGGGACCTCGACGATCGCCTCCGCTACCGGACCGCCCTGGTCGAGTACTACACCCCGCTCCAGGACCAGCTCTGCGAGGACTGCCGCCGCCGCCTGGGGGTCAACCCGCTCCGGCTCCTCGACTGCAAGCGGGATTCCGGCCTGGTGGCCGCGGCGCCCCAGATCGGCCCGTCGCTCAGCCCTGAGAGCCAGGCGTTCTTCGCCGCGGTCACCGCCCTGCTGACGGCCGCCGAGATCCCCTTCCAGCTCAATTCCCGGCTGGTGCGGGGGCTCGACTACTACGCTCACACCACTTTCGAGCTCTGGCACGAGTCGCTCCAGGGGGCGCAGAACGCCCTCGGGGGCGGGGGACGTTACGACGGTCTGGCAGAGGTGCTGGGGTTCCCGGCCACCCCGGGGAGCGGGTACGCACTCGGGGTCGAGCGCACCCTCGCCGTCTGCCTCGAGCAGGGTCTCGGTCCCGCCGCCCGGCGCGAGCAGGTGGTCGTGCTCGGCATCGCCGGCACTGACACCCCGGCGGCCGCTGCGGTCGCACGCGCTCTCCGGGCGGCCGGGATCACGGCCGTGCTCGACGCCTCCGACCGGCGCCTCGACCGCAGGATGACCTCAGCCGTCCGCCAGGGCGCGCGTGCCGTGGTCCTGGTGGGCGAGGACGAGGCCGCCGCCGGCACCGCCACCTGGAAGGACCTGGACACCGGCCGCCAGCAGACCGCCCCGGTCGTCGACGTGGCCTCCGCGCTCCGCCTCCTGCTCGCCGGCGAGTGAACCGGGAGGCGCGGTGAGCGATCGGCGCCGATGTCAGCGCAGCGCCGCCGGCCGGGTACCATGAGGACGGCCCCTCGCCGGTCGCAGCGCGCCTCATGCGGCTGGACCAACAGAAAAGACACCGGGATCCCCATATCCGTCGCCGGCCTTCGCGCCCCTCTGACGGGGAAGGAGAAAAGCGCCGTGCGGGAACCCACCTGGTCCTCGGGCTCAGCCCAGGACAGCGGCACCGGCGCTGGGGTCATCTCGCCGTCACGCCGGATCAGCGGATGAGCCCGGGCGTCCTTCTCGGCGTCCTCCTCGCCCTCATCGGGGCCCAGCTGACCCGCCTGGTGTGGCCCCGCCGCCTGGGCTACCTCGCCGCCCTGGCTCTCGCCGTGGCGGGCGTGGTCGCCGGTGAGCTGGCCGCCCTGGAGCTGCACGGCGGCGGGCCCCCACTCGGGCCTCTCCACCCGCTCGCCGACGTCGCGGGCATTGCCGTCCTGGAGGTCGCCGGGGCGCTCCTGCGATCCCCCCGGAGCCGCCCGGGGCGGCCATAATCGAGGCCTGATACACCGGCGCCCGACACGAGTTGTCACCGTCCCGGTGCCACACGGAGGACCGGCCATGCGTCTGCCCATCCCCTTCGGCCGCAAGGGCCTGATCGCGGCGGCGGCCATCGCCGCGGGGGTCGTCTACTGGCAGGTGCGCGCACACCGCCAGGAGGCGGCCGACCGCGAGTGGGACGAGGAGGTCCAGAGCGCCATCCAGGACGGCGTGGCCGCCGGCCGCGCCGCCACCAGCGGCCAAGCGTCGGAGACGGCGAGCGAGTGAGCGCGGATCCTCAGCCCGGATGGGGGAGGGATCGCTCGTGAGTTTGGGCACGGCTCCCCTCGGGTATGCCCCGGATGTGACCCCCACCACCTCGGAGCTGCGGCTGCCGGCCGAAGGACGCTTCGTGCTCGTCGCCAAGCGCGCCGCGGCAGGCTTCGCCGCGGTGGCCGGCCTGGACGTCGAGGCCCTCGACGACCTGGTCATCGCCGTCTCACAGGCCTGCGAGAACGCCATCTCGCTCACTGAGCGGGTTGCCGGTCCGGGCAACGGGCAGATTCGGCTGGTCTTCACCCTCGCCGACAACGCCATCGAGGTGCGGGTGCGCAGCAGCCTCTCCCGGGTCGAGCTGGAGGCCGCCGCGGCTCGGCAGGTGGTCGCCGTGGCTCGGGAGGCGCAGGCGCGGGAGGCCCAGGAGATGGCCATGCGGATCATGGGCCTCTTCGTGGATGACTTCGGCTACCGGATGGACGAACGCACCGGTGGCCTTCGGGTTCGGCTGACCAAGTACCTCGTGCGGTGAGCGCCGCCACTCAGGGCGGTACCGCAACCACGCCCGAGCGGCGAACCATGCCGAAGCCGCGTGACACGCCGCTCCGCGAGGAGGTCAGGCGGCTCCTCCGTGAGTACCGTGCCACCCGCGATCCCGCCGTCCGGGACCGGCTGGTGGAGCTGAACAGCGACCTGGTGCACTACATCGCGCGCCGCTTCGCCAACCGCGGCGAGCCCCTGGAGGACATCGAGCAGGTCGGGTTCCTCGGCCTGATCCAGGCCATCGACCGCTTCGACCCGTCGCTGGAGAATGAGTTCAGCACCTTCGCGACCCCCACCATCATGGGCGAGATCCGGCGCCACTTCCGTGATCGCTCCTGGGCGGTGAGGGTCCCCCGCCGGCTCCAGGAGAACCTGCTCCGGGTGCACGCCGCCCAGCAGGAGCTGCAGAGCAAGCTGGCCCGGCCCGCCTCGATCGAGGAGATAGCCGCGCACCTCGGGGTGCAGCCTGACGACGTCCTGGCCGCCCTGGAGGTGAGCCCCGCCCAGCACACCGTCTCCCTGCAGGCTCCGATCGGTGATTCCGAGGATGGTGGCGTGCTCGGGGAGCGGCTGGGGGGAGAGGACGAGGGCCTCGGCCGGGTCGAGATGCGCGACGTCCTGGAGCGCGCCATGGCCCATCTCAGCCCTCGCGAGCGGCGGATCATGGCCCTCCGATTCGTCGAGCAGCTTCCCCAGACCGAGGTGGCAAAGCGCCTGGGGATCTCCCAGATGCACGTCTCGCGGCTCCAGCGAGCGGCGGTCGAGCATCTCCGCCACGAGTTCGGTGACGAGGTGCTGGTCTGACCGCGGAGGTGGGGCGATGTCACGGTGGGCCGGGGACGACTCTCCTCATCGGATGGGTCAAGCCCTCCGCCGTCCGATACAATCACCCCGCTCCGCACCTCGGACCAAGGGCGCGCCTCACCCGCACGGGTGCCGCCCAGCGGCCGCCAGGTGCCCCACCCTCCACGAGCTCCACCATTTGCGCAGCCACGAGATCCGGCAGCGCTTCCTCGGATTCTTCGAGGAGCGCGGGCACCATGTACTGCCCAACGCATCTCTGATCCCCAGCGACGACCCGTCGCTGCTCTTCACCGTGGCCGGAATGGTGCCCCTCAAGCCCTACATCGGTGGCCAGCGCATCCCGCCGAGCCCGCGCCTCACGTCCTGCCAGAAAGTCTTCCGCGGCTCGGGCCTCACCACCGACGACATCGCCTCGGTGGGCGACTGCACCCACCACACCTTCTTCGAGATGCTCGGCAACTGGTCGATCGGCGACTACTTCAAGCAGGGCGCGATCGAGATGGCGTGGGAGCTGCTCACCCGGGGCTTCGGTCTGGAACCGGAGCGTCTTTGGCCCTCGATCTACCCGGATGACGGCGACTCCCTCGACATCTGGACCAAGCAGATCGGCATCGCCGATCGCCGGGTGGCCCGTCTGAAGGACAACTGGTGGCAGGCCGGCCCGACCGGACCCTGCGGTTACGACAGCGAGATCTACTTCGACCGCGGCGGCCCCTGCACCTGCGGGCGCATCGATTGCACCCCCCAGGACGAATGCGGCGGCGATCGATGGATCGAGATCTGGAACCTGGTCTTCATGGAGTTCGACCAGGCCGAGGATGGCTCCAGGGCGCTGCTGCCGAAGCGGACCGTGGACACCGGCATGGGCCTGGAGCGGATCGCCTCGGTCCTGCAGGGGGTCCGCTGCAACTACGACACCGACCTCTTCGCCCCCATCGTCGCCGGGCTCGATCGCCGGGCGGGGGGAGGCGACGACCCTGCTCGGCGGGCGCGTTCGCTCCGCATCCTCGCCGACCACGTCCGGGGCGCGACCTTCCTGATCGCCGAGGGCATCCTGCCCGGCAACGAGGGGCGCGACTACGTCCTCCGGCGTGTCATCCGCCGGGCTGCGTTGCACGCCCGGCGAGTGGTGTTGGAGGGCGGTCTCGCCCTGGCTGTCGGCGACGTGGTGGCGACCCTGCAGGACAACTATCCGGAGCTGGCCCAGCACCGCGGGCTCGCCGAAGCGACCATCCGCGGGGAGGAGGCGGTCTTCGCCCGGACCGTCGAGGCGGGCACCGACCGGCTGGAGGCGCTCCTCGCCGGGGGGGCCGGCATGATCTCGGGAGAGGACGCCTTCCGTCTCTATGACACCTTTGGGCTCCCGGTGGAGTTAACCGTCGAGATGGCAGGGGAACGCGGCGTCTCGGTGGATCGGGCCGGCTTCGACGCCGCTCTCCAGGCCCAGCGCGAGCGCAGCCGCGCGCACCGGACGGTGGGCGGCTGGGGCGGTGGTTCCGGCGCGTTGAGCGCGCGTGCGTCGCTCGCCGGCGTGGGATCCGGTCAGAGCGGCGGTTCCGGCACGCTCAGGGTCAGCTTGGACAGCGAATTTGTCGGCTATGAGCGCCTCGAGGCCGCCGCGTCGGTCCAGCGCATTGGCACCGACCCGCAGCGCGAGGCCCTGGGGGTGGGTGAGGAGGACGTCGTCTTCCTGGACGCCTCCCCCTTCTATGCCGAGGCCGGCGGGCAGGTCGGCGACACCGGCACCCTGAGCTGGGAGGGGGGCCGCGCCAGTGTGCTCGACTGCCTCCAGCTGGTGGACGGCCCGGTCCGGGGAAGGGCTCACCGGGCCCGGGTGGAGATCGGCACCCTGCGCGGCGGCGAGACGGTCACCGCCCTGGTGGACCCGGAACGCCGCGCCGCCGTCGCCCGGCACCACAGCGCCACCCACCTGCTCCACAAAGCACTCCGGGAGACCCTCGGGGAGACCGTGGTGCAGCGGGGCTCCTTCGTCGGGCCCGATCACGCCACCTTCGATTTCAGCTTCCCCCGCGGGCTGACCTCCGAGGAGACCCAGAGCGTCGAGCGGCGCATCAACGCCGCTGTTCGAGACAACCTCGTCCGCAACGTGCGAGAGATGCCGGTCGCCGAGGCCCAGGCGACGGGGGCGATGGCGCTCTTCGGAGAGAAGTACGGGGAGCTGGTGCGCGTGGTGGACTTCGACGGCTGGTCGCGGGAGCTCTGCGGCGGCACTCATGTGGGCAGGAGCGGGGACATCGGGGCGGTGATCGTCGTCGCCGAGACCTCCATCGGGCAGGGCACGCGGCGCATCGAGATGCTGGCGGGTGGCGCCGCGGTGCGGCGCTGGGAGGAGTCGGAGACGCTGCTCCGCGAGGCCGCCCGAGCCCTCAGGGCGCGTCTTGACGAGGTCCCGGATCGAGTTGTCCGGCTGTTGGAGCAGAATCGCGAGCTGCAGCGCAGGCCCCGCGAGGGCGCGGGCGACGCGGTGAGCGCGGCGCTCCGCTCGGTCGCGCTGGCTCACGCCGGCGATGTGGCGCTCGTCATCGCGAATGAGCCGGCGCTGAGCGGGGACGATGCCGTAGCGCTGGTGGACCGGATCTTCGCCGAGCGCCTCGAGGGCGACGGGATCGCCGTCGTGTTCGGAGAGGCGACGGTCTGTGCCAAGGCGGGGGGCGCGGCTCTCGCGGCGGGGGTGGACGCCGGCCGCCTGGTGCGCGCCGCCGCGCAGGCCTCCGGGGGCAAGGGTGGGGGCCAGCCGGGCTTCGGCCGCGGAGGGCTCGGCGACCCGGGCCGGCGGGCGGAGGCGATGGCCGCCTTCCAGTCCGGGGTGGAGGAGCAGGCACGTTGATCGGACGCAAGAAGTTTGCCCTGCTGCGGCGCCGCGACGAGTTCCACAGCCACTACACCGTGCTCGACATCGGCACCGAGTTCGTCAAGGCGCTGGTGGTGAAGCGGGAGGAGGGGACGGGCATCGTCATCGGCGTCGGCAAGGTGCGCCAGTCTCTCGCCGACATGCAGTCGGGGGCGGTCGCCGACATCCAGGGTGTGATCGACAACTGCGACCGGGCGCTCACCGAGGCCGAGGACATGTGCGGGGCGATCCCCGGCCAGGTGGTGATGGGCATCGCCGGAGAGCAGGTGCGCGGCTTCAGCACCACCATGACCATGCCCCGCCCCCAGCCCCAGGCCCGGATCACCCAGGCCGACATCGCCACCGCGCTCCAGGCGATCCAGCGCCGCGCCCTCAAGGAGGCGGTGCGCCAGATGTCCCACGAGCTGGGTGTGGCCGAGGTCAACGTCAAGCTGGTCCACAGCAGCATCACCTCGGTGCACATTGACGGCTATGCGGTGACCAACCCGCTCGACTTCCAGGGCCAGGTCCTGGAGATCTCCGTCTTCAACACCTTCGCCCCGCTCACCCACATCGGGGCACTCCAGACCATCGCTCAAGAGCTGGACCTGGAGCTGGTGGCGACCGTCGCCGAGCCCTACGCGCTGACCCGCGGTTGCGCCACGGAGGATGTGTACGAATTCGGGGGCATCTACATCGACGTCGGCGGCGGCACCACCGACATCGCCGTGGTCCGCCGCGGCATCGAGGCGATCCGGATGTTTGCCCTGGGAGGTCGGTCCTTCACCCGCCGGCTCGCCAACGAGATGGGCATGAGCCTGGAGGAGGCCGAGCGTTTCAAGCTCGCCCACGCCGAGGGCCGGCTCCCGGCCGAGCAGGACGCCCTCGCCCGCGCCACCCTGGAGCCGACCGCCGAGGTGCTCGCCCAGGGGGTCGCGCTGACCCTCGAAGAGCTGTCGGGCAAGGAGCAGCTGCCCCCCGCGCTGTATCTGGCCGGTGGCGGGGCGTCACTGCCCGAGGTCGCCGAGCAGCTCTCCGCGGTCGACTGGCCTGAGATGCTGCCGATGAGCCGCCAGCCGACCGTCAGGGTGCTCGGCCCCGCGGACGTTCAGGGGATCCACGATTCGACCGGCCTTCTGGTCGGGAGCCAGGATGTCACGCCGATGGGGCTTGCGTATCATGCGGTGTCCCTGGAAGATGACGCGGACCAGCCGCTGGGCGGCCTGATGCGCCGCGTCATGAAGGCGATGAAGGTGTGATGAGGCCTGCTGAATGGCCAACCGACTGATCTACGTCGGCCAGGACGACGACATCTCGGATCTGGCCGGGAAGCTGCAGGCCGCCGATCCCGGCGATCACGTCGCGCTGACGGTGCCGGCCGGCGCCCAGGCCTTCCAGACCGCGCTCAACGTTCGGCTGCTGCGCTCTGTCGCGATGAAACGCGGCCTGAGCACGACGATCGTGAGTCCGGATCCCCGCATCCAGGAGGCGGCTCAGCGCGCCGGGCTGGTGGCCTTCAGCTCCGTGGCCGCGTTCGAGGGTGGGATACCCGTCGAGGCGCCCCGTCCCGGCTTCCGTCCCGCGGAATCGTCGCCCCATCCCCATGCTCCCTTCCTGCCCGATCGGCCCGAGGTGACGGCGGCGACGCCGGGGGTGGCAGGGGTGGCGGCAGCGCCGCCGTTCGAGTACGTCCCCCACCCCATCCCTCCGGCGACTGCCGCCGGCGCCGAGCTGTACGGGTCACCGTCGCCGGCCGGCACCGTACCGCCCGGGGCGGGGGCGAACGTACCCGGAGCCGTCCCGGCACCCCGGACCGGGCCCTGGGGCGCACCTATCGTCCCGCCTCGGCCGCCCGCCCCGCTCGAGCACGCCCTGCCCGCAGCGCCGCCGCGTGCACCGTTCCTCCCGGCGTCGCCCGCCGGGGCGCCGGCCCCTCCGGGGAGCCGGTGGAACGCCCTCTCCGACATCCCCGACGACGAGGATGGGCCGGTCTCGCCCTGGAGAGGGGCGGGAGCGGTGTTGGCGCCGGCCGCCGCCGCCGGGATGATCGGGGCGCCCGCTCCTTCCGCGCCAGGGGCGGTGATACCGCCGCCGCTCTCCAGGACCGGCCTCGCGAGCCGCAACCTGCCGCCGCCTCCGCCCCCGGCGTCCGCCGGCGGGCGCTTTCGGCTTCCCTCCCGCAGGGTCATCTACGGGGCCGTGGTGGGCCTCGTGGCGCTCGGCGTCATCCTCTTCCTGCTTCTCGGCACCTCGGCCACGGTCACGCTCACCGTGGCGGAGCAGCCGCTCACCGTCAGCCCGACCATCCAGGGGACCACGTCCACGGCCCAGGCGGGCCAGGCCAACTACATCCCGAGCAAGCAAATCACCGACACCGCGAGCCAGACCTTCCAGGCGTCGCCCACGGGAACCCAGCAGATCGCCGCCACCCAGGCGACGGGGGATGTTGTGCTGACTGCCAACGGCGACGTCGCCTTCAGTTATGGAGGAAGCACGCCGCTGCTCTTCCAGACCAGCGCTGGGGTCCAATTCGAGACGACGGGCAGTGGCTCGGTCTTCCTCTACCCAGGGAACTTCCAAAGCAGCCCGATCCCTGTCCAGGCGCTCGTCGCGTCGACGTCCGGCGATGTGGGTGCCAACACGATCACCGACTGGGTGAACGACCCGTGCACATCAAGCGGTTGCCCCGCACCCTCCACAGCCACCGCCATCACCGTCACCAACCCCCTCCAGACCAGCGGCGGGGTGGACGCCTCCAATGAGACCGTGGCCAGCGCCTCTGACATCACCAACTGGCAGGAGCAGCTCGGCCAGGTCGAGAACCAGCTCGGCCAGAAGGCCGCTTCGGACCTGATCACCAAGGCCGGTCAGGAGAAGGTCGCCATCGACCCCAACGGCGGGGGCAGGAGCATCACCTACGTGGTCACCCCCTCCAGCTTCCCCCCCGCCACGGCGGGCACGGTGATGACCGCCACCACGGTGACGGTGACCATGACCGCACAGGAGACCCTCTACAACCCGGCCGAGCTCAATGCGGTGGTGCTCAAGGACCTGCAGGCATCGGCCAACCTGCCCGCCGGGGACAGCCTGGTGCCCAGCCAGCTCCAGCTCAAAAACGTCCAGATCATCCAGGCGGGGAGCGACGGCAGCTTCGCCTTATCGGTGTCGGGTGTCGACTACTACCACGGCAAGGTCAACCTCAGCCAGTTGGCGAGCCAGCTCAGCGGGCACAGCCCCGGCAGCGTGCAGGGGATCGTCCAGCAGGCGATCCCGAACGTCCGGAGCGTGACCGTCGACGAGACCCCGATCGGGTTCCTCTTCATGCCGTTCTCCAGCTCCAGGATCCGCATCGTGGAGACCTTCGTGACCTCCAGCGGCTCCGGGTAGAGTGCGAGCGGCTGAGCTCACGGCTCGGAACTGCAGCGTGAGCGCAACCTGCGCCGCCATCGGCGTTGACCTGGGTACCCGCCGGGTGGGCCTCGCCGGGGCCGATCCCAGCGGCACCATCGCCACCCCCCTCGCCACCCTGGAGCGCCGCCATCCCAAGTTCTGGTCCGCCCTGGAGCAGGCCTGCGTCGAGCGCGGCTGCCGCCTGCTGGTGATCGGCCTGCCCCGCCGCCTCGACGGCAGCGAGGGCGACGCCGCCCTTGCCGCGCGCCGCTTCGCCGCTGACGCCGGGCGCCGGCTCGGGCTGGAGGTGACCATGTGGGATGAGTGGTTGACCACCGTTCAGGCGGAGCGGGCCCTCATCGACGGAGGTGTCCGGCGGATGCAGCGGAAGAGTACGGTGGACGCGGTGGCCGCCAGCCTGATCCTGCAGAGCTACCTCGATGCCCACCCCCGGAGGCCTTCGCCGTGAAGGACGGCCAGAGGGGCAGGCTCGGTGTGCTCTTTGCACTCGTCGGGGTGGTCGTGGTCGTGGCCCTGCTCGCCGGGGCCGTCTTCGTCTACGG
>JBEKGP010000033.1:0-28733 GCA_050012735.1 Candidatus Dormibacteria bacterium
CGTGGCTGGGATTGGTGGAGCGCCTGCTGCTGGGCTCTCGACTCGATCTGGAAGAGGCCGATGGTGTCGACCGCGCAGATCATGTCGTAGACGCGCGGATCGTCGAGGCTGAGGCTGTCGAGGTCGGGCCGGGCGCCATGGGTCCGCTCGATCATCTCCAGGCACTCGGCAACCGCGGAGAGGGTGCGCAGCCCCAGCAGATCCATCTTGATGAGGCCGAGGTCCTCGACGTCGTCCTTGTTGAATTGGACCACCACCCGACCCTCCATGCTGGCGCGCTCCACCGGGACCACGTCGATGAGCGGCTCGCCGGTAACCAGCATGCCGCCGACATGGATGGAGAGATGCCGGGGGGTGCCCTCGATAGCCCGGAGGATCTCCAGGAACTGCTGCCACGGGAGCGCTCCGCTGGAGGCATGCGCCTGCAGGCCGGCCGCCTCCAGGGCATCCTCCACCCCGCCCTCGCGCCAGCCGTCAACGGACTTGGCGAGCCGGTCGATGATCGGTTCGGGGAAGCCCATCGCCTTGCCCACCTCGCGCACCGCAAGGCGCGAGCGGAAGGTGACCACGTTGGCGACCATCCCGGTGCGCTCCGCCCCGTACTTCTCGTACACGTGCTGGATCACCTGCTCGCGGTGATCGGTGGAGAAGTCGATGTCGATGTCGGGCGTCCCCTGATGGTCGACGTGGAGGAAGCGCTCGAAGAGGAGGTTGTGAGCGATGGGGTCGACCCGGGTGATGCCGAGGAGGTAGGCGACGATGGAATCAGCGGCGCTGCCCCTCCCCTGCCCGGGCACCCCATGCTCTCGGGCCCACCCCATGATCTCGTGGACAATCAGGAAGAATTCGGCGAGATTGGTCTTCTGGATGACGTCGAGCTCCGTCTGCAACCGCTGCGCCACCAGAGGGGTGAGCGGGCGGTAACGGCGCCGGACCTGGTCCTGGCAGAGGCCGTAGAGGACGGAGAAGGGGGTCTCGCCCTCGGGGACGGGGAAGCCCGGGAAGCGGACGTCGGTGAAGTCGAGGTCGAGGCTGCACTGCGCCGCGATGCGCGCGGCATGGTCAAAGGCGTCGGGGAACTCTGCAAGCCGCCGCCGCAGACCGGCTTCGGAGAGCAGGCGGTGCTCGCAATTGGGCAGGAGCAGTCCATGGGCCGCCGCTTGGTCGAGGGTGGTGCGGTGGCGGATGGCGGTGAGGACGTCGAGCAATGGCTTGTCGTCGCGGGCGGCATGAAAGGGGGTGTTGCTGGCGACGAGCGGCAGGCCGGCCCGCTCCGCCAGCTCGGCGACCTCGGCGGCAAGCCAGCGATCGGCGGGATGGCGATGGTTGGTGATCAGGAGGGCCGCCCGGTCCCGGCCGAAGCATTCGCGCAGCCGCTCGGCGAGGCGCTGGGCTCCCCGCCGGTCACCGGCGACGAGCGCGGCGACCACGGCGCTCTCCGGGCCGCCGGCGAGGGCGATGCAGTCGTCGAGGTCTTGGGGGTCGACCACCGCCGGCGGGCTCTCCACCCGATCCCGGACCGAGGGCAGCGATGGCCATCCCTCGGGGAAGGGGCCGGAGGTGGGCCGGAGGGCTTGGGGGCGGGACGGCGGGGGGATCGTGGGGCGGTGGCGGAGGAGGAGCGGGGGTGGTGCTTCGCTGTCGTCCGCGCGGCGGAGGCGCGGGAGTGGTGCTTCGCTGCGGCCCGGCGGTCGGGACGGCCTGACTGCCGTCCCGCCGCCTCTGCTCGGCGGCGTTGCATCCGCCGCCTGCGCAGAGCCTTCGCTGCGCACGCACCCCCACGCCTCCTCTTCCGCTGGTCCACCCTCCTGGCCCCAGGTCTCGGCAACCGGTAGATCCATCAGGCCGGCGATGCGCAGGCGGGGCTGGCCCTTGACACCGGCGAGCTGGGCGGCGCTGATCGCGCGGCAGAGCTGGCGGTAGCCGCGACGGCCACGGGCGAGGAGGCGGAGCCGGCCGGCGTCGACCAGGTCCAGCTCGACGCCCACCACCGGGCGGATGCCGGCCTTGCGGGCGGCCTCGATGAAGCCGACGGCGCCGTAGAGCCCGTTGCGGTCACAGAGGCCGAGGCTCCCGATCTCCAGCCGGGCCGCAACCTCGACCAGGTCGCGAGGCGAGGTCGAACCCTCCAGGAAGGAGAAGTGGGAGCGGACCGCCAGCTCGGCGAAGGACACGCTTGACATCATCTACAAACTTGTGTAACTATGCTGACAAGTTGTTCTGCACACGACAGCAGCAACCAGGACCCCGCAATACCCCGCATGGGCCGCCGGTCCCCCTCGACCGGCGGCCCTCCACGCTTACCACCCGGAAAGCGCGTTGCATCTGATGTAGCATCAGCATCATGTCAGGAGTTCGACGAGCCACTGTGACCGCCCAGAGCGACGACCTCGCGGTGCTCGCTGACGACGCCCGCCGGCGCGACATCTCGCTCAGCACTGCGTTGGGAGAGCTTGTGTTGGCACGCGCCGCCCAGCTGCGGCAGCAGCGCCGGCCAAGGCTCGGCACCTTCAGGTCCGGATCGACGGTGGGCATCGCCGTTCTCATGGAGAGCAACCCTGATGCCCCCGCAGCCCAACCTTTCCGCTCCTGACCCGCAGGGAGTCGGAGGTCATGGCGCTTCTCCTGGATACCGGACCGATCGTCGCAGCCCTGGATGAGGATGACCCGGAGCACGACCGCTGCCTCGCCCTGCTGGCAGGCGGCGATGACCTGCTGGTGCCCAGCCCGATCCTGGCCGAGGTCGACTACTGGCTCAGCAAGCTCGGCAGCCTCCGTGCTTGGACGGACTTCGCAGCCGACATCAGTGGCGGTGCATACCGCCTGATCCACCCTTCCGAAGCTGACCTGATCCGGGCCGCGGAGCTGGAGCTCGTCTGCGCCGACCTGCGGCTCGGCTTCGTCGACGCCTCGATCATCGCTCTCGCCGAGCGCCTCAACGAGACCAGGATCGCCACCCTCGACCGCCGTCATTTCTCGGTGGTCCGCCCTCGCCACTGCCCCCACTTCACCCTGCTGCCGGAATGAGCGGGGCTCGGCGAGAGGGTCGGACGCATCCCCCCTCGCCTGCAGACCAAGCCCGCCGCCCCGTCAGTCATAGCGGCGGGACCAGCGCCACTCGCCGGTCTCCAGGTCGTGGTAGAGCTCGACGCATTCGTCCGCGGGCTCCCGCCGGTCCGCCGTCCCGGGTCCTGTGGCTCGGCGGCTGCCTCCCCGGCTCGCGAGGAGCAGGCGAACGTAGTGGCGCCGCACCGGGGTGCGCCACCAATCGGTCTCGACCAGCCACTGGTTGGCGACCCGGCTGACCGTGGCCCAGCCGCCGGCCAGGCGCACGGCACAGATGGCGCCCGAGGCGCCGAACCGGACATCGGCGATCCCGTCGAGAAGCTCAGTCATCGCCGCAGCAGCGGCATCACCGCCGCCGGGACCCCGGACGCCGGCGCCGCCTGCCGATGCTCCGGCGCCCTGCCTCTGCCCCCCTCGGGGAATCCCCCTGCCGATGTGAGCCCCGTGGGGCCACTCGGTGCCCAGGAGCCGCGACCCTCTCTCCCGGCATCCGCGACCATCGAGTCGGTCCAGCGGAAGCGCCTTTCGGGGAGATCCCCGGGATCGACGGTCAGCTCTGCACGACGCACCGCGGCCCGGCCGAAACGGGCGCGCAGCCGCGAGGCGGCTCCGCCGATCTCCTCGCCGGCGGCATCGCCACCCCGCCAGAGGTCGACCTGGCGCCCTGCCCCCGGCCGCAGTCCCTCGACCTCCAGGCGAACCGCCGTGACCGGCGCCGTGAGGGCCATGCCGGCGAGCAGCTCCAGGGCCACCGGCCAGAGCTCGGCGCCGCTTCCCGGCTGCTGGAGCGGGGTGATCCGCAGCCCCGACGGCTCGGCATCCTCCAGCTCGCAGACCAGGATGACCGCCGCCGCCCGGCAGCCGTGGTGACGCAACCGATTGCCCAGGTCCAGAGCGGAGCGGTGGACGGCGAAGCGCAGCGCCTCCAGGTCTCCGGTGCCCCCCTCGAGGAGGATGCGCTCCCCCAGCCGCCGGGGCGGATCCGCGATGGCGAGCCCATGCCCGGGGCTCCACTCCTCCCTTCCGTCCCCACCCCGCACCTGATGCCAGAGGTCCATGCCCACCGGTCCGAACTGGCGCTGCAGGTCGGCGGCGGAGAGGTTGGCCACCGCTCCGACGCAGTCGAGACCGAGGGCGGCGAGCCGGGCGGCGACAGCCGGTTCCAGAGGCAGGACGCTGAGTGGAAGCGGGGCGAGGAAGGCGGCCTCCTCCCCGGGAGCGACGCGACGGATGTGGTGAGGCCCCGCCTGCCGGGCGGCGATCTCGGCCACCTGGCGCGAGGAGGCGATACCGACGGCGACATCGTCGCCATCGAGCAACTCCTGGATGCAGCGGGCGACCGCGACCGCCCAGCCGGCACTGTCGGGATGGGCGGCATGCCGTCCGGTGAGGTCGCACCAGGCGACCTCATCGCCCACCTCGACGACGGGGGCGAGCCGGTTGAGGCGGGAGAGCAGTTCCTCGCGGAGATGTGCAACCGCCACCTCGTCGGCGGCGACGAAGGCGGCTCCCGGACAGCGCTGCTGGGCCTCACGCAGCGGCTGGCCCGGATGGACCCCGGAGACCCGCGCCGCTGCCGAGGCGGCGATGACTGGCAGGCGGAGCTCCGGGGCGCCGCCGACGATCACGGGCTCCGAGCGCAGCTCGGGATGGCAGCGCCAGGCAACGACCAGGGCGAGGTGAGGGAAGCGGGCACAGAGGACGCGGGGAAGGCTCACCCCGCCACCCCACGCGGCAGGCCGCGCGGGGGCCCACCGATTCTCACAGGGGCTCGCCGCGCCACATCGGGCGGGAGCCCGCCGGAGACCCCTCGCTTCTCACAGGGGCTCGCCGCCCCTCGCCGGCGCGGCCAAGCCGCGCTCGGCTCACCCCGCCCTGGGGCGGCTCGCCGCCCCTCGGCGCCGCGGCCGAGCCGCGCGCGCCTCACCCCGCCACCGCCGGGATATCGGATGCCACCGCCGGGACATCGATAACCTTCCTGGTGGCGGTCAGGTCGACCACCGCCGGCCGGCCCACCGCCTCGGCGGCGGCGAAGGGACGGGGATAGCGGAGCAGCAGAGCCGCCGTCTCCCCCGGCGTGCTCACCTTGCTCTTGACCACGGTGAGGTGGGTGCGCAGGCCGAGCACGTCGCCGTGAGCCTCCTCCCAGCCGTCCGCGGCACATTCCAGGGTTAGGGAGGAGGCGTACCCCAGGGCCGCTGGCAGGGGTGAGGCGGCGGAGATCAGGCAGACGGCCCGGCGTGCGGCGACCGATTCGACCAGGGTGGAGAGACGGTGCTCCCACCCGAGATCGGAGCGCGGGCGCGACCTCCCCTCCGGGCCAGAGCCCGCACCGGCTGCCGGGGAGATGGTGTGCCCCGCGATGGCGCTCGTCCCCCCCGTCGCAAGCGTGGCACCACCCACCGCCGGGAGCGCGACGGCCAGCCAGGGCGCTCCGGCCATCACCAGGCTTCGGACCATGGAGAACCCCTCTCCCCAGCGCCCCGAGGGCGGCCGGAGCACCAGCAGGGCGCTGAGGTCAGCCCCGAGGTCGGCGAGAAATCCGGGATCGAGGCTGCCCACCAGGTCGAGGTAGACGGCGGTCCGCTCCCGGCTGGCGGCGGCGACCAGGGCCTGCAGCAGGGTGAGCCGTCCGCTCGCCCCCGGTGCGGCGGCCAGGAGGCTGACCCGACCCACCGGCAGCCCTCCGGGGGTGAGCCGGTGATCCAGGACCGGAAGCCCGGTCGGCCAGGCCTCGACTCCGCCCAGGGCGTCGCCGGACCGGATCACGGCTTCGCCGTGGCGCCGTCGCAGCGTCGCCAGAGCCTCGGATAGCGGGGTGGGCATCGCTCCTTCGCCTTCGTGAGCCCCGGCCCAAGGGGGATGACGGGACGGGAGCGAGGCCGGGAGTCCGAGTATAGCGAACCCATGTTTGTATTACGTACATCTGTTCGCCACACTTCCCGTGTGTGTGCTGGCGCCGGCGACATCACAACCTAGGCAGGAGACGCCGGCACCCTCATCTTCCGGCCATCGCCGAAATACTCGTCACGAAGTCTTCCAGTTTCTCGACACGGGCAGTCCGGCGGGCAGGCGTGACGATCTCAGAGCCCGGACGCCAAGCGCGACGGGTCGGGTTACCGCACCTGGCGCAGGCAGACCTCGATGAGCTTCTCCACGAGCGACTTCGGCAGGGGCTGATCGACGGGGAAGTGGAGCGCACTAGGGGTGCTCACGTACCCAACGAGGTCATCCGCCAGCTCGGCAAGCACGGAGCCGCTGTGGGGGAGGTAGCTCAGGTGGTTCGTGAAGGCGGCGAATCCGGCGACCACCCTGCCGTGCAGCCGGAAGGCCGGCATCCGATACGAGATGCACTGCTCCGCGTCCGGGATGACCTCATGGATGGTCTTCCGCAGCTCGCGCAGGGTGGTCCGCTTGGGCTCCTCGAGCTGCGCCAGGTAGGCGTCGATCTCCTCCTCCGACACGACATCGATTCTGGGAAACGGGCCACCAGCCGTCAAGACAGGCGCGGCAACTGCCTGCGCTGGCCTGCTGGAGGCGGAACCCAATGCCCGAAGACGGCCGGAGCGGCTGCGACGGGTCGAGGAGCTACGTTGGGAGTTCGAATCTCCCCATCGGCTCAGGCGTGATAGACGATGTGGCGCCGACCCCTCATGTCCGGGGAAAGTAAGGAGCGCTGATGAAGGTCAAGGCGATTTCCTGGGTGGGGGTTCAGACCCGCGCCTACCAAGAGATGGTCCAGTTCTTCGCAGATGTGGCGGGCTTGCGTGTTGAGCACCAGCAGCCGGACTTCTCGGTTTTCCGGCTCCCGAGCGGGGACAAGCTGGAGGTCTTCGGGCCGGCCGCCACGGTCCATCCTGCCCAGTTCGCGCGCAACCAGGTCGTGGTGGGGCTGCTGGTCGAGGACATGGACGAGGCCACCAGCCGGCTCCGGGCAGCCGGCATAGAGCTCCTTGGCGAGCGCCAGGCCGGCGAAAACGGCTACTCCTGGCAGCACTTCCGCGGCCCCGACGGGAACGTGTGGGAGCTCGTCACGGACCCCTCTCACCGCTCTTCCTCCGAGTCCGAGCCCTAGGGAGCAGGAGAGCCCGAGGTGCCCGGAGAGGAAGGGCCGCGGTTGGGCGTCAGCCTGACCGCCTCGGCGCGTCCAGCAGGCGCTGGTTTCAACCGACCCAGATCGTCTTGACGTTGACGAACTCGCGGATGCCGAAGGAGTGGAGCTCGCGCCCGTAGCCACTCCGCTTGACCCCGCCGAACGGAAGGCGAGGATCCGAGTGGGTCATGCCGTTGACGAAAACCCCCCCGGTCTCCAGGCTCCGAGCGAATCTCACGCCACGCTCCACATCCCGGGTCCAGACATTGCCACCCAGACCGAAAACCGAGTGGTTGGCGAGGCGCCGGGCCTCGTCCTCCCCCGAGACCCGGGTAACTGCGGCCAGCGGCCCGAACGTCTCCTCGTCGAAAGCCGGCATCCCGGGCGCGCAGCCGCTGAGCACGGTCGGCTCATAGAACCAGCCTCGCCGATCGGGGCGCCGCCCGCCGGTGAGCAGGCGCGCCCCGCGGTCCAGCGACCCTCGGAGCTGGCGCTCCAGGCCGTCGCGAAGATCGTCGCGTGCCAGCGGTCCCATGGTGGTCTCGGTGTCGGTGGGATCTCCGAACCGGAGACGCCTGGTCACGGCGACGAACGCCTCCTCGAAGCGCTCGGCGACCGCATCCACGACGATGAAGCGCTTGGCGGCGATGCAGCTCTGGCCGCAGTTCTGGAACCGCGCCCTCACTGCGGTGGCCGCCGCAGCCTCGATGTCGGCATCCTCGAGGATGACGAACGCGTCCGAGCCGCCGAGCTCCAGGACCGTCTTCTTGAGGCAGCGGCCGGCGATGGCGGCGATCTGGGCGCCGGCCTCCTCGCTGCCGGTGAGAGTCACGGCGGCAATGCGGGCATCTTCGACGACAGCGCCGGCGCGGCGGCCGGGGATGACGAGGGCCCGGAACACTGACTCAGGGAAGCCGGCCTCGCGGAAGACCGCCTCGAGGGCGAGACCCGACCCGGTGGTGTTGCTCGCGTGCTTGAGCACCGCCGTGTTGCCGGCGATCAGGGCGGGGGCGGCAAAGCGGATCACCTGCCAGAGCGGGAAGTTCCAGGGCATGATCGCGAGCACCGTGCCGAGGGGCTCAAAGGCGACGAAGCTGGAGGAGCCGTCCGACGGTGCCGGCTGATCGGCCAGGTACTCCGCGGCATGGTCGGCGAAGTGGTCACAGGTCACGGCGCACTTCTCGACCTCGGCGCGGGCCTCGGCGGTTGGCTTGCCCATCTCCGCGGTGACCAGCCCGGCCAGCTCGCCGGCGCGACGCCGGAGCACACCGGCGGCAGCGTGCATCAGCTCCGCGCGACGGCCGATGGGCGTCCCGCGCCAGCCGGGGCCGCTGCTCCGCACGTCATCGAGGATGGCGCCGACCTCGTCCTCGGTCATCACGGGGTGGAGCTGGAGCTCCGCCTCGGTGGCGGGGTTGACGGTGACGATCTCGGCCACGATGTGAAGCATGAACGGTGCCGAGCGGTGGGCGGGCTGACACCCGGAATCACGAGCCCGTCAGGCACGAGCGTGGGAGGCGACCGGTTGAGGACCTCGCCACCGAGGCACTGCCAGCGGGCGCGCCGGAGCGCGGAACGGTGGCGTCGCCCGCCACAGCCTCGGTGTCACGAATGCAGCGCGTGCAGGTCTCCAGTGCTCGATGGCAGCGCCGTGTCACCACCTGCCGGACCGGCGACGGTGAAGGTGAGCCTCCTCCTCACCCGGGCGAGGGCGGCCAGCACGGGCAGTCCGAGCACGATCACGGCCAGCGCGTCACCGGCGGCACGGAAGCTGTCCCAGACCGCCGACGTGGCCAGGTAAAAGCGCCCGAAGCGCTGCAGGAGCACGCCCGTCCCGGCGCCCGGGAGGAAGCCGAAGGAGGGGCTGTCCCGGTAGAAGGTGGTCCAATCCCAGACATCGAGGAGCGCTCCGTAGGCGTAGCCGGCAACCACGCTGACGATGGCGAGGACGGCGATGTCCCGGATGCCCGGCGTCGAGGTGCGTCGCAGCCCTGCGATCCCGGCCGCCGCCCCGGTCCAGCCGCAGCCGAACATCTCGTAGGGGAGCCAGGGCCCGATCCCTCCGGTGGCGACCGCGGAGGCGAGCAGGGACGTGGCTCCGCAGAGGAAGCCGAAGGACGGCCCGTAGACGTAGCCGGTGGCGAGGATCAGGAAGAAGATGGGGCTGAAGCCTCCGGCGCCCGTCACCAGGACGAGCCGAAGCGCCGCGTCGATGCCGGCGATGGCGGCGAGGAGGGCGAAGCGTCGCGCGTCGAGGCGGCGCATCGCCGTCTCCACCGCGGCGAGGGCGGCGACGGTCCCCAGGGCCAGGGAGAGCGCGACCACCGGAGCGGGGACGCTGGAGACGGCGAACGGCCACAGAAAGAGCGCCGCCCCGAGGATCGACACGACGACCAGCGTCGTCGGCACCGCACCCCGACCCCATCGGGACGCCGCCGCCAAGCTCATCGCGCCGCCTCCACCAACGGCCGGCGCACCCGCGCGATGCCGTCGCCGACGTCGACCACCCGGCTGGCCACGGCGGCCACCAGCCGCGGATCGTGAGTGGCCAGCACCGCGCTCCCGCCGCGCTCGGCGACGCGGGCGAGGGCTGCGGTCAGCGCCGCCCGCGCCGCGTCATCCATGCCCCGCGTTGGCTCGTCCAGGAGTACCAGCGAGGGGTTGCCGGCGAGCACCGCGGCGAGCGCCACCCGCTGCCGCTGACCGCTGCTGAGGTCCCGGGGATCGCGCTCGGCCACGGCGATGAGCCCCAGCTCCTCCAGCACCGCGTCCGCCCCGCCGTCGGGGTGGGTGCGTCGCAGTGTCCAGTCGATCTCGGAGCGCACCGTGGCCCGATGCAACAGCGCCGACGGGTTCTGGGGTAGGTAGGCGATCCGGCCGGGGCGACGCTCCACGCTGCCCGCCAGCGGGGGGAGCAGCCCGGCGATGGTGCGCAGCAGGGTGGTCTTGCCGCTGCCGTTGGCACCGGTGATGGCCACCACCTCGCCGGTGCCGCCCGCCAGGTCGAGGTCGTGCAGCACCGCCACTCCCGCGGGTCCGGCGGTCACCTGATGGAGGCGCCAGCTCAGCTCCGGCGAGACCGGAGCATCGCGGCGCGCCAGGGCAGGGGCGGGCTGGACCGGTCCGTCCGGGGCGCACACGGTGACTTTCCCCTCGGCCATGAGCAGGCAGCGGTCGGCAAGCTCCAGCACCAGGTGATGGCGGTGCTCGGCCACCAGTGCCGTGGTGCCTCCCTGGACGGCGGCATGGATCGCGCCGAGCAGCGCCGCCGACCCCTCCGGGTCCAGCTGCGACAGTGGCTCGTCGAGGACGAGCAGGCGGGGCCGCATCGCCAGCACCCCGGCCAGCGCGAGCCGTTGCCGTTCGCCGCCCGAGAGGGTGCCGACCGCACGGCTCCGGAGGCGGTCGATGCCGCACATCTCCAGAGCGTCACCGACCCGGCGGAGCATCTCACCGCGGGCGACGCCGAGGTTCTCCAGCCCGAAGGCGACGTCACGCTCGACGGACGGGTAGACGGCCTGCAGCTCAGGGTCCTGGAAGACGAAGCCGACATCGCGAGCGAGCTCCCGGGTCGGGGTGCGGATCACATCGCGATCGAGGACACGTGCGCTGCCCCCGATCACGCCGCCGTGGAAGTGCGGGATGAGCCCGTTGCAGACCCGCAGCAGGGTGGACTTGCCGCTTCCCGACGCGCCGGTGAGGAGCGTCAGGCCGGAGTCGATCTCCAGGTCCACCCCGTCGAGGGCGCGGGACGCTGTCTCCGGATACGTGTAATGGAGTCCGGCGAAGGAGAGGGTGCGCATCTAATGCCCTACCCGGAGTGACGGCACGACCAGCAGCGCGCAGCAGAGCAGGGCGGGGACGCTGATCGCCGGTGCGGAGAGCACCGGGAACGAGAACCAGCCGGGCGCCACACCGGTCGCGACGAGGACCACGAAGCCGGCGGCGCCGAGCAGGGCGGTGACGGACACCAGGGTGTCGTACGGAGCCCAGCGCTGCATGTCGAAATGGGTGCGGGCGCTGGTGCCGTAGGCACGCGATTCCATCGCCTCGGCCAGGGTCATCGAGCCCTCGATGGCGGTGAGGACCACCGGCACCGCCACCGCCGGCCAGTCGGCGACGCGCCGCGCTCGCCAGCCCCGCATGCGCTGAGCCTCCCGGATCTCGGCGGCGCTCCGCAGCGTGCCGGGGATGAGGTTGAGCGCCGCGCCCAGCGCGGCGCCGGTGCGGGCGAGGGGCGAGGGCAGCGCGTCGACAAGCTCGTGCGGCTGGCTGACCAGGGTGAGTGGAGACACCGCGAGCAGCGCCGCCGCAATGCCCAGCCCGGTGCCGAGGCCGAACGCGAGCGCCTCCAGGGTGAGCCGTCCGCCGATCGCCGGGATACCCGCGGGGAGCCGCACCAGCACGTGTTGCCCGGTGTGGCTCAGAAGCAACGTCAACAGGGTGGCGATCAGGCCGGCGATCCCGATGCCCACCAGGAGAATGCGCGTCCCGGATCCCCGGCGCCCCCGGGCCAGAAGGAGATTGAGCGCGCAGAGGAGGACGACAACTCGATACACGGGATTGCTGGTCGAGAGCGCGATGACCAGCCCGGACGCCGACCACGCCGCCAGCGACCGCGTGCTCATGCCCGTCTGCGCCGCATCACCAGCTGGACCACCGCCAGCCCGGCGAGCGCGCCGAGGATCACCGCCGACGCGAGCAGCGCCGGGCTGACGCCCGCGCCACCCGCTGTGGAGGTGGCCGTGGAGGTTCGCTGCCCATCGACCGGCCCGATGACCGCGGCCACCGGCGCCGCGGGCCCGGTGGCCGGCGCCACCGACGGAGTTGCCTGGGCCGACCCGGAACCTGGGCTGGACGAGCCCCCGGAGGTGGAGCCCGACCCGGCCCCACTCGCCGAGCCGGACCCGCCACCGCTGGATGGGGTGGCGGACGTCCCGGCCAGCGCGGCCGCGCAGATCCCCGCCGGGGACGTCGGAGGTGGATCCGCACCACTCTGAGGGTCGTAGCGGAAGCCCTCGGCATCGCCGCTCGCTAACGTCAACGTCGAGATCCCACTGCTGGCGGGCTGCCACGAGCCACCGCCGCGAGATACGAAGACCACCCAGTACGAGCCGCTGCTCGGCAGGCAGGAGCTGTACGCCGTGGGCTCGTCGTCGATCTGGCACACCGCGTCGCCGAGCGAGCCGAAGCCGGCCACCGCGTAATGCACTCCGCTGGCCTGGAGGATCTGCTCTCCGGTGATGCTCGATCCGTCGAAGCCGATGCACAGCCCGATCACGCTCCCGTCACCGTGCTCGACGACGAGGGTCACGTGGCTGCCGTAGGTGGCGGCCGTGCACGGCGCCGGCGCGACGAACAGATGGGCCGCACCGCCCCCGACGCCAAGCGCAGCGCCGAGAGCGGCGATGGTGAGAGCGTGGACCAGCCGCCGCCGGGTCATCGTCGCACCGCCAGCACCATCCCTCCGCCGCCGACGACCACGGCCACCCCGAGCGCCACCAGCACGTAGACGAGCGCCACCGGCAGGCCGCCTCCGGAGCTGGGGGTGCGCGAGAGCTGGAGCGGTTGGACTGCGGGCGCCGTCCCAGTCGGCGCCGTCTCCGTGCCCGGCGTTGGGGTCACCACCGCCGCCTGCACCTGGGAGGACGGGGAGGGAGAGGGAGGGACGGTCGGGATGGGCGTCGGCGGAGCCGTGATCACACCAGCCGGCGGGCCAGAGGCGGGCGTGGGGGTGGAGGTTGGGCTCGCCGAGGGTGACGCCGGGGTCCCCAGGGTCGCGCCGGGCACGTACCACTGCCGGCCGTCGAACGGCACCGGCAGCGCCAGCCGCTCGAGCGCCATGGGGACCTCGCTGGTGGTGAAGGCGTCGGGTCCGGTGTTGCCGGGGTAGGTGTAGCCGTCGCCGGGGTCCTGGGTTGTCTCCAGGTAGCCGATCGGCGTCTTCCCGCTCAACGTCCACGCCGCAGCGAAGGGATCGCCCCCGGTGGCGACGATCGCCTGCACCACCAGTGCCGTCGAGTCGGGGTCGCTGCCGAGGCTGTAGGGCCCCGGCTGGTACTGGAAGCCGCCGTCAGCCTCCTGCTGGGTCGCCAGCCACGCCAGGGCGGTCGCGTCGCAGGCGTGGTCGCCTGCGGCGTCCAGCGCCATCAGCGCTATCGCCGTCGAGTTGGTGTCGCTGCCCCATCCGGCCTCGTCCTCGAAGCCACCGTCAGGGTCCTGGCTGCCCGCCAGGAACGAGACGGCGAGGGCTGGCACCGCCGATGGGCCGCGGTACGCCACCAGACCCTGGATGGCAAGCGCCTGGGTGAAGGTTTCGGCAACAGGGGCACCACTGCTGTCGTCGATGTACTCGCCGGTGGTCGCGTCGTAGCCGGCGGCTAGGGTGGTGAGCAGATTCTCGCCCCCGAAGCTGGTGGGGTCGTTCCCGGCGGCGACCACCGCCTGGATCAAATAGCCGCACCCGCCCGGGTCGCTCTCCGTGCAGGCAGCAGCGGCATTGCCCCACAGGTAGGCCATCACCGAAATCCCCAACGGCGCGGTCAGGGCGTTGGGATCGTAGCCGTCGGCGGCCGCCGCGATCACGTACAGATCGCTCTCCGTGTAGCTGTCGTCGATCGATCCGTCCGGCTGCTGCTGCGTCTGCAGGTAGAGCAGGGAGTCCAGGATCGAGTGATCCTCTTGGGCCAACGTAAACCCGGCAGTGAAGGTCGCGTGGACCGGGAAGGGCTGGAGCAGCAGCGCGAGCGGGACCTCGCTGGTGGTGAAGGCGTCGGGGCCCGTGTTGCCGGGGTAGGTGTAGCCACCGCCCGGGCCCTGGGTTGTCTCCAGGTAGCCGAGCGGCGTGCTCCCGCCCGCCCTCGTCCATGCGGTGCCGTACGGGTCACCCCCGGTGGCGACGATCGCCTGCACCACCAGCGCCGTCGAATCCGGGTCGCTGCCGAGGCTGTAGGGCCCCGCCTGGTACGGGAAGCCGCCGTCAGCCTCCTGCTGGGTGGCCAGCCACCCCAGGACGGTCCCATCGCAGGCACGGTCGCCGGCGGCGTCCAGTGCCATCAGCGCCACGGCCGTCGAGTTGGTGTCGCTGCCCCACCCGGTCTCGTCCTCGAAGCCACCGTCGGTGTCCTGGGTGCTCGCCAGGAACGAGACGGCGAGGCCTGGCACCGCCGATGGTCCGCCGGACGCCACCAGAGCCTGGATGGCGAGCGACTGGGTGAAGGCATCGGCAACGTCCGAGCCGTCGAGGTACACGCCGGTCGTCGCGTCATAGGCGGCGTCCATCGTGGTCAGCAGGTCCTGGCCCCCGAAGCTGGCGGGGCGACCCCCGGCGGCAACCACCGCCTGGATCAGCTCGCCGCACGCGCCCGGGTCGCCCACAGCGCACGCAAGACCGGCGCTGTCCGCGAGGTAGGTCATCACCGAGATCCCCGACGGCGCCGTCAGCGCGTTGGGATCGTAGCCGTCGGCCGCCGCACTGATGGCGAACAGCTCGCTGTCCGCGTAGCTCTCCGCAATCGACCCGTCCGGCTGCTGCTGCGTCTGCAGGTAGGCGAGTGCGCGCGAGGCCGGATCCTCCTGCGCCTGGACCACCCGCCCCGATTGCACGCCGAAGAGCGCGCATGCGCCGAGCAGACCTAACACCGTCACCACGGCGGTGTACCTGCGGGATCCCTTCATCCCACCTTCCTCAGGCGGCGATCGGTCTCCACCTCGCCGAAGGCATCCTCGCCGCCATGAGGCCGTCCTCCCGTCACGCGCGGGGGTGGAGTCGTGCCTCGGGTCGGTCTCCTGGCTTGCGGATCGTGGCCATCGGTCGCCTTCCCACGAGACACGGCCTCGCAGTGGCACGCTGACCTTGGCTCCCCGCTCACAGTTGCGCGACAGCGCCGGATTCACACCGGCTTCCCGTTCAACCCGGGGCCTTATTCAGGTGTGGTCCGGATTATGCGGCGCGGGCCGGGGCAGCCGCTGTAGAGGTGGCACGGGCGGAAACCCCGGCGCCGGTGTGGGCGGCGCTCCCTGCCCCGCGGCCCGAAAGGACCCTTGCGGATCAATCCCAGCGGAAGCGCCAGGCCGCGACGGAGATGGTGACCACGGCCCACGCCGCCATCACCAGACAATCGGTGGTGATGGCGCTGAAACCTGCTCCGTCGTTCATGACCTGATGCAGCGCATCGCTGGCCCAGGCGAGCGGGAGGACACGGGCGATGTCCTGCACCACGGTGGGCAGCGAGCTGATCGGGAAGAAGAGCCCGCTCAGGAACATGAGGGGGAAGGTGATCATCGCCGCCAGCGCGCGCGCCGCCTCACTGGTGCGGGAGACGCTCGTGATCAAGAAGCCGATGCCGACGAAGGATGCCGTGCCGAGCACGATCGGCGGGATGAGGAGCAGCCAGCTGCCGTAGTTCTTGGCCCCGAAGACCCAGACGCCGAGCGCCACCAGCACCAGGATCTGGAGCAGCACCGTCAATCCGCCGCCCACCACCTGCGCCGCGAGGATGGTGCTGGAGCGGACGGGGGTGGCGCGGAAGCGACGGAGGACCTGGGTGACGCGCTTCTCGACGAGCCCGATCGCGACGTAGTTGACGCCGGAGAACAGGATGATGTACGCGATCATCGAGGGCAGCATGTAGTCCATCTCGGTGACCTGGTTGACCTCGGCGGACTGCGGCGTGCCGAGGGTCACGCTGGCGTGGCCGCCACCGGCGAAGCCGGCCGTCACCTGCGCCACCACGTCGTCGGCGATGGCGGTCGACGAGGACCCGCCGCCGGCCTGGTAGATCGCCACCTTCTGGGATGGGCCCTGGCCCTCGATCGCCGCACCGAAGCCCCTCGGGATCACCAGGATGGCGATGACCGAGTCGCTCTTCAGGTCGGCGAAAGCGGCGGTGTGCGACTTCACATCGACACTGACCCCGCTCACGCTCCGCAGCGCCTTCAGGTAACTCGTCGAGGCCGCGGTGTTGTCGTTGTTGACCGCATCGAAAGTCACCGAGACCCCGCTGCCACCGAAGAGCAACCCGAAGATGATCATGAAGAGGACGGCGAGCCCGAGGGTGAAGATCAGCGCGGTCCGGTTGCGCACCGAGGCGCGCACCTCGTTGACCGCCAGCGCACGGAAGGAGCGGAAGCCGTTCATTCCCGGAGGCTCCTTCCGGTCAGGCTGAGAAAGACATCCTCGAGAGTGCCATGGCGGACCATCAGGTCGCGGATCGCCCCCTCCCCCTCCCCGCCGGCGTCACCGCCGGCACCCTCCGAGGGGACCCACGGGGCGCTGGGGTCGAGCAGGGCGTGGAGCACGATCTCGGGCTTCCGCGTGGTGATGCTCACCCGCCCGTCCGCCACCACACGCTCCACACCGGGCACCTTGCGCAGGCTCTCGACGTCGAGGCCGGGAACGCTGGCAAACTCGACAGTCGTCCCGGGAGCGTATTGGGATATCAGGCGACGCGGGGTGTCGAGGGCGACAATCCGTCCTCGCTCGATCACCGCGACGCGGTCACAGAGGCGCTCCGCCTCCTCCATGTAGTGGGTGGTGAGCACGACGGTCTTGCCCCGACCCTTGATGCCCTCGATGACGCTCCAGATGTTGAGCCGCGCCTGGGGGTCGAGCCCGGTGGTCGGTTCGTCGAGAAAGACCAGGTCGGGGTCGTTGATCAAGGCCAGGGCGATGCTCAGCCGCTGCATCTGGCCCCCGCTCAACTTGTCGGTGTAGGCGTCGGCCTTCTCCCCGAGGTTGAACTCCGCGATGACCTCTTCCACCGGCCGCGACCGCTGGTAGAGGGCGGCAAACAGCTGCACCGCCTCGCGGACCTTGGTGAAGGGGGGCAGGGCGGTGGCCTGGAGCTGGACGCCGATCCGCTCCTTGACCGTGCTGGGGTGGGCGATGACGTCGGTGCCGAGGACCTGGACGGTGCCGGCATCGGGTGTCCGGAGACCCTCGATGATCTCCAGGGTCGTGGTCTTGCCCGCACCGTTGGGCCCGAGCATCCCGAAGACCTCACCCTTCTGGACGGCGAAGGTCAGTCCGTCCACCGCGACCACGTCGCCATAGCGCTTGACCAGGCCCTTGACGTCGATGTCTGCCATCTCTCCCATCACTCGGAAACGGTACCCGGCTCCCCCCCCGTCGCCGCGGAGCGCTCACTGGCCTCCACGCAGCCGTCGATGATCGCGGTCATCACCCGTCCCACCGCCTCCGCGGAGAGACGCGGCACCCGGCTGGCGACGTGGGCGACGATCTCCTGCTCGCGACCGGGGTCGCGCACGGTCAGACCACTGCGGCGCTTGTCCCGCTGCACGGCGTCGACCGCGCCGGCACGGCTCTGGAGCACGGCTCCCAGGGCAAGGTCCAGCGAATCGATGATCTGGCGATGCTCGGCGAGCTCGGCGGCCTGATGACCACGCAGCATCGGTGCCAGCACCGCGGCGCCGGCGATGATCGCCTCCAGGGTCTCCGGCGTGATGGCCTGGGCGGCGTCGCTCCAGGACTCCGCAGGCACGGGGTGAGATTCGATCAGGAGCCCGTCAGCCCCGGCGGCCACGGCCGCCAGCGCCAACGCGGGGACCCAGTCGGCACGGCCGGCGGCGTGACTCGGATCGACGATCACGGGCAGCGGCGTGCGCTCGCGCAGCACGGGGACCGCGGAAACGTCGAGGGTGTTGCGGGTGGCGGTCTCGAAGGTGCGGATGCCCCGCTCGCAGAGAATGACCTGAGGGTTGCCCTCAGCGAGCACGTACTCGGCGGCGGCGAGCCATTCGTCGTAGGTGGCGGCCATGCCCCGCTTGAGCACGACCGGGAGGCCCGAACGTCCCGCGGCGCGCAACAGGGGCGTGTTCTGCATCGAGCGCGCCCCGATCATGAAGGCGTCGACGCGGCCGGTCAGCATCTCCACGTGCTCAACGGACAGCGGCTCGACGAGCACCGGCTTGCCGGTGAGCGCGCGGGCCTTCTCGACCAGTATCAGGCCCTCCTCGCCCATCCCCTGGAAGGCGTCCGGACGGGTGCGGGGCTTGAAGATGCTGGCTCGCAGCATCGAGGCTCCGGCCTGCTGCATGGCCAGCGCGTGGTCGACGTACCCCGGCTCGACCGCGCAGGGTCCGGCGATGACCGGAACGGCTGGACCACCGAAGACGACGCCCGCCACAATGACGCGACGCCGCGCCGGTGACGAGGTGATGGGCTTGAGCAGATCCGTGAGCATCGGAGCCTCCAGTGTCGTGTGAGGACCGGGCCCGGTTCGCGAGATCCGGGTCGGCCTCTCGGCCTCCCGGGATCTCGGCGCAGGACTACTTGCTCAGCAGCACCCGCACCGGCCCAGGGGCCGATGTGGCGTACTCAAAATAAAAGTAGAACCGCGGCGCGATCGCGAACATCGAGAGGGATCGTAGCAGGAACTGGTCCCCCCGACGAGATCAGATCGGCGGCCTGGCATCGGGGTCCCCGGGCTCGGGACCCGGGCCGCGATCTCCGGGGGGAGGGTGCCGGACGCCGGCCGAGGCGATCACCCACGGCGGAAGCGATTAGGCAGAGGGCCACGACGGCGAGGAAGATCGCGTCACAGAACAAGACCGGTAGGCACGTCCCTCCCGGTCTGATTGCCAAACGGCGCTCCGCCTCGCGCGCCAGCGCTCCCGCTTCGAGAGCGCTGGCGCGTGGCGGCGTCAGGTCAAGGGAGCGTTGCGACCCCGTTCGCGTACGAGTCGACGTCCACGACCGTGGTCGGGTTGGCATCGGTGGCAGGGCCACCGACCCCATCGATGACTGAATCGAGACCTCCGGACTGGCCCGCGGTCGGGCAGTTGCCGTTCACGGAGCAGGTGCTGGAGATGAACAGATCCATGGCGTCCGTGAACACGACGCCAGGAGCATTGGGAGCCTCGTAGGCCATGGCGTCCCAGAGGGTGGCAGGGGTGTAGATGAACACGACGTAGCTACCCATGCCATACCCGTGGAAGCTCTGGACGTTGTTGCTCACCAGGAGCGAGGGATAACCGGGCTGGATCGGCGACGCCTCCCAGGCCGTCTGGCTGGGCGGGTCGTAGGGCAACTCGTTCTGGAAGAAGATCACCGTGCCGTTGTTGCCGCTCCAGTTGACCTCGTTCTTCTGGTAGTGCTCGACGGCGAGGCCGTAAGCGGTCACGTTGTTGCCGGTGACCTCGAGCCCGGTGACACCCTGGTTGTAGGCCCAGCCGGCGCCCACCTGCCCTTCGGGACCGGTGACCGAGGTGTTGGCGCCGTGGTCGGCGCGCCAGGCCCAGACGTCGTCGATGATCGAGTTGTCGGCGTTGTCGAGCAAGCTGACCGTGGCCGATACCGAGGTGGTCTCGGCACCGCCGATGCGGAAGTAGATGTCCTGGATGAGGTCAGGGTCGCCGGCGCTGGACGACGCCGGACCGGGGACGCCGACAGAGAGCAGGACGGGCGAGTTGACCGGGCCGGCGTCGAAGATCATCCCGGACAGCGCCACGCCGCTATTGGGGAGCACGACCATGGTCGCGTTGCCCCGTTGAGGGACGAGCACGGGGAAGCCGAGGCCCAGGACGATCGAATTGGGATGGCTGACCACGAGAGCGGAGTTCAGGTCGTAGGTGCCGGGGGTGAGGACGAGGTCCTTGCCCTGGTTGAGGGCACCCTGGATCTGGGGTTCCGGCGTGGTCGGGCTGGCCACGAAGAAGTCCCGGATCGGGGCGGAGGTTCCGGCTTCGGTGCCGCTCAGGAAGTTCGGCCCTGTCGTGTTGTGCTGGACCGAGGGTTGGAAGACGTTCCAGTGACCCGCCTGGTCCGTGTACAGGAACGGCTCCTCCCGGGTCACGGGGCTCTGCGGCAGTTCCGTGACCTGGTCGACGCCGATGATCCCGTCCGCGCCGCCCGTGCTGTCAGTGGCGCCGTTGAATGCGTCTTCGGTGGGAGCGCAGGCCGTGCCGGCGGGAGGAGTGTAGCCGGGAGGGCACGCGTCACCCGAGTAGACGTAGTTCCAGACGTAGCCGGCCGCGCTCTCCATGTCGGTGTTGCGGGCTATCCCCTGCTGATTGCCCGACCAGTCGAGCTGGCCGTTGATCTCACTGTTGGCGACGTAGCTACCGCTGCCGTAGTCGTTGCTGCCATAGCCCGTCTGGGAGCAGTACGCCTGGAAGTTGAGGGTGCCGTTGAGGATGACGCTCCGGACCGGCGTGGCTTGGGACACCGACCACATGTCCGTGGAGCCTCCGTAGCAGTCAGAGGTGTCCCCGATGGGTGGCAGCTGTGTGATCGGCGTCGGCACGTAGTTGTCGGCCGTGTCCATCACGTTGAGCGTGAGGTCGGACATCGACCGCCAGAAGTTGTCGTCCGAGTTTGCCCAGCAGTCGGTCTGGGCCGCGCTGGTGCAATCCAGGTCGTTGGGGAAGACCTCGATCTGGCCGTTGATGACGGTGTCCTGGGGCACGGCTCCCAGTCCTGCCACCTCGGTGTAGTAGCCCACCTCGAACACCAGGGGGGTGGTGCTCGAGCCGTAGGTCCCCGGCTCGAAGAGCAGGGCGTAGCCCTGGTCGTTGAACTGGGCTGAGAGCGGGACCTGCTGGGTCGCGATGTTGTTGACGGCCGTCTGGATGGCCAGCAGCTCCGTGGCGGCATTCGCCCCGCTGGGAGGCGTGAAAACGCACACGTTGGGGCCAAATTGGGCGGACGCGTACGTCCCGCACAGGGACGGCGGGGCGGCTAGAGCCGTGCTGGCGGGCGCCGCGATGCCCGCAAAGCCGCCAATGACGAACGCCCCTGCAACGAGGGCAGACAAGCGGCCCCACCGGCCGCCGCCGCGCCTGGCCCCCCGGAGAGCCGGCGATGGTGCCTGGATACTGGTCATCGGTCGCGTGCCTCCCTGTGAGCGGACGAGTCCAACGTGTGGGCGCCAGGCTCCCAGCAGAGAAGCGGCGCTCCGGCGCCCTCCCTGCCTTCCTGCCGCCCGGTCTCTCCTCGACCTCCGGCCTTCCCGATCGCTCCCCCGACCCCCCGCGACGGTGTGCCGTCGCTGTGCTCGGCGCACTCAGGGCGCCCCTAAACCTGGGCATCCGGGACGCGCTTGTCAAGTTCTTGTAAGCGCTTACACACGGTCCAGCCGAGGTTCCCGCAAGCAGCGTGCGGGGGGTGGCTGAGGTCGAGATCGACCCCGTGACGAGGAGGGTTAGGCCGAACTCGGGCATTGCCGAGCGGTGTCCGGGTGGCGGCCGGCGCGGCTACCTCCGTCGGGAGCCGCGGCATCCGCAGCTCTCGCGAACGACCAGCTCGACCGGGAGGACGACGTTGCGCTGGGCAACCGCCGCCCCGGTGATGGCGGCGTGCAGCAGATCAAAGGCGATCACGCCCATCTCACGGATCGGCTGCCGGACCGTGGTGAGGGTGGGGTGGAGGTGCCGCGCCACGGCGACGTCGTCAAAGCCCGTGACCGCCACCTGGCCGGGCACCCGGATGCCACGCTGATCCAGTGCGTGCAGCACCCCGATGGCAGTCTGGTCGTTGGCGCAGACGATCGCTCGGGGGAGCTTGCGATCCGCGCCGAGCACGGTCGCGATCACCCTGGCCCCTCCCCTGGCGCTGTAGTCGCCCGTCCACCGGGGCCCGGTGATGACCCGAGCGACCAGGTGCCGGGCCTCGATCTCCAGCGCCGCGGCTCTGGCGAGGCTGTCGGGACTGTCAGCGTGGCCCGAGATGTAGCCGATGCTCCGGTACCCATGATCGACGACCAGATGGCGGATCAGCGCCCGCATCCCCGCCTGGTTGTCGCTGCTCACACTCATGGTCTCCGGAGAGGACTTGCCGACCAGGATCACGACCGGCAGCTGGGCGGCCAGCCGGGCGAGGGCGGTGCCGGAGATGAGGCGATCGTGAAGGATGAGGCCGTCGGTCTTGCCCGCCAGAGCGGAGAGTCGCACCATGGCGTCACCGGTGCCGATCATCGAGATCAGCACATCGAAACCGGTGCGCTGAGCCGACGCCTCGATGCCACGGGTCACGACCTCGTCGAACAGCGGGCTCTCGGCCTCATCCTCGAAGCCGAGGTCGTCACCGCGACGGAAGACGACGCCCACCACCTCCTTGAGGCCATTGGAGAGCGCCCGGGCGGCACCGTCCGGGATGTAACCCAGTTCCCGGACCGCCAGCATCACCCTCTCTCGGGTCTCGGGTCGGGGGTTGCCGCTCCCAGTGAGGACTCGCGAGACCGAGGCGATGGAGAGCCCGGCGTGGCGGGCGACGTCGTAGATGGTGAGCCCGCTCCGGGGTTTCCTGGTCTCGACCATCTCCGATGAGGATGGTAGCCAGTTTGGCTTCATCCCAGCATCTCCCCGACCAGGCTGGCCGATGCCATGCGTCGCTGAGCTGGTCCCGAAGAGAGCGGAGATCGGGTTCTGGCGAAGAAAACGCCAAGCGCGTGGAAAGCACCAGGTTGTGGGCTCCTCGTCACCGTCATACCCCTTAAGAACACTTCTGTCCTAAAGGCCCCCATGAGAGGTGGTGGTCCACCGCGAGGCCGCCCATCGAGGCACATCGATCGGTTCGGCACCTCGTGGGAACCGTGGCCGAACCGGGTGGATCCGGGACCACCGCGACGCTGACGCGAGAGGGCGAACCGATCAGCCGGGGCGGCCGCGCAGGTAGGCGACGTGGAAGCCGCGCAGCTCGCCGCGCGCCAGTCCGCTCGCGATGGTTGGGTCCTCCTCCATGATCCGTCGCGCCGAGGCCTCATCGGGCGCCTCGATCACGGCCACCCCGGTGTTGATCCTCCCCAGCGTCGGGCCCGCGATGACCAGCGTGCCGTCTGCAAGCAGCTTCTCCAACCGCGCCGAATGGTCGCTCCAAACCCGCCGCTCCTCGTCGGTCATGGTCGTGGCGAAGTCATCGCGCGAGGTGTGGATGAAGTAGATCCATTCAGCCATGGTCACCTCCCCTTCTGGTGAGGAATCTAAATTCGGTTGGAGAGACAGCGCGTAGGACGTGCACGTCACCCACGCGGACGTTGGAACGAATCACGCCGGCTCGATCAGCCTGCCGCTTCTTGACAGGCTCGGGTCAGTGCATGCGGCAAGGTTGAAGCAACAGGGCCGTCGTTTCCCGCTCTGCATCTTCGAGATGCTGACTTCGACCCGCCGTTTACGCGTGTCGGGGTTTCGAGTTGCATTGACCCAGCGAACCCATTCCCAGCGCGCCATCGGAGTGATCTCTCTCCATAGGTCTTGGATCGTCTGAGGTGCAGCTGCCAGAGCTGTCTCAAGATCCTGTGGCACGTTCGGTTCCGGCCAGTTATTGAGCAGCTCGAGTTCGACAGTCGCCGTATCACCTGCGCTGAGAGCAGCGGTCCGTTCCAGCCTCTGATCGATCCTCATCCAGTGGCCAAAACGGCCGTCCGGTTCCAGCACCGTCTCGAACCCATGGCCATTGATCGTTCCCCGTACCGCGACCTGCCCGCGCGACGGCAGTTTCCCGCTCGCTCTCTCAGGCAGCCGCAGAATGGTCCATTCGCCGATCGTGTACAGGGCGGCGTCGAAGCGAATTCCGGGTGGCCCGGGGCGCTGACTCATAGCAACTGGATATCGTGCCGCCTTGCGGCCGCGATCTCAAGGTCCGGGCGATCACATGCCGAACGACCGATGCGCTCGGACCGCTTGTGGCGGATGCTCCAGCGACAGGAGACAGCACGGTCGGCCTAGCCGCAGACCGTCTCCACCACCCTCAGCACATTCCCCCATGTGAGCTTGGCCAGCTCCGCTTGGGTCCAGCCGCGCCCGGCGAGCTCGGCAAGGAGCCGGGGGTATCCCGTCACATCCTCCAGGCCCCGAGGCAGGGCGTCGGTGCCGTCGAAGTCTCCACCGAGCCCAACGTGATCCAGGCCGGCGACCTGGCGCACGTGCTCGATGTGGTCGGCCACCTCCGAAAGAGTCGCCACCGGCTGTGGATGCTCGAGCTCGAAGGCGGGGAGGAAGCGCGCCCGCTCGCCGAGGTCCTCGGAGTCCAGACCCCGGTCCTCCATCGTCCGCTGGGCCATCTCGGTCCAGACCCGGCATGCCTCGGAGACGAAGGAGGGCACGAACGTCACCTGGCAGACCCCGCCATTGCCCTGGAGACGGCCCAGCACGTCGTCGGGGACGTTCCGGGGATGGTCGACCAGCGCCCGGCTCGATGAGTGGGAGAAGAGCACCGGTCGTGAGCTCGCGTCCAGCGCCGCGTGCATCGTGGTCGTGGAGACGTGCGAGAGATCGACGATCATGCCGATGCGGTTCATCTCGGCGACGACCTCCCGGCCGAACGCGCTCAGCCCCCCGGCTCTGGGCTCGTCAGTTGCGGAGTCCGCCCAGCCGGTGCTGTGGTTATGGGTCAGGGTGAGGTAGCGGACACCGAGCCGGTGGAGGTCGCGCAGGACGGCCAGGGACGACGCGATGCAGTGGCCGCCCTCGGCGCCAAGCAGCGAGGCGATACGGCCACCGGCCACCGCTCGGCGGCAGTCCTCGGCGTTGATCGCCAGCACTAGGCGATCTGGATGGAGAGCGATCATCCGGTGGACCAGGTCCACCTGCTCGAGGGTCACCGCGAGGGCCTCAGCCTCGGGCAGCGTCGAGGGCGCGTAGACCGACCAGAACTGCGCGCCCACTCCACCGGCGCTCATCCGCTCCAGGTCGGTATGGGTCCGCCCCGCCAGCGAGGTACCCGGATCCAAGGCCCGGAGGTCACCTCCGGCCAGCCGCCGGATCTCCCAGGGAAGGTCGTTGTGGCCGTCGAAGACCGGGGCCTCGGCGAGCGCGGCCCGCGCGGCGGCGATCCCGCCGGCCGCCTCCGTCTCGGATGCGCCTGGTCCGTGCATGGACGGATGCTGCCACGCCGCCGCCCTTGTCGGCTCGGTCACCGGCAGCCGGCACCGGCGACGCCCTCCCGCGCCGGGCACGGAGGGTCAGCCCTTCGCAGGCTCCACCGCCGCGCGCGGCACCGGCACGGTGATGGCGCCCTGGCTCGCCGAGGCGACCGACGCCGCGTACTTGGCGAAGGCACCGGTTCGGTAGCGGGGCTGGGGCGGCGTCCAGGCGCGCAACCGCTCGGCGATCTCCGCCTCGGGTAGCTCGACCGACAGCTGGCGGGATGCGACATCGATTCGCACCATGTCACCGTCGCGGAGCGCCGCCAGCGGCCCTCCGAGGGCTGCCTCGGGCACCACGTGGGCGACCATGAAGCCGTGGGTGGCGCCCGAGAAGCGCCCGTCCGTGACCAGGGCGACGGAGTCGTCGAGGCCGGAGCCGGCGAGCGCCGCGGTCACCGAGAGCATCTCCTGCATCCCCGGTCCGCCAACCGGGCCCTCGTAGCGGATGACCACCACGTCGCCGGCCTGGACCTTCCCCTCCCGCACCCCGGCGAACGCCTGGTTCTCCGAGTCGAAGACCCGGGCCGATCCCCGGTGGGTGGTCTTGTCGTGGCCCGACAGCTTGATGACGCAGCCTCCGGGGGCGAGGTTGCCCCGCAGGATCGCGATCCCGCCATGGGACCTGACCGGGTGGTCGGCGGGACGGAAGACCTCCTGCCCCGGGGTCTCGTGAGCACCGGCCGCGATCTCCGCCAGGGTACGGCCCTCGACGTTGCGGGCCTCCCCATGAAGCAGGCCGAGGCTGAGCAGGCGCTGCATCAGGACGGCCAGCCCGCCGGCGCGGTGGATGTCGGTGGCGACGAACCGTCCCCCCGGGCGGAGGTCGGCCAGGATCGGAGTCCGTGCGCAGATCGCCTGGAAGTCCTCAATCTCCAGCGGCACCTCGGCCTCGGCGGCGATGGCAAGGAGGTGCAGCACCGCGTTGGTGGACCCACCGGTGGCGGAGAAGTAGGCGATGGCGTTCTCCAACGCCTCGCGGGTGACGATCGAGCGGGGCCGGATGTCCTCGGCGACCAGCTTGACCGCCAGGCGCCCGGCTGCCTCGGCGACCACAGCCTTGTCGGCGTGGAGTGCGGGCACCCCGTTGGCTCCAGCCGGGCTGAGGCCAAGGAACTCCAGCGCGCCGCTCATGGTGTTGGCGGTGTACTGGCCGCCGCAGGAACCCGCCCCGGGGCAGGCCGCCTCCTCCACCGCCCGCAGCTCCTTGTCGTCGATCTTGCCGGCGTTGAAAGCGCCGATGGCTTCGAAGACGTCCTGGACGGTGAGGTCGTCGCGGTCGCGGAGCCGCCCCGGGGCGATGGTGCCCCCGTAGAGGACCAGACCCGGGACGTCCATCCGGCAGAGCGCCATCGCGGCGGCCGGAATCGTCTTGTCGCAGCCGACGATGAGGACCACGCCGTCGAAGGAGTGGCCCCGGGTCACCAGCTCGATGGAATCGGCGATCACCTCGCGGGAGACGAGCGAGGCCTTCATCCCCTCGGTGCCCATCGAGACGCCGTCGCTGACGGCGATGGTGTTGAACTCCATCGGGGTCCCGCCGGCCGCTCGGATGCCCGCCTTGACCTGCTCGGCGAGCACCCGGTGGTTCCAGTTGCAGGGCATGGTCTCGATCCACGCGTGGCCCACACCGATGATGGGGCGCTCCAGGTCCTCGCGGCTGAAGCCGATGGCGTGGAGCATCGCCCGGGCGGCGGCGCGGTCAGGGCCGTGGAGCATCGCGGCGCTGTTGCGGGGGTGGTCGTTCTGAGTCATGGCTCGGAAGGATACAGGGGCTCCACGCCGCGGGTGGTCTGGCGTCGGGCACGGAAAGGGCACGCCGCGAGCTGGACGCTCGAAAGCGGGACCCTCGGCACGAGATCGTCACAGTGCCTTCACTTGCACTGTGAGCAGGTGGACAGCTGAGCGTGGAACCTTCTGTCCATCAGGTCCCACGCCAGCCTTGGCTCCCCGTGACGGGTCTCTCGACAACCCCTCCACGTCCGAGCTGGCCCGAGTGAGAGGTCGGTCGAGATGAGCCTCAGGGCATCGGCACGAGGTGGTGCGCGAGGACTGCGCGGAGGGGCCAGCGGCTCCGCCCTCTGCTGCATGTCGGTCGCGGTCCTCGGCGTCGGGCTCATGCAGGCGTTCGGCGACCTATCCAACGTTGGGCTCCTCCTGGTGGTCGCGGCGCTGGTGCTGGCCTTGGTGGCGCTCAAGGCCGGTCTGAGGACGCCGGGCCCCACCTGGTGGGTCGTGACCACCGTGATCGTCGCCATCACGAACCTGCTCTACCCCCACCTTGGAGGGCCCTTTGCGGCTCATGCGGGAGCGCAGACCCTCCTCACGCTCGCACTGGCCGCGACCGCCGGCGGAGCGTGCGCGCTCCGTCCAGGGCGTGCCGCCAGGGCACTCGTGGGCGCCGCATCCGTCTCCCTGCTCGCCCTGATGGCAGTGACCTGGACCTGGGGGGTCAACACGATCGACGTCTTCAGCGCCGTCACGGGGGCGGCCGGCGCCCTCCTGCACGGGGCCAACCCCTACGGCCCGACCTTCAGCTTCCGCCTGCCCCAATACCCCTGGTACATCGCCGGGCACCTACCCTACGGACCCGCGGTCCCGATCCTGGCGGCCCCCGGACGGCTGGTCGGCGACGTGCGCGTGATGTCCGTGGTGGCACTGGGAGTCACCTTTGCCGGACTGTGGCTGCTGGCCCAACAGGGGAGCCTTCGCCTCGATGCCCACCGCGTGGTTGCGCTGGCGATCGCCTCCCCGTTCAACGTGGGCATGGTGAACCGGAGCTGGGTCGAGATCTACATCGTCACCGGGGTGGTGCTGTGGCTGGCATTGCGCGCCACCCACCGGCGCATCGCCACCATCTGTCTGGCGGTCGCAATGCTGGTCGACCCTGTGACCGCGCTGCTGGTGCTGCCGGCTTTCATCTGGTCACGGCGAGCGCGGGTCGAAACGGTGGTGGCCACCATCGTGGCGGCGCTCTTCATCGTGCCCTTCGCCCTCGTCACCGGGGTGGGCCAGCTCATCTACAACATCATCGGGATCCAGCTGGTCATCGGGCCCTGGTACAGATCCCTCACCGTCACCGCGTTCTTGTGGCAGACATGGCATGTGGCCCTGCCACCGCTGCTCCCGGTCTTCGTGGTGCTGATCGCCATCGCGCTCGTCGGCTGGCGCGGGAGGCCGGCGCGCCTGGGAGATGTCGCGGTGCAGGCAGCCCTTGTCTTCCTGTCCGCGTTCCTGTTCGGGAAGTTCGCCAACTTCAACCAGTACTACATCGGCGCGGCGATGCTGGTCACCGGGATTGCCGGCGTCGGGGTCACGTTCCCGGCGGGCGACGTCGCGCTGCCGGACGTCCGCGCGCTGCGCCGTCTCGTCCCCCGGCGGGGCACGCCCAGCCGCCTGGCCTCGGCGGCCGATGGGGCCGCCGGGGTCACCCCCTGCCGTGAGGTCCGCGATCTCACGTCTGGCCCCCGGGAAGCGTCCACCCCGTGACGTGTCACGATCGTGACCCGGACTCGGTTGACGCAGCAACCAGCCACAGGGTATGCTCCCCGATCACGATGACCTACGCCGCCACCCTGGTACTGCTGCTGGGCCTGCTCCTGATTAGGAGCGGGGCTTCCAGGCTTCAGGCCGGGTCGGTGCGCATGTAGGCCACCAAGACCAGACCGGAACTAGCCGAAGGGGCCCCCTCCCAA
>JBEKGP010000034.1:0-28094 GCA_050012735.1 Candidatus Dormibacteria bacterium
CTCCACCCGGCCGGGGTGGGGGAGGTGCGAGCGGCGCTCCCCACGGTGGCCACGCCGGCACGGGTGGCGGCGGCGGCGCCTGACCCCAGGGTGGCCATCCGGGCGCCGGGGGGGGGGGTGGCGGAGGGGCTTCGTCGTTCACGGCGTCTTCGAGCGAGTCTGCACAGGCGGGCGGTCCCTTCGCAGGGGCCGTGCGGGGGGACGGACCTGGCAGCCCGTATACTCGATCGCAGCGTGCGCCCGTAGCTCAGTTGGATAGAGCACCGGCCTCCGGAGCCGGGAGCGGGGGTTCAAGTCCCTCCGGGCGTACTTTCGCCCCACGCGGCAGGCCGCGTGGGGGCCCCGTGTCCCTTCACGGGGGCTCGCCGCCCCTCGGCGGCCCGGCAAAGCCGGTCTCGCCTCACCCCGCCATGGATGCGCGCTGCGCGCGCGCGGCAGGCCACGTCGGGGCCCGCGTCGGTCACCACCATTCGAAGGGCCGGCCGTCCCAATCGTCCAGCCGCGGGTACCACGGATGGTCGGCCAGCTCCTCCAGCCTCCCCTCGAACGCTTCCACCTCGACGGCGCTCAGCAGCCGGCGGAGCGCGGCTCGGAGGGCGGTGCGGGAGTCTCCATCTCGGAGCTGTCGCACCAGCTCTGCGTCGTCGGGGTCCAGGTCGCTCCCGCCCAGGTCGAGGAGGACCGTCCGCTGGCGCGGGTAGGGGAGGAAGGTGAGCGCGTTGTCGATCCCCCAGACGTGGCCCGCACCGTCAACGAGGAGGTGGGCACGTTTGCGGTCGGCGTTGTTGGCCAGGACGTCGAAGACGGCGAGCCTGTGGAGCTGTGCCTCCAGGTCAGGGGCCGCGCTCTCCGGCAGCGGCTCGTCTCCCGGGTGGATGTAGAGCTGCACGCTCCCCGGTCCATGCGGCCCGTCGCGCAGCGCCGTCGGAGGCACCACGCCCATGGCGGCCGCCGCGCTCAGGAGGTAGGCGGCACGCTCGCGAAGGTGCAGGGTGTTGCGGGCGAAGTCGTGGAGTGGTCGCTCACCGCGGGTCGGCTTGTAGATCGCGCGCATCCGCTGCCCCGCGCGGTGGGGGTCGGGAGCGTCCAGCTCGAGCAGAAAGACGGCGTTGCTGGATTGGGCGATCCGGCCCATCGCCCGGATCGGTGCGGTGGCCAGCTGCTCGACGGCCGCCGCGGCTTCCCCGGACGCCAGCGCCGCGATGTCCTCAGCCGCCCGGGTGAACCGGCGCTGCGCTGACACCGCGTCCGCATTGGCCGCGAGGCGCCCGAACTGCACTCCCGCCCCCGGGTCCAGGTGCCGCCGTCCACGGCGCCGCCGCTGCGGCTGCACGTCCATAGGGAGATGCTAGTGCCCCGCGCCCGATCACCCTCGGCGGTGCGTGCTGCGGGCCACCTGGATGCCCACCAGCGCCAGCAGCGCAGCGATCCCCATCAGAAGCAGGATCGCGCCAAGCCCGTTCGGGGTGGTGTTGCCGAGGCCGATCGCCAGCAGGAGCGCTGCAATGGCGACGAGCGCGACGTTGGTCACCCACAGGCGCCACCGCAGCAGGGTGCGCGGGACGCTCCCGCCCTGGAGACCGTGGATGATGTCCTCCTCCCGGCTCCTCCGGCGGCGGGAGCCGCGGTCGGATTCGCCGCCGCCCTTGGGGAGATCGTTGCGATCGAGAAGGTCCCACCACTCTGGAGGCACGTTCGTCGGCCGCGAATCCGCGGGGAGCTCGTGGGTCGGACGGTAATCGTCGTCAGGCATCACGTCCCACTGCGCACGCCATACGGTCCGCCGGCTGTGATGTGGGCGATGACGGGTGGCCGCGTTTCGATGATACCCCCGGGGGCGCGCGCGGTCGACCGTCGCATCGGCCCCAGCCACCACCCGTGGCGGCTCGGCCGTCAGTGCCTTCCAGCGCTGGAGCGCGGGCGTGACCGGCGCTGATCAGCCCGCGTCGGGCGCGGCCACGCTGCAGACCGTGCAGGAGGCCCAGCGCCGCTGCACCCGGTGCGTGGATGCGGGCTACCTCGCCACCTCCAAACCCGTCTTCAGCGGCCACGCGGGGCAGCGCATCCTGCTCGTCGGTCAGGCTCCGGGGCCCGTGGAGAACGACTCCACCCGGCCCTTCGCCGGTCGCGCCGGCCGTCAGCTGATGCGCTGGTTCGAGCGCGGCGGTTTTGCCGGCGAGGCGGACGTCCGCCGCCGCGTCTACATGACGTCGATGACCACCTGTTTCCCCGGGCGGACAGCCGACGGCCGTGGGGACCGCCGGCCCAGCTCCCGGGAGGTGGCCCTCTGCTCGGGGTGGCTGGACACGATCCTGGGCCTCCTCGCACCGCGGCTGGTGATGCCTATAGGCAGCCTCGCTCTCGCCCGCTTCCTCCCGGGCCGCCGCCTGGACGACGCGGTGGGCCTCCTCTTCGACGCCTCGGGAGCTGTGGTCGAGGCGCCGGAAGTGGCTCCGGCGGGTCTCCCCCTGCTTCTTCCCCTGCCCCACCCGTCGGGGCAGAGCCGCTGGCTCAACGACCCCGCTCGCCTCCGCCAATTGGACGGCGCCCTGTCCCGACTGGCTCCTCTGATCGGCTGGTCGGAATCCGGATGATCGGCTGGTCCAATCCAGATGAGCGGGCGATGCTATCATCGGACGCTGTTTTTGTTTCCGCATAGTGAGGGCCAGGGCGCCTCCGTGCCCGATACCGAATCCACTCCGACGCCGACCGTCAGCGGGGTGGTCAAGGACGCCGAGGACATCCTCGAGCGGATCTTCACACCGCGACCCAAGGCCTCTCCCGCGGAGCAGGCGGAGCGTGTGCTGCGCCGCCCCCGGCGGGTCGTCTACTGCGCCATCAGCAATCGCAACTTCTACTGGCGCCAGCACATCAGCAAGTTCGTGCTCGACGAGGGGGCCGTGCCCATCGTCCCCTTCATGCTCTTCGACTACTACCTGCTCCACACCGTCCCCAAAGAGACGGTGCGCGAGGCCTTCAACAACCTGATCGTGAAGTGCGACGAGATGTGGGTCTTCGGCAGCACCTCGCTCGGCGTGAAGGTCCAGATCGGGATCGCCAAGCGTTTCCACAAGCAGGTCCGCTACTACGACATCACTGACCTCCCCTATCGGGTGGTCTCCGTCCCTGAGGCGATGGTTCGCGACGAATGACAGCCGGCGCGCAGGTGTTCGCGCGCCCGCCTCTGCTGGTCGTCCTCGAGCATGTTGAGGACGAGGGGCCGGGCCTGATCGGGGAGATGGCGGCGGGGATCGGTCTGCAGGTGCACCGGGTCGGGACCGGCGATCCGCTTCCCAACCTTGACTGGATGCCGCTCGTCGTCGTGATGGGTGGCCCGCAGGCCGTGTACGCCCCCGATCAGCGGCTGCGCGACGAGGTGGCGCTGATCCATGATGCGGTGACCCGTGGACTGCCCATCCTCGGCGTCTGCCTCGGAGCGCAGTTGCTCGCCGCTGCCTGCGGAGCCGCGGTCGCGCCGGGTGAGCGCGGTCACGAGCTCGGCCTCGGGGCGATCACACTCACGGGGCCGGGACGCGACGATCCGGTCTTCGCCGGCTGCGGCCCGGCACTCCCCGTGCTTCACTGGCACGGCGACACCTTCTCTCTGCCGCGCGGCTCGTGCCACCTCGCGAGCAGCGATGCCTATGTCAATCAGGCCTTCCGGTTGGGACGCGCGTACGGCTTTCAGTTCCACATCGAGATGGACGCTCAGCTCCTCGATGCCTGGTCGCGCCAGATCCCCCTGCCCGAGAACGCGCAGGGATGGTTGCGTCACACCGAGCCGCTGCGCCGCGGGGTCATCGCCCGCTGGCTGCAGCAGGCCGTCGATGCCGTCCCCTGACGTGGCGCGCGCTCACCGGCGTCGTGCCGGTCAGCGCCAGCGGCGGCGCATCTCCTCGCGCCACTCCGGGAAGTAGCGCTCGATCACCGTCAGATCAAAGCGGGGAAGGATCTCGCTGGCCCGCTCTCTCTCCAGCAGGAACTCGAAGCAGCCGCGCACCAGCGACAGCTGGTCGGGCGCATCCAGTTCCTGCGCCAGCGACTCGGCCGCGGTCAGCGCGAAGCTCCGTCCGTCCACGCGCACGCTGAATGTGGTGCCGCCCTCGGCACGCACCTCGATCATTGCCACCGCATCCTCCCCGTCACATCGCCGTCGGGTTGGGTGTTTGCCGCACGGCCGGAGATGAAGTTGGGTCCGGCCTCGGCCTGGGCGTCACGGCCGAGGGCGTCGTCGCGGCGCGGAGCGTCCAGCTCCCCGCCCAGGTCCACGTGTCCGGGACCGCGCTTCCATTGCAGGTCGAACAGATGCCGCTGAAGAGCACGACCTGCCCGTCGGCGGCGTCGTAGGCGATCGACGAGTCCCCGTCGACGGGACTCGAAGAGACCTTGCTCCATCGCCCCCAGCTCCCGCCACTCCATACGTAGGTTCCCTCGGACGTGACCACCAGCGCTCCGGTGGACGACGTCGTCAACTCCCACGACCCGGTCAGCTCGGTCTTGCCCGGGGATGCCGCGAAGCTCCAAGTGCTGCCGTCCCACGACCACACCGGCGCCGAGGCGGAGACCGCCTGTGCGACTCCGGCGCAGCCACCTGCGGAGGGGAAGAGCTCGAGGCTGTCCGACCGGGGGTCGAAGGCGAGGGCGTCTTCGACCCCCGGAGCAGGGGAGGTCACGGGGTTGAGCAGGATCCACGCGCCACCGCCCCATCGCCAGGTGTCGACGCCGGTGCACCCGGCGCGAGTGGTGACGAGGATGAGCTGTCTCGTCGCTTCGTCGGTGGCGAGGTCAGTGGGCACGTCCGATGCGGGGAGGTGGCCGTCCGGCTGCGCCGACCACGCCGAACCGTCCCAGGTCCAGGTGCCGTCGGTCCCTGCGAGTTTGTCCTCCGCGTTGGCGGTGTCGCCACCGGTCAGCACCAGGAGCTTGGTGGCGGGGTCATAGCCGAGCAGCGCTCCACTGAGACCGGGCGGCGAGGCCGGGGGATTCAGCTCGGTCCACCGCGAGCCGTCCCAGCTCCAGGTGTCGGAGAGCGTGCTGAGCTGGGTGTTGCCGAGGACGAGGCCGCCGAAGAGGATGACGGCGTGCTCAGCCGGGTCATAGGCGAGCGCCGCGTCATCGCGGGCGGAGGGCCGGATCGGGGCCGCCGCAACCGGGGGCGCGGCGATACCGGTGCTCGAGGACGGGTGCCGGCCGGGTGAGAGCACCAGGGTGCCGGCCGCCGCCCCCACCAGGGCGGCGAGGGTCACCGCGGTGACCACCGTCCGGCGGGTGATCCGCCGCGCCCAGCGGGCCTGGGGGGCGGACGTCGCACCCCCGGAAAGCGTTTCGAACTCGAGCGGCTCCTCCGCCGGCGCCGGCCCGGCGGTCTGCTCCGCACCCTGACCCCGGGTCTCACTCAGGACCCGGCGTAGCCGCTGGGTCGGGTGGCGTGCTTCGTCGGCCAAGCCGCCGGAGGCGGATCGGTCGAACCGGCGCGGTGGGGGCTCTCCCTCGGTACCGGCGGGGTCGCTGTCGCTCATGGCCTCGGGTCCGTGCTCCCAACGGTACGCCGGCCCGGCACGCTGGGCATCCCCTGAACCACTCGCGCCGCCACGGACGGCTAGATCCGGCGGATCATCTCGCGCTCGACAGCCTCGCGGGCCCGCCGGACCCGAGGCGCGAGCGGGTGCTCGCGGAGAGCCTGTTCCATCTGGCGGAGCAGGGAGTAGAGGTTCTTGACGACCTTCACGACGTCTCCGACGTCGGAGCCAGGGGGGACGTCGATCTCGGCCAGCGCCACCCCGGAGGCCCACTGGTACGCCGCGGCGACGAAGTCGAAGGAGAGGGGCCGGAGGGTGGCGACACCGTGGTGCTCCTCGACCGCGGCGAGCCGTTGCAGATCGGTGCGCAGCAGGCGGTATCCGCGCTCGACGCCGCGGCTCGGCCACTGGCGGCGCGCGGGTTGGGGTCGCTCCCGTCCCCTGTCCTCGGCCACCAACATGGTGAGCGTGCCCACCAGCTCGGGCGGGGTCAGCTCCTCCAGCCAGCCCGCCCGGACCGCGTCGGCGACCAGCAGCGCGCTCTCGCCGAAGAGCGCCTCGGCGAGCAGGCCCAGCTCGGTCGGCCGGTCGTTCTCCAGGAAGCCGCCCTCCCGGAGGACTCCGCGCAGCGCTCGGAACTCGCGACGGTAGCGGCCACGCGCAGAGCGCAGCTCCTCCTCGCCGTGCCGGAGCGTCCCCTCGACCTCTTCGCTCTCCCTCCGGTGACTGCGATGCTCGCTCAGGTAGGGGCAGCCCGTGCAGGGACTTTCCTCCAGCCGCGCCCGCGTCCCCTTCAGCGAGCGCCGCATGGTCTCGAACTTCCCCCCGGGATCGGCCGCCCGGCCTCCGTAGCGGCCGGCACGGCTGTCTCGCCAGTGCTGGCGCTGGGCCCGCCGCACCTCGGTCTCCATGACCTCGACCTGGGCGGCCACACGCAGATGACGGGTGAGAGTCGTCTCGGTGCAGGCCTGCCGGGGATGGCGAAAGACCCTCCGACCCAGGTCCAGGCGCAACTGCTCGAGATTGGCTCGACGGTGCACCCAGTGCTCACTCCGCTGCAGCGCCTGATACTGGCCGAAGGATCGGTCGAGGAGCTCCTCGGCCCTTTCCAGGGTGCGCGTCTTGAGCAGGGCCAGCACCATCGTGTAGGTGGGCGCGAACTTCGATTCCACGCTCATTTCGCCGCCGATGGCGGCGTCGTAGATGTCGCGGACGTCGACATCCGACTCCTTGAGGATGATGCCGTGGCCGAGGGTGTCGATGCCCCGCCGTCCCGCGCGACCCATCAGCTGGGTCAGCTCGGTCGGGGTCAGAGCGTGGAACCCGGTGCCGTCGAACTTGGTGAACGAGGAGACGACGCAAGCCCGCGCTGGCATGTTCAGGCCGAGCGAGAGCGTTTCGGTGGCGAATACGACCTTGATCAGCCCACGCTGGAAGAGGGTTTCGACGGTCTCCTTCGCGTAGGGGAGCATGCCCGCGTGGTGCATGGCGATCCCGCGGCGGAGCAGCCTGGTGTCGACGGCGTCGACGAACACGCGCCGCTCGTCGTCGTCCGCGATGCTCTGGATGCGACGCGCCATCTCGGTGTCGACGGCCGACTTCTCAGCCGCGTCGGTGAGGTCGAGGCCGTGCACGGCGCAGCGGGAAAGCGCTTCGCGGCAGCCGCGGCGGGAGAAGATGAAGTAGATCGCCGGCAGCATCCCGCCGGTGCGCAGGCGCTCGATGACCTGGAGCAGGTCGTTCTCCGGGGCGCGGCGTGCATAGCGCAGGCGCAGGTCGCCGGCACTCAGGTTCTGGGCCTGCTCAAGGGTCCTTCGGGCCACCTGGCCGCGCTCGTCGAAGAGCGGCCAGAGCTGGTTGTCGAGGCAGAGCCACAGCTCCAGGGCAACCGGGCGCTCGGTCTGGGTCACCACCTCCATGCCGCCGCGGAGGCCACTCATCCACGCCGCCACCTCGTCGACGTTGCTGATGGTGGCGGAGAGGCCGGTGATCCGGATGTGGCGCGGAGCCTCGATGATCACCTCCTCCCAGACGGTTCCTCGCGGGTAATCGTCGATGTAGTGGACCTCGTCGAGGATGACGTCACCGACGGTGTCGACTCGCGCCGGCTCGTCGTAGAGGATGTTGCGGAGGATCTCGGTCGTCATCACCACCACCGACGCCGACTCGTTCACGGTGTGCTCGCCGGTGACCAGGCCGACGTTCTGTTCGCCATACCGCTCCCCGAGGTCACGGAACTTCTGGTTGGACAGTGCCTTCAGGGGGGTGGTGTAGATGACCCGGTGGGGGATGCCGGCGTCGTGCCGGAGGCTTGCCGGCGCCGCCAGGCAGCGCCAGATCGCGTACTCGGCGATGAGCGTCTTGCCGCTCGACGTGGGGGCGCTGACCAGCACCCCTCGTGAGCGTTCCAGCTTCTCGATCGCCTCGAGCTGAAAGGGATCGAGGGTGAGCCCGACGTGGGCGCTGAAGGCTGCCGCCAGGGTGGCCGCGCTCGGGGCCGGCCCTGCTGGCGACGTGACCCTCCTCGCGCCGCTCACTCGGTGGCCGCGTCGTTCGGAGGTGCGGGATGCCGGGGTGGCCGAAGCCCCACGAAGGAGAGCACGGCGCCGAGGAGGCAGAGGACGGCGGAGATCAGCATGGCGTGGTGAAAGCCGCTGGTGAAGCCGCTTCCCGCCCTGTCGGCCGCGCCGGCGAGCCCGGCCGCCAGGGGCACCGCCGCCACCGCGAGGAGGCCGGCCACCCGCGTGACGGCGTTGTTGACCCCGGAGGCGATTCCCGCACGCGTCGATGGCACGGCTCCCAAGATGGTGGTGGTGAGGGGCGCGGCGGTGAGGGCGAGGCCGAGCCCGAAGACGGCCGCGGCGGGCAGCACCACCGTCAGGTAAGAGGCCGAAGCCGCCACCCGCAAGAAGAGCACGAGACCCAGCGCGGCGACCACGGGCCCCAGGGTGATCAGGCGCCGGGAACCCATGCGGGACACCAGTCCCCCGAGTCGCGGGGAGAGGACAAAGAGCAGCAGCGTCACCGGGAAGATGGCCGCTCCGGAGGCCAGGGCGCTGTAGCCGGTCACCTGCTGCAGCTCGAGGACCACCAGGAAGAGGGCGGCACTCAGGGCACCGTAAACGAGAAGGGTGGTCAGGTTGGCGACCGCAAACCACCGGATGGCAAATAGCGAGAGCGGCAGTAGGGGGCGCTCCCGGCGCGACTCGATGACCCCGAAGGCGACCAGCAGCGCGAGGCCCAGGACCACCGCGCCGGCCGCAAGCGGCGTACCGAGGTTGCGGGCCTCGATCAGGCCGCAGACCAGCAGCCCGAGACCGGCCGTCGCGATAACGGCCCCGCCGCCGTCCTGACGTTTGCCGAGTGCTGTGGACCGCAGCTCGCGAAGGGGGAGGTGATGGAACGCGGCCGCAACAGCTGCGGCCGCCAGCGGGATGTTGATGAGGAAGACCCATCTCCAGCCGGCGTGGTCGACGAGCAGTCCCCCGAGGAGCGGGCCGATGACGGTGGCGAGGCCGGAGATCCCCGACCAGGTCCCGATCGCCCGTCCGCGCTCATCGCCGGAGAAGCTCGTGGAGACGAGAGCCAGGGCCCCGGGAACCAACAGGCTGGCCGCGGCCCCCTGGAACAGGCGGGCGACGATGAGGACAGCACCGGTGGGAGCCACCCCGCAGACGGCGGAGGTCACCCCAAAGGCCACTGCTCCGGCGATGAATACCCGGCCGTGGCCGACCACCTCACCGAGAGCGGCGCCCAGGAGCACCAACCCGGCGAGCGTGATCAGGTAGGCATCGAGCACCCACTGCTGCGTGGAGAGGCCTCCGCCCAGGGTGCGCCCGATGGCGGGCAGGGCGACGACGACCATCGTCGTGTCGAGGAGCGCCATCCCCGAACCGAGCACGGTCGCGACCAGGAGCCAGCGGCCCCCGGGGCCGGCGAGCGTCAGCCTTCTGGACGCCCCGGGTCCCGTATTCACAGGCGCACGATCTCGAACCTGGAGTCGACGAGCAGCGCCTCCGCGTCCTCGCCGACGTAATGGAGCACCTTCTGGCAGACCTCGTCAGCGTGACGGGCGTCGTTGGAGACACAGGCCACCCCCAGCTCCGCGGCTTGCCAGAGGTCCTGGTCGCCGACCTCCGCGATGGCGACGTCGAACGTCCGGCGCACGCGGGCGACCAGCGAGCGCACCACCTGCCGCTTGTCCTTGAGGGACTCGCTCCCCGGGACCTGGAGGCGGAGCACGAGGGTTCCGATGACCATCCCTGGCAAGCTAGCAGACCGGCAGGGGGACTGACCCTCCTGGTTCCCCCGGGTATGGCCGGTCTCCTGGCCGGCCAGGGCGACGGTGCCGGAGAAGAGCGGGATCGCCTCGCTCGTCCCGCCCACGATGATCCAACCGCTGGGAAGGGCTGCTCTAGAGAGTTCGGAGCAGCTTCTGCCGCAGCGCCTCGAGGCGCTCGAAGTCGCCGATCGACGGGCGGGCAGGTGTCTTTCCCGGGAACTTGAGGTGCTGGACGGCCTCCGCCAGGAGCTGAACGTCCTCCTCGCTGAGGCGAACCGATCGGAGGTTGTGTGTGGGCGCCGTCGGGACCGGGTGGACCGGTGGTTCCGGCAGGGGGGGTTCGGCCGGGACGGGCTCCTCGGTGCTGCGGAACAGCTCCTCGGAGCCGCGCAGCTGGGCGCGGCGGAACCCGGGCATCACGGGTGCCCAGCCCGCGCCTTCGGCGCTGCCGGCGCAGCCTCCGTCTCCGGAACGGCCGGCTCGGCACTCTGGGCCATGACGATGCGGGCGAGGGCGCGGTACGCCCTGGCCCCCGGGGATTCGGGGGCGTACTGGAGGATGGAGAGCCCCGCCAGCGGTGTCTCGGCAAAGCGGATGGAGGCGTCCACCCGAACGTCGAAGACCTCGCTGCCGTAGCGCTCCTTGACCAGCTCGAGAACCTCCTGGCTGTGCAGTGTCCGCGGCTTGTAGATGGTCGGGAGGATGCCGCAGATGCTGAGCTGAGGGTTGAGCTTTGCGCGCACCCGGTCGATGGTCTTCTGGAGCTGCTGCATCCCCTTCATCCCGAAGTACTCGCACTGCAGGGGGATGATCACCTCGGTGGCGACCACCAGGGCGTTGACGCAGAGGAGGCCGAGGGAGGGGGGGCAGTCGATGATGGCGTAGTCGAATTCGGGCAGTAGGGGGGAGAGCTTCTCCTGGAGCACCGACTCCCGGCCGAATTCGGTCACCAGCTGCAGCTCGGCACCCGAGAGCTCGATGTTGGCCGGCAGGAAGTCCAAACCGATCGGCTCCGAGCGCAGCCGGGCTTCGGCCGCGGTGGTGTTCGGCTCGGTGAGGATGTTGTAGACGGTCACCTCCAGCTCATCTGGCCGGCGCACGCCCATGTTGATGGTCAGGTGGCCTTGTGGATCGAGGTCGACCGCCAGCACCCGGGCGCCTGCCTCGGCGAGGGCGGCGGCCAGGTTGACGGCGGTGGTGGTCTTGCCCACGCCGCCCTTCTGGTTGGCGATGGCGATGACCCGCGTCACAGCACGACCTGAGCCGGAGCGGGGGTGGAGAATCCTGTCGAACAGATGCGCCGCACTGAGCCGGTATCATAGCGGACCCCGCCTATCACCAAAGCCGATCCGGCAGCGGGCCGAACGATCGAGTCGACCCTGAGGGAGTTCGTCAGTGGCTGAAGCCGAACGTGTCAAACCGCGCGCGCTGTACGTGGAAGAGGCCATCCAGGCGGCCCTGGAGAGCAGATGGCAGGACGCCCTCGCCATCAACCGCGCCCTTGTCGAGCGGCACGGAGGCGTCGAGGAGACCTTCAACAGGATCGGCAAGGCGCTGACCGAGCTCGGCGAGCATCAGGCTGCCCTCGATGCGTATTCGGAGGCGCTGCAGATCAACTCCGAGAATGTGATCGCCCAGAAGAACGTTCGCAAGCTGCGGCTCCTGCTCGAAAGCCGCGAGAAGATCGCCGGAGCCAAGGGGGCGATCGACGTCGACCTCTTCGCTGAGGAGCCCGGCAAGAGCGCGCTCACCGTGCTCAACCCGCCCAAGGCGGGAGTGGTGATCGTGGTCGCGCCCGGCGAGGTCGTGGAGCTGCATCTGCAGGACGGCGGCCTCCAGGCCCAGACGACCGCGGGCGTCGTGCTCGGCGACGTCGACAGCAAGATCGCCCGCAGGCTCGTGCCCCTCATCTCCACCGGCAACCGTTACACGGCGGTGGTGGCCCGGGCGGAGGAGAGCCAGATCGAGATCATCATCCGCGAGGCCTTCCAGTCCACCGAGAACGCCCGCAAGTCGTCCTTCCCGGTCAGCCGGCAGCGGCGAGAGGAGTTCCGGCCCTACGCGAAGGAGTCCCTGCTCGCGCAGCGCGGGGTAGACGAGGGCGCCACGGCAGACGGCAACGACGAGGAGGTTGCCGAGGCCGGTGAGCCCGGCGAGGAGGCCGAGCCGCTCGCGTCCGACGAGGAGTTCGAGGAGCCCGCACCGCTCGAGGACGTGGAGAAGGAGGACGACGACGTGGATGAGGACGTGCGTCCGGAGGACCAGTACTAGCACCGGCTAGTTCGCGTGCGGGCCAGCGCCGGCGCTGGCACAATGCACCTCACTGCACATGCCCTCCACCTCCAGCCGGTCGCCCTGGCCACTCGTCGGCCGGCACGAGGAGCTGGCGCTGCTTGCTCGTGAGCTCGAGCGTCCGGCCTCGTGCGGCGTCATCATCGCGGGCGCCCCCGGGGTCGGTAAGACCCGGCTCCGCGGCGAGGCGCTCGCCCGGCTGCGCCGGGATGGATGGCTCATCCGTGAGGTGACCGCCACGGAGGCGGCGGCGACCATCCCCTTCGGTCCCCTCGCGCCGCTCCTTCCTGAGGCGCTCTCCATGAGCCCGCTCGACGTCCTCCGGCACAGCGTTCGCGAGCTGCGCCAAGAGCGCGGGGACGGGCGGCTGGTGGTCTCCGTTGACGACGCCCACCTGCTCGACGCCGCCTCGTCCGCCCTCCTGCATCAACTGGCCAGTACTCAGACCGCGTCTCTGCTGCTCACGGCACGCTCCGGCGAGGCCCTTCCCGACCCGATCGTGGGGCTGCGCAAGGAGGGGGCCATCGGCTGGATCGAGCTCCAGCCCCTCTCGCGGACCGAGGTGGAGGCGCTCCTCGGCCAGGCGCTCGACGGCCACCTTGACGCCGGCACGCGTCATGAGCTGAGCCGGCTGAGCCAGGGCAACGCCCTCTTCCTCCGTGAGCTGGTCGAGATCGGGCTCGGTTCCGGCGCCCTGGCGGAGCGGGACGGCGTGTGGCGCTGGGAAGGGGAGCCGGTGGCGGCGGGAGGCCCTCTCGAGGCCATCCAGCAGCGGCTTCGCCCGCTCTCGGCACCCCAGCGCGAGGCGGCCGAAGCGCTGGCTCTCGCCGAACCGCTTCCCCTCGACGTGCTGGAGAGGCTGGCGGCGCCCGCCGTCATCAGGGAGCTAGAGGCGGTGGCGATGATCACCACCGCCACCATGACCGAGGGGTACCGGCGGCGCTGGCAGGTGCGGCTGGCTCATCCCCTCTACGCCGAGGCGCTGCGCGGAGGCCTGACCCCGCTCCGGAGGCGGGAGCTGCTCGGGCGGATCGGCGACGCCCTGGAGGCAACGCCGCTCCGCCGCGGTGACGACTCGAGCCGGCTGGCCATGATCCGCCTGGAGGCGGGACATCCGGTCCACGCGGAGTCCGCGCTGGCGGCGGCCCGCTGGATGCTCGGCTCCGGGCACTTCGATACCGCCGCGGCGCTGGCGCGGGCCGCCCTGGACTCGGGTGCGGGTTTCCCCGCGGAGATCGCGCTCTCCCGGGCCATGACCGGACTGTGCCGGCCGGAGGAGGCACAGGCCCTGCTCGAGGCCGCCCGCCCCGTCGGGGCCGCACAGGCGGTCGAGCTGGCCCTGGCCAGCGCTCAGAACCTTCATCACGGGCTGGGTCGCGCCGACCGGGCCCGGGAGGTCCTCAGCGAGGCGTTGGGCCGCCTCCCCGAGGAGGGCGCCTCCGAACTGATCGTGGCCCGGGCTCGCTTAGAGTTGTCGGCGGGCCGCCTCGGGACGGCCGAGTCCCTCAGCACCGCTGTCCTCGAGAGCGCCGGTGTTCCCCTGGCCGCGCAGATCGGCGCCATCGCCGTGCGCGGTTTGGTCCTCGCCTTCTCCGGGCGGCCCCTTCAGGCGGTCACCGCTTTCGACACCGGGGTCGAGCTCCTCCGTGACTCCCCGGAGCTGCTCGCCACCCGCTCCACCCTGCTCACCGGGCGATGGATGGCGCTCTGTTTCGCCGGCCGGATCCCCGAGGCCGCCCGGCTCGCCGTCGAGGTCCACGACCGGCTTGTCGAGGCCAGCCTCGAACCGCTGCGCGGCTACTGGACCGGACTGGTGGGCTGGGCGGCGCTGCTGTCAGGAAGGAGCCGGACGGCCCGGTCATGGCTGGAGGAGGGCGCCTCGATCTGCCACCGCTACATGGCCGGCGGAGGTCACGTGGTGACCATGGAGGGGGTTCTCGCGCAGGCCGCCAGCTTCCGCGGCGACCTCCGGCGGGCCGAGACGGCCCTCGCCGCGGCTCGCGCCGCCGTCGTCGCTCCGCCGACCGAGGAGCCCTGGATCGATCTCTGCGAAGCGTGGGTTCTCTGGGCTCAGGGCGAGACCAGCCGGGCCGCTCAGGCCGCTCTGCGTGCGGCCGCCGGCTGGCACCACGCCGGCTTCTCCTCACTGGAGGCGTGGGCGCTGCACGACGCCGCGCGTCTCGGCGATCTCTTCGGGGTCGAGCGGTTGGTGCGCCTCGCCGATGGCTGCGAAGGGGATCTCATCCCCGCTCTGGCGGCCCACGTGCGAGCGCTGGCCGATGCTGACGGCCCCGGTCTCGAGCGCATCTCCCTCGACTTTGAACGGATGGGGCTCACCCTGCTCGCCGCCGAGGCGGCCACGGAAGCGGCCGAGGCCCACCGGAGAGCGGGGATGCCGAACCGTGCCCGGGTGCCCATGCTCCGGAGCGCCGCTCTGACAGCGGACTGCGAGCAGAGCCGGTCACCCGTCCTCGCCCGCACCGCCACGCGGCGTGCTCTGACCCACCGCGAGTTCCAGGTGGCCCAGATGGCCTCTGGAGGGGCGAGCAGCGCGGACCTCGCCGCCCGGCTCGGCCTCTCCGTCCGCACCGTGGAGAACCACCTTCAGCAGGCGTACTCCAAGCTCGGGGTGAGCTCACGGGCGCAGCTGGCCGTGGTGCTCGCCTCGGTCCCGGCCGGCGTCGAATGAGTACTGACAACTTCTTCTGAGTACCCGCGGATGTCCGCGTGCCCGGGCTAGGTACTGCGGTACTCATGACGTGGCTACCGGATCTGCTTAGCGTGGCCCCTCGATGAACCGGGAGCTGGCCCTTTCGGAGTTGACCCCGGCCTATGCGGAGGCGCTCCGCCTCCGCGACCAGGGCGTCGACCACAATGCGATCGCCGCCCGGCTGGATCTGCCGGTCGAGGCGGTGCCCAACCTGTTGGAACTGGCTCAGGCCAAGCTCGACACCCTGCTCGCCATGCCGGTCGAGGAGGCCGACTGACATGCGCAGGGGGAGGGGTCGAGGAGATGCGGCGGGGAATCTCGCCGGCTCCGCTAGGGCGTGGACCGATCCGCGAGGGGGATGGCCAGTCGGGGAGTGCGCCATCCGGGGGGCTGGCGCACCAGCCGACCCGGGGTTGCGACATCCGCGTATGTGAACCCTGATTCCTAGTTGTGAGTGCCTACCGCAAGGCGGTAGCCTTCGTCATTCGCCCAAACCAAATACGCGCAAAGGAGCTCAGGTACCTGAAATGCCCGCACAGATAGGTGGAAAGACCTACTCCAACGGCCAGCTGATCCTGGGTGGTGGCCTCATCCTCGCCCTCATCAACTGGTTCATTCCGTGGTGGTGGACCGCCAGCTACAGCTTCTCCGGCGTTGACGGCATCGCCGGGTACAGCTCGAGCACCGGCATCGGTGGGCTTGGCTCGTGGTCGGGCTGGCTCGGCTTCCTTGCCCTGCTCGTCCTCATCGTCCTCTTCGCGCTCCGGGCCTTCGCCCCCCAGGTGGTGCCGGCCCTTCCGAAGGCCGACTACCTGATCTACGCTGTGGGCGGCGTCTTCATCCTGCTCATGGTCGTGCTCTTCCTGACCTACGCCGGAGGCGCGAGCTACTCCGGGCCGGGTGGGTCGGCCGGAATCTCCATCGGCTTTTTCATCGGGCTGATCACGGCCGCGGCGATCGCCGTCGGCGGCTGGCTCAGCAAGACCGACGTTCAGCCGGCGACCGCACCGATGAACTTCTCCGGCTTCAACCAGACTCCGCCGCCGCCTCCGGCGCAGTAACCCTCACCGCATAGGCGAGGAGCATCGAGGGCCGCCGTCCCCAGCGGGCGGTGGCCCTCAGCTCTCGTCACGTCGAGTCATTCCACCCAAAAGAGCCGTCCGCGCCGTTTCGCCTCGATCCGGGGCGGAGCCTGGCTAGACTTCGCCCATATGAGCGCCCTGCAGAGTCCGGCGCGGGGGCGAGCGGGCGGTTTCGCCGACTGGATCGGTGCGGCGGCACAGCGCCGGCGCGTCGTGACTGAAGCCTTCGTCGACACCTTCGCCGCCTGGGGCTATGAGTACCTCGCCACTCCGCTCGTGGAGCCGCTCGAGACCGTGGCGGCCGGCGTCGGGGGCGGTCTCCAGGCCCAGCTCTTCCGCTTCATGGACGCCGACGGCAGCCTGCTCGCCCTGGTCGGGGAGCGCACCGTGAGCGTCGCCCGGGTGGTGTCCACCCAGCTCCAGGGGGGGCGGCCGCCCCTTCGACTCTGCTACGCGGGACCGGTGCTCTTCAACCGCCCCCCGCTGGGTGGCCGGCGGCGTGAGGCGATGCAGGCGGGCTGCGAGCTGATCGGGCACCCGGGGCTCTCGGCTGACGCGGAGTGCATCGCGGTGGCCGCGGCCGCGCTCGAGCGGGCCGGTGTCACCGGCGTCCAGATCGACGTCGGTCACGCCGACTTCGTCCCCTCTCTGCTCGACTCCGCCAACCTTGACGCCGAATCCCGAGGTCGGGTCGCCGACGCGCTCCGCGGCCGCGACCTGGTTGCGGTCGAGGAGGCCCTGCGCGGCACCGAGGCGGGGGATGCCGAGCGGGAGCTGCTGCTCGCCTTCCCCACCCTGCGCGGAGGTCGGGAGATCCTCGACACCGCAGGCGCACGGATCAGCGACCCCCGGCCGCAGCGGGTTCTCGCCGACCTGGCGGAGCTCTGGGATGTCCTCGACCGCCACGGGATCACCGCCAGCGTCCACCTCGACCTTGGTGCCGTGCGTGACTGGGATTACTACACCGGCCCGACCTTCGAGCTGTTCAGCGCGGATCTCGGCTTTCCCCTGGGCGCGGGCGGACGCTACGACCGGCTGCTCGCCGCCTTCGGCACGCCTGCTCCGGCGACGGGTTTCGTGCTCCATGTCGACCGCTGCTGCGACGCCCTGTTGCGTGGCTCGAGCCAGGACGGCAAGGTCGAGGCGCTTCGTCTTGGCTACTCCGCAGGGCGGGCCGGCGAGGCGCCCGCCCTGGCCGCCCGCCTCCGTCAGGCGGGGGTCGCCGTCGCGTTCGAGCTCGAGCCGACCGCCCGCCACCAAGAGGAGCCGGTGGTCGAAGGCATGGCTCGTCTGGACGACGACGGCTCCGTGGCCTGGCGGTACCGGGGCGAAGAGGGGCTCGGGGTCGCTGCGCTGCTCGCCGCGTACGCCCGGAGCCGCCTGTGAGCGGCGGCCTGCGGCTCGCCTTGCCCGGTGGCGCCCTCTTCGAGGATGCCTGCCGGCTGCTCTTGGACGCCGGGGTCGCGGATATCGACGCCAGCCGATTCGACCGGCAGCTGAAGATCGCCACCCCGACCGCCACCGTGGTCAAGGTGCGGCCCACCGACGTCCCCGTCTACGTGGAGATGGGCGCCTGCGACGCCGGCATCGTGGGCAAGGACATCCTCTGGGAATCGCCGCGCGACTGCTACGAGCTGGTCGACCTCCACTTCGGGGCCTGCCGGCTGGTGCTGGCCGCGCCCCAGGGCTCGCCGCTCGCCGAGGGGCACTTCCCTCAGTCGCTCCGGGCCGCCACCAAGTACCCGATCGCCGCCCGCCGTTTCTTCGACTCGCTGGGGCTGGCGGTCGAGCTGATCAAGCTCCACGGGTCGGTCGAGCTGGCTCCGGCGATGGGCCTCGCCGACTGCGTCGTGGACATCACCGCGACGGGGCGGACGCTCATCGCCAACCATCTCGTCGAGGTCGCCGAGGCGGGACGCTCGACGGCTCGGCTGATCTCCAACCAGGCCTCGCTCAAGACCAGGAGCGAGGCCGTCAACCAGCTCGCCGCCGCCCTCCGCCGCACCGTCACGGCGGGGGCCGCACCCGCTGCCCTGCCGTGATCGTCCGGCTCCGATCCCTGACCCCCGCGGAGTGGCGGGCGCAGGTCCGCGCCGAGAGGCGCGGTGCGTCCGTCCTCCTGGACGGCGAGACGGCGGGGCCGCTGGCGGCATGGTTCGACCTGCCGGTCGCCGCCGAGCACGTCGTCCACACCATTATCGGCGACGTCGCCCGTGAGGGCGACCCCGCCGTCCGGCGCTGGACCGAGCGGCTGGACCATGTGGACGTCGCCGAGACCCGCGTCCCGGTGGAGGCCATGACCCGCGCCTGGGAGCAGACCGCGCCCGAGATCCGCGACGCGATCAGCGCTGCCGCGGTCCGTATCCGGACGATCCACGAGCCCCAGCTCGATACCGCCATCAGGGGCACGGCGACCGCGCACCTCCGTCCACTGCCCCTTCGCCGGGTCGGCTGCTACGTCCCCGGGGGCCGGGCCGCCTACCCGAGCACCCTGCTGATGACCGTGATCCCGGCCCAGATCGCCGGCGTCGGGGAGATCGCCCTGGTCTCGCCTCCCGGCCCCGACGGGTCGGTCCACCCGCTGGTCCTCGCCAGCGCCCACCACTTGGGCGTGTCCGAGGTCCACGCGATCGGAGGTGCTCAGGCCATCGGAGCCCTCGGCCACGGGACCCAGACGGTCGTCCGGGTGGACAAGATCACCGGGCCGGGCAACCTCTTCGTAACCCTGGCCAAGCGCGCCGTCTTCGGTGAGGTCGGGATCGACGGCGTGGCCGGCCCCAGCGAGATCGTGGTGATCGCCTCGGACGGTGCCGACCCGCGCTTGGTCGCCGCCGACCTGGTGTCCCAGCTCGAGCACGACCCGCTGGCCTGGGCGGTGTGCATCACCGACTCCCCGGGACTGGCCGGACAGGTGGCGGAGGCCTTCTCCGAGGAGGCGTCGGCAGCGGCGCGGAGCGGGATCATCGCGCAGGCCGCCGGGCGCCATGGCGCGGTGGTCGTCACCGAGTCGCTCGACGCGGCCCGACGGCTCGCCGACGAGTTTGCCGCCGAGCACCTCTCGCTCCAGGGCGAGGCCGCCGAGGCGCTCCGCGACGAGCCCCACACCGCCTCTGCCGTCTTTGTGGGCCGGCGCTCGCCGGTCTCGATGGGGGACTACGTGGCCGGGCCCAACCACACGCTGCCGACCGGCGGCGCCGCGCGATACCGCGGTCCGCTCTCGGTCATGGATTTCCAGCGCTGGCAGTCGGTGGTCGATCTCTCGGCCGAGGAGTTCGACGCCCTGTCGCCCGTCGCCTGCGCTCTCGCTGCCGCCGAGGGGTTGCGCGGCCACGAGCGGGCGATCCGGCTCAGGATGGAGGATGGTGTCCGATGAGTGAGCGCAGTCCGGGTCCGGCGTCGCGGCGGACCGCGACCGAGGAGCGGGTCACCAAGGAGACGCGCATCCAGGTCGACGTCCAGATCGACGGGGGGGGGATGGCCGACATCGACGTTCCCCTGCCCTTCTTTCGCCACATGCTCGAATCCTTCGTCAAGTACAGCGGCATGGATGTCCGGCTCCACGGCTCCGGCGACATCGACGTCGACGCCCACCACCTGGTGGAGGACTGCGGGCTGGCCCTGGGCGCGGCGATCAGCCGGGCCATCGGCGACCGCGCCGGCATCCGGCGCTTCGGCCACGCCTACGCACCCCTCGACGAGTCACTGGTCCGTTGCGTCCTGGACTTCTCCAATCGCCCCCACCTGGAGTGGGAGATGAGCGCCCTCGAGGGGCGCATCAACGAATTCGATGTGACCGTCCTCCACGAGTTCGTGCAGGGTCTGGCCCAATCTGCGGGGATCAGCCTCCATGTCGACCTGATCCGGGGCGTCAACCTCCACCATGTCGCCGAGGCCGCCTTCAAGGCCCTGGGGCTGGCCACCCGCGACGCGCTGACGGTGGTCGGGCGCGGGGTGCCCTCCACCAAGGGAGTGCTCTGATGCTCCGGGGCGGGGGCGACGCGCCCCCCGCGGTGCGGACACCCTGATGCCGCGGAGCCGGTGCTGGCTGTGCTTCACCGAGGCGGCTCCCTGATGCCACGGATCGCGATCGTCGACTACGGGGTCGGCAACCTGCGCAGTGTCGAGCGGGCGCTGGCGCGTGCCGGTGCAGAGGCGGTGATCACCCCGGATCCGCGGGTCGTCGCCGGCAGCGACGCGGTGGTGCTGCCCGGTGTCGGCGCCTTCGCTCCGGCGGCGGCACTCCTGTTCGGCTCCGGGCTGGGCGACGCCGTGAGGGAGGCGGCCGGCCGCGGCCGCCCCGTTCTCGGAGTCTGCCTCGGCTTCCAGCTGCTCTTCGATTCGAGCGAGGAGGGGGAGGGCGGCACCGGCCTCGGCCTCCTCTCGGGGCGAGTGCGCCACATTGTGGCCGCACCTCCGCTCAAGGTGCCGCACATGGGCTGGAACTCGCTCCGGTTGCGCCGGCCCGCCGTGCTCACCCAGGGGGTCGAGGATGGCACCCGGTGCTACTTCGTCCACTCCTACGCGGCCGATGCCGACCCGGCGGCCGTGGTCGCCACCGTGGACTACGGCGGCGACATCGTCGCCATCTGCGAGCGGGGAGTGGTGACGGGTACCCAGTTCCACCCCGAGAAGAGCGGCCCGGCCGGGTTGCGCATCTACGCCAACCTGGTGGCCGCGGCGCTGGGTGAGCGGTTGCCGGCTGAGCCGTCCCTGCCGTGATCGTCATCCCCGCCATCGACATCCGAGGAGGCCGCTGCGTCCGTCTCATCCAGGGCGACTACAGCCGAGAGCAGGTCTACGAGAGAGATCCGTCCGGGGTCGCCCGGCGGCTGATCGAGAGTGGCGCCCACCGCATCCACCTCGTGGACCTCGATGCCGCGCGGGGGACCGCGGACGTGGACTCCGCCGCCGCGGCCCGCGGCGTGCTGGAGGTGGCCCGGCAGGGTGGTGTCGAGATCGAGGTGGGAGGAGGCGTCCGCACCCTGGCGGCGGCGGAGCGATGGCTGGCCGCCGGGTCGACCTTCGTCGTGCTGGGGAGCCTGGCGGTGCGCGAGCCCGAGACCGCCGAGGCGATCTGCGCCGCCCTGCCCGGGCGCTGCCTGGTCGCCCTTGACGTGCGCGGCGACGTCGCCCAGGCCGAGGGCTGGACCGAGGGCGCGGGAAGCGCCACCGCCCACCTGGAACGCTGGGCGGTCTGGCCGCTCGGCGGCCTGGTCCGGACCAATGTGGCCCTCGACGGGATGTTGAGCGGCCCCGACCTCACTGGGCTCGAGGAGGCGGTGCGGGTGTTTCCCGGACCGGTGATCGCGAGCGGAGGGATCAGCACGGTCGACGACATCGTCCGCTGCGCCGAGGCCGGAGCCGCCGGCGCCATCGTGGGGCGCGCCATGTACGAGGGCAGCTTCGACCTGCGGGCCGCCATGACGAGGTTCCCACGATGACCCTGGCCAAGCGGATCATCCCCTGCCTCGACGTGGATCACGGCCGGGTCGTCAAGGGGGTCAACTTCGTCAACCTCCGCGACGCCGGCGACCCCGCCGAGCTGGCGGCGCGGTACGACGCCGAATCCGCCGATGAGCTGGTGTTCCTGGATATCACCGCGAGCAGCGATGCTCGCGAGATCCTCCTCGACGCGGTGCGCCGCACCGCCGACTCCGTCTTCATCCCGCTCACCGTGGGAGGCGGGCTGCGCGGGCTCGATGACATCGACCGGATGCTGCGCAGCGGTGCCGACAAGGTGTCGCTCAACACGGCGGCGCTCGCCCGTCCCGAGCTCATCGGTGAGGCGGCCGAGCGCTTCGGGGTGCAGTGCATCGTGGTCGCGGTGGATGCCCGCCGTGAAGGCGATGGCTGGCATGTCTTCTCCCACGGCGGTCGCCGCGACACCGGGCTGGACGCGCTCGCCTGGGCGCAGGAGGCGGCCGAAAGAGGCGCCGGCGAGATCCTGCTGACGAGCATGGATCGGGATGGCACCCAGGACGGCTACGACCTTCTGCTCACCCGGACGGTCTCCGACCGGCTCACCATCCCGGTGATCGCGAGCGGGGGGGCGGGGAAGCCCGAGCACCTGCGCGCAGTGCTCGACGAGGGAGGCGCGGATGCCGCCCTGGCAGCCTCCATCTTCCACGATGGCATCCACCCCATCCCCCAGACCAAGGCCTACCTGCGCCAGCACGGGATCGAGGTGCGGCTGTGAGCGGCGCAGACGGCGACGCCCTCGCGCCCTCTGGAGAGCCGGTTGCCTCGGCGCTGCCCCTGGTCGCCGCACCGGAGGGGCGCAGCCCCGATTTCAGCCGCGGGCTGGTCACCGCCGTCGTCCAGGACGCGGCGACCGCCGAGGTGCTGATGGTCGCCCACATGAACCGCGAGGCCTACGAGGCCACCCTGGTCAGCCGGCGGGCCACCTTCTGGAGCAGGAGCCGGGAGCGTCTCTGGCAGAAGGGCGCGACGAGCGGCAACAGCATGCGCGTCAACCAGGTCCAGCTGGACTGCGACGGCGATGCCGTGCTGCTGCTGGTCGAGCCCGCCGGCCCGGCCTGCCACACGGGTGCGCGCTCCTGCTTCGTCGCGCCTCCCCCCGCCGCGGGCGTCGCGCCTCCCCCCGCCGCGGGCGTCGCGTTTCCCCCCGCCGCGGGTGGCGTGGGAGGCCCCGCACTGTGAGTGGGGCTCGTCTCGCTCTGCGCTGGGTGGGCGCTGGCGGACCGGGGTCCGCCGCACCATGATCCAGGGGGTGGAAAGGACCGGCGGGTACCTCCCCATCGCGGCCTACGGGCTGATCGGCGACTGCCGCAGCGCCGCGCTGGTCGGTGTCGACGGCAGCATCGATTGGTGCTGCCTGCCCCGCTTCGACTCGTCCTCGCTCTTCGGCCGCATCCTCGACGCGCGCGATGGTGGCTACTGGCAGCTACGGCCGCGGGGCGCGCACCGGGCCGAGCAGCGCTACGACGACCGCACCAACATCCTCCGGACCATCTTCTCCACGCCCACCGGCACGGTTCAGGTCGTCGACTTCATGCCGGTCGACGAGGAGACGATCGGGAATCACGCGCGTCCTCACCGCCGCCCGCGGATCGTCCGCATCGTGGACTGCCTGACCGGCAGCGTGAGCATGGATCACCGGATCGCTCCCCGGCCCGACTACGGTCGCTTGCCGGCCGGGTTCCAGGCCGAGGGCAGGCGTTTCCACGGTGACGCGGGTGGCCTCCATTTCTGCATCGTGTCGACGTCCGAGATCCGCGGTGGGACCGGCGGCTTCACCCTGCACGCGGGTGATGCGGTCGCTCTCTCCCTCCGCTGCCAGCATGACAGCGGGGAGTGCACCACCTCGGAGAGCGCCTGGACGGTCGAGCGCGCGCTCGGTCTGCTGCGCGAAACCCAGGCCTACTGGTGGCGCTGGATCGGGAAGGTCCGCTACGCCGGAGCCTATCCCGAGGCGGTCTGGCGCTCGGCGCTCGCCCTCAAACTGATGATCTACGCGCCGACCGGCGCCATCGTGGCGGCGCCCACCGCCTCACTCCCCGAGGCCATCGGGGGCCGCCGAAACTGGGACTACCGCTTCACCTGGCTGCGGGACGCCTCCCTCACCCTCTTTGGCCTCTTTCAGCTCGGCCTCCACGAGGAGGCCGATGGCTTCTTCGGCTGGCTGCGCACCACCGGTATCGGCGAGGGCGGAAGGTTTCAGAACCTCTACCGGGTCGACGGCGGCACCCGCGTCGCCGAGGAGGTGCTCGGCCACTGGTCCGGTTACCGGAGGTCGGCGCCGGTCCGAATCGGCAACGGTGCCGTCGACCAGCTCCAGCTCGACGTCTACGGCGAGCTGCTGGACAGCGCCTACCTCTACGCCCGCTTTGGCGGCGAGATCAGCCAGACGCTCTGGAAGGAGCTGCACGCCGTTGTCGACATGGCCATCGAGTGCTGGCAGCTGCCCGACGCCTCCATCTGGGAGAGCCGAGGCCGGGAGCTCCACTACACCTACAGCAAGGTGATGTGCTGGGTCGCCGTCGACCGGGGCCTGCGGCTCGCCGACCGCTTCGGGCTGAGCTGCGATCGCGAGCGCTGGGAGGACGCGCGCCGGGCGATCCACCGGCGGGTGACGGCGGAGGGGTACAGCCGGCGGCTGCGCGCCTTCACCCAGACACTGGGAGGAACCACCGTCGATGCCGCCCTGCTCCGGGCCGGCCAGGTGCGCTTCCTCGAGGACCGCGATCCGCGCATCGTCAGCACGGTGCGGGCGGTCGCCCGCCACCTCGGTCAGGGAGTGCTGGTCAGCCGCTACCGCCCCGAGGAGACCGACGACGGCATCCAGCACGGCGCGGAGGGGGGATTTCTGATGTGCTCCTTCTGGCTGGCCGACGCTCTCGCCCACGTCGGCGAGGTGGAGCAGGCCCAGCGTCGCTTCGAGCGGCTGCTCGCCTTCGGATCGCCCCTCGGGCTGATGGCCGAGGAGGCGGACGGCGCGACCGGAGAGCTGCTCGGCAACTACCCGCAGGCCTTCACCCACCTGGCCCTGATCGGCGCGGCCGTCAACATCGAGCGGGCGCGGCACCGGCTGCTCGGCGCCCGCGGGCTCCCCGCCGCCGCCCACTCTGGTCGCGCCCCGACGACGTGACCCAGGCCGGCGACGCGAGCCACGCCGCCTCCCGGAGTCTGGACCAAGCCTTCGGGGCGGGAGCCGTCGCCTCCACCGCCACCGCCCCCGGCCGGGTGACCCTGGTTGGGGAGCACGTCGACTACGTCGGCGGCCACGTCGCCTGCATGGCAGTCGACCTGGCTCTCACCGTCGCGGTGCGCCCCTCGCGCGACGGGTGGTGGCGGGCGGCCGGGCTCGGTCAACGCGTCGAGCGTCCGGCACCCATGATGGCCGGGGACATCGGCGACCGCCTCTTCGCCGCCGCCGTGGCCCTCCGCGGCCGGGGCCGCGCCCTGCCCCCACTCGAGCTTGCCGTGGCCGGCGATCTGCCGGCATCGGCCGGCCTCGCCTCCTCGGCGGCCGTCATCCTGGCGGCTGCGGTGGCCATCCTCCGGCTCGCCGGCCGCCGGCTTCCTGCGGAGGAGCTGGTGGCGATCGCGCTCGCCGCCGAGCGCGACATCGTCGGTGTTCCCTGCGGTGACCTCGACCAGCGCGCCATCGTCCACGCCCGCCCCGAGGAGGTGCTCGCCCTGGACAGCGCGCGCGGCGCGCGGCGCAGCGTGCCGTGGCCGTGGCCGGCTGTCGCGCTGGTGGTGGCGGCCAGCGGCGAGAGCCACGACGTCGGCGGCCGCGGGTACCGCCGGCGCCGTCAGGCGGCGGAATCGGCTTGTGCCGCTCTGGGAGTCCCCACCTGCCAGGAGATCGGTGATCGCTGGCGGGAGCTGGAACCCGGGCTGAGGCCCCGAGGCCGCCACATCGCCACCGAGACGCTCCGCGCCGACGCCGCCGTCCGGGCCCTCGAGGGCGGTGATGTCGCGGCGCTGGGGCGGCTCATGGACGAGAGCCACGAATCGCTGCGTCGCGACTGCGAGGTGAGCACTGCCCGTCTCGACGCCATGGTCGTCGCCGCGCGAGGGGTCCCCGGCTGCCGCGGCGCCCGGCTAGTCGGCGCCGGCTTCGGAGGCAGCGTCGTCGCCCTCGTCGAGCAGGGAGCGGCCGAGGCTTGCGCCGCGGCGCTGGCGGCGGTGAGCGGGCGCGACGCGGCCACCTGGCTGGTCCGTCCTGCAGCTGGTCTGGAGGTCATCGCCGCCGACGCCGTCGGGGGCGATGAGGGCGGTTCCTGAGGGCTGCCGCCCGAAGTCTCCACGCCCGGAGCCGGGGTGGGGGGCCACCGCACCTTGGTTGCATAAACATGCATCTGCCACGTATAATCCACCGGCCATGCCCGCCTCTGTGATCCGTGCCGCGGTCTGCGGCGCCACCGGCTACATCGGCGCCCAGTGCGTCGAGATCCTCGACCGGCATCCCGGCATCGAGCTCACGCGCCTCCTCGGTCGCAGCTCGGCCGGCAAGTCCTTCGCCACCGCCGTTCCGGGCAGCCGGGTCAGCCTCCAGGTCGAGGGCGGCATGGACGTCGGCGACGTGCAGCTGGTGTTCGCCGCCCTGCCTCACACGGTGGCCGCCGCCCACGCCCGGGAGTGGCTCGACGCCGGCCGCGTGGTGGTCGACATGAGCGCTGACTTCCGCCTCACCGATCCCGCCGCCTACGCGCGCTGGTACGGGCTCGAACACCCCGCCCCGGACCTCTGCAAGCAGGCGGTGTACTCCTTGGTCGAATTCCACCGCGAGGCCATCGCCGCCTCCGATCTGCTGGCCATCCCGGGCTGCTACCCGACCGCCAGCCTGCTCAGCACCCTCCCCGCGTTGCGCGAGGGACTGGTGGAGCCCGAGGTGGTGGTCGACGCCAAGAGCGGGGCGAGCGGCGGGGGCCGTTCACCGTCGCTGGGTTTCCACTTCTCGGAGGTGAACGAATCGGTCAGGGCCTACGGCGTGGACGGCCACCGCCACAAGGCCGAGATGATCCAGGAGCTCAACGCCGCGGCCGGCCGCGCGGTGCGGCTGACCTTCGTGCCCCACCTGATTCCCATGACCCGGGGCATCCTGGCCACCGCCTACCTCCATCCGGTCGCCGGGCGCTGCGTCGCCGACGTCGTCGAGCTCATGCGCGGCCTCTGCGCCGCCAACCCTTTCCTCCGCTACGACGAGGTGCCTCCGGCGACCAAGTCGGTGACCGGGAGCAACACGGCCGCGGTCAACGTCACGGACCAGGACGGGGTGGCGGTGGTCACGGTCGCGGAGGACAACCTGGTCAAGGGCGGCGCCGGGCAGGCGGTCCAAGCGGCCAACATCCGCTTCGGGCTGGGCGAGACCATCGGATTGCCGGTGTCGTCGCAGTGGCCATGACCCAGATCGGCGCCTCCGAGACGGAAGCCTCCGGGACGGGCGCCTCCGAGACCGAAGCCTCCGAGACGGGCGCCTCCCCGGCGGATGTCGCGGTGGGCGTTGGCGTCTGCGCGCCGCGCGGCTTCAGTGCCGGCACCGCCGCGGCCGGCATCCGCGGCGACGGCGACATGACGCGCGCCGACATCGCGGTGGTCCTGAGCGATCGCCCCTGCGCGGGCGCCGGCGTCTTCACCCGGAACCTGGTCAAGGCCGCGCCGGTGGTCATCTCCCAGCTCACCCTGCGTCGGGGGACCCCGATCCACGCCGTGGTCGCCAACTCCGGCAACGCCAACGCCTGCACGGGCGCCCAGGGGCTGCGCGACGCGCTCCGGATGTGCGCGCTCACCGCCGGCGCCCTGGGCCGCGATCCCGTCGAGGTGCTGGTTTGCAGCACCGGCGTGATCGGCCGCCCGCTGCCCATGGAGCGGGTCGCCGACGGTCTCCGCGCCGCCGCGCGCAGCCAGGGCAGGGAGGCCGGTGAGCTGGCCGCCCGGGCGATCATGACCACCGACACCGTCCCCAAGATGGCGAGCGCAACCTTCACCGTCGACGGCGTGGAGCTGCGGGTGGGCGGGATGGCGAAGGGTGCCGGGATGATCCATCCCGACATGGCGACCCTGCTCGCCCTGGTCACCACCGACGCGGACGTCGCCGCACCCGACCTCCAGGCGCTGCTCGTCGAGGTCGCCGAATCCAGCTTCAACTCGATCACCGTCGACGGTGACACCTCCACCAACGACACCCTCTTCGCGCTGGCCAACGGCGCCGCGGGCGGGCCGGCGCTGGTGCCGGGCGGAGCCGGCTTCGCGGCTCTTCGCGACGCCTTCCTGGGCGTCTGCGAGTCGCTGGCGGAGCAGGTGGTCGCCGATGCGGAGGGGGCCACCAAGCACTTCCGGGTGACCGTCGCTGGCGGTCGCGACGACGCCGAGGCGCGCCTCGCCGCCCGCACCGTGGCCGTCTCCCCGCTCGTCAAGACGGCAGTGCACGGAGCCGATCCCAACTGGGGACGGATCGTCGCGGCGCTGGGCCGGAGCGGGGCCCGTTTCAGCCTCGACCGCGTCCGGGTGACCTTCGCGGGCACCACCGTCTTCGAGCACGGGGCGCCCCTCGACACCGACCTGAGCCCGGTCGTCGCCGCGCTGCGCGAGGCCCGGAGCGAGATCGACATCGACCTCGGTGCCGGTGACGGGCGCGGCCACGCCTGGGGATGCGACCTGACCGCCGGCTACGTGCGGATCAATGCGGAGTACACCACATGAGCACGGAGATCCCATGACCACCCAAGTCGAGACCATGG
>JBEKGP010000035.1:0-28085 GCA_050012735.1 Candidatus Dormibacteria bacterium
GGGGGTGGAGGCGGAGAGCCGGGAGCCCGGCTTGTGGGGGGCAGAGGCGGAGGGCCGGGAGCCCGGCTTGCGGGGAGGGGAGGCGGAGGGCCGGAAGCCCGGCTTGCCGCTGGTGGCGATAGTTGCGCGGGAAGCGGGCCGGTGGGCGGCGGAGGCCGGCGCTCGAGAGGCGGGCTTGCGGGAGGCGGAGACAGGCAACCGCGAGCCGGCCGGACGAGCTGCGGACGCTGGTCCCCGGGAAGCCGCCTTGCCGGTGGCGGAAGCGGACGTCCGCGAGCTGGGCTTGCGGCTGGTGGAGGTGGGTTTGCGTGTGGTGGAGCCGGACGGCCGCGACCCCGCCGCCTGCGGCCGCGGGCCGCGCCTGCCGCTGCCCGGGCGCGGAGCGGCTCTGCCGGTCGCCGGACTCGAGGCGGATGCCGAGACTCTCTTGCGTGCCGGAGCGGAGGCGGCAGCCGGCCGGGAGACGGCCGCCCTGCCCGTGCCACGGGCCCCGTCCGCGCGGGAGCGCGACGTTCCGCCCGTGGCGGCCTTGGGGCTGGATGCCCGGGAGCCGAGGGGCCGGGGAACCGCGGAACCGCCTCGCACCTGCTTGGCGGCCGGGCGGGAGGCGGCGGGCCTCGAGCGCCCCGTCGCGGGCGGGGAAGAGCGGGACCTCGATGCCACCGACGCTTTCGAGGCCGGCGAGGGGACCCGCGGAGCCGGGGCTCGCGACGTGGGCGAGGGGCCGCTTCGGGACGGCGGGGTGGTGGGCTTCCCGGCCACCGTCCGCCGCTGCGGTCCCGTCTGCTTGACGGTTCCAGCTCTGGAGTTGGATGGGTGTGCGGGTGGGGTCCTGCGCGGCGCCGCGTCTCCCCGCGGCCCCTTCTTGGTGGCTCCCGTCGTCTTCGTCGGCATCATGCCCCCCTCGCACCCCGGGCTCGGGACCGGCCCCCTGACCCGGTCAGGTCGCCGTTGCAGCCCCCAGGGTAGCAACGGCCGGGGGTTCTCCCGGCGCCGGGCCTGGTGGAGGAGCCCCACCCGCACCGGCGGTCAACGGGGTGGATCGCGCTCCTCGGCGAGAAGCTGGCGGAGCCGGGCCGCGATGTGCTCGTCACGCTCCGGGTCCGCCGGGCCGGCGGTCGCCAGGAGCTCGCCGATGTCGCGGCGGCCCCGACCCCGGCTCGCGGCGCGCCGGACGGCGCGGACGCAGTCGGCCATGGCCCGCTCCAGGGCCACCGGGTCGGCGTCGGCACGGAGCTCAGGGAGGTCGTGAACGGAGAGGCGTGCGGCGAAGCGACGGTCGGTCGGGCCAAGGGTGTGGAGAGGGAGCCCGGCACTTGGCGGGGCGACCATCGCCGACTCGAGGATGCGGCGCACGCTGAGGCTCGCCAGGTCATCGAGGTTCAGCCCCATCTCGCCGACCAGCACTCGCGCGAGCGGGGGCCGCTGGGCGGCGTAGGTGGCAAGGAACTCCTCCCACGAGGGCGGAGGATGCCCCGGATCCTCCTCCTCCAAACCCTCGTCCACGGCGCCGGGCGCGATCGCGGGGGGTGGCGGAGGGGCGCTCAGGCGGATCGGGCTCCGCCCCGCGTCGGCCGGCGCGCGACCGACGTCGGCGGCCAGAGCCGGCGCCGAGAGCTCGAGCCGCCGGGCCGCGTCCTGGATGTAGAGGTCGCGGGTGGCCGCCTCGGGGATGGCGGCGAGGACGGCCACCACCCGCTCGGCGGCGCCCCGGCGTTCCTCGGTCCCCGTGCCGGCTCCACCGATCGCCCACTCCACCAGCACCTGCCACTCGGGAGCGGCGGCCGTGATCAGCGCGGCAAAGGCAGCCGGGTCGACCCGCACCATCTCGTCCGGGTCCTTGTATTGCGAGGGCATCACCGCGATCCGGCCGGAAAGCTTCTCGGCGGCGCAGAGCTCCACCGCTCGCGCGGCGGCCCGCCGGCCGGCCGCGTCGCCGTCGAAGCAGAGCACCACCTCGTCCGCGTGCCGGGCGATGATCCTCACCTGCTCCCGGGTCAGGGCCGTGCCACTCGAGGCCACCACGTTGGCGACGCCCGCGGTGTGGGCGGCGAGGACGTCGAAGTAGCCCTCCACGACCACGGCCACGCGGCGCTCGCGGAGCGCCTGTCGGGCCTGGTCGAGCCCGAAGAGGGCGGTCGACTTGTGGTAGATGCCGGTCTCGGGGGTGTTGAGGTACTTGGGAACGGCATCGCCGAGAGCCCGGCCACCGAAGCCGAGCACCTGCCCCCGCTCATCCGAGATCGGGAACACGGGGCGGTTGCGGAAGTAGTCCCGACCGCCGCGGGCCAGACCCGCCTCCACGAGCTCGGAAACAGTCGCCCCTCCCTTGCCGACCAGGTAGCGCACCAGGGCCGTCCCCGCCGGACCGCCGGCGGGAGCGAAGCCGACCCGGAAGCGCCGCGCCAGGGCGTCGTCGACGGCCCGCTCGGCGAGCAGGCGGCGTCCCGGCGCTCCTGCCGGGAGGCTCCAGAGCACGTACTCGTAGAACTTGGCGGCGCGGTCGCTCAGCTCCAGCGAGCGGCGCCGGCCGGCGCCGCGAGCGGCCGCCCGGGGGCTCTGCTCCAGCTCGATCCCGGCACGCTCGGCGAGGATCTCCAGCGCGCGAGGGAAATCGACCCCCTCGATCTTCTGGATGAAGCTGAAGATGTCGCCCCCCTCGTTGCAGCCGTGGCAGTGGTAGACCTGCCGCGGCTGGCTGACCGAGAAGCTCGGGGTCTTCTCGGCGTGGAAGGGGCAGAGGCCGACGTGCTGGGTGCCGGAGCGGTGCAGCGAGACGTAACCCCCGATCACGTCGAGGATGTCGAGCCGCGCCTTGATCTCGGCTGGGGCGTCAGTGCTCACGCGACGGCCACCTCGAGAGCAGAGGGTGACCTCCTGGGGAAGAGGGCGGGCGGACGCCGGGAAGGGCCGCGAGGTGCCGGTGGAAGCGGATGGCGCGACACGGCGTCAGCGGCCGACAACCTCGATCCGGTAGCGCGAGTTGTCGGTGAGCACCACGATTGCGCCGCCTTTCTCGGTGATCACCGCCCGTACCGGAGAGGTGGCGAAGACATCGGGCGCGTCGCGATGCTCGACGACGGAGCGCCGGATGGCGTACGGCTGTCCGGGTGTGGGTTCAGCGAGCTCGTCCCCCTCCACGACGTGCCCGTCGTCGAGATTGACGGGACGGCCGTCACGGGTGGCGACCTTCCGGATACGGACTCGCTCAGTCATGCCCAGCGAGGATAGCGCGGGAGGGCAGGCTCACCCTCCGCGGCGGGGGGAAGCCCGGGGGCGCCGAGCGCCCCCGAGCCTCCGTCACCTAGCTGCCGTGCCCGGCAGCCTCAGCGATCCGCGTCCCGCGTGGCCAGGCGGGCGTGGGCGGCGGCGAGCCGTGCCACGGGCACCCGGTAGGGCGAGCACGAGACGTAATTGAGATTGAGCTTCTCGCAGATGGCGATCGACGCCGGGTCACCGCCGTGCTCGCCGCAGATGCCCACGGTGAGGTCGGGACGGGTCTGGCGACCCTCGATGACCGCGATGTTCATGAGCCGGCCCACCCCAGCCCGATCGAGGGTCTCGAAGGGGTTGCTGGGGAGGATCTTCTGGTCGACGTAGGGGATGATGATCTTGCCCTCGGCGTCGTCGCGGGAGAAGCCGAAGGTGGTCTGGGTGAGGTCGTTGGTCCCGAAGGAGAAGAACTCGGCCTCCTCGGCGATCTCCCCGGCGGTGAGCGCCGCACGGGGCAGCTCGATCATGGTGCCGATCTTGTAGTGGATCTTGATCCCCGCCTCGGCGAAGACAGCGTCGATCTGCTTGACCACGTAGGCCTTGGAGCGGCGCAGCTCTTCGAGGGTGCTGACCAGCGGGATCATGATCTCGGGGAAGACCTTGACGCCTTCCTTGGTCAACTGCACCGCGGCTTCCATGAGCGCCCGCACCTGCATCTCGATGATCTCGGGGTAGAGGAGGCCGAGACGGCAGCCGCGCAGGCCCAGCATCGGGTTCTGCTCGCGGATGGCGCGCACCGCAGCGAGCATCTTCCGCTTGTCTGCGAAGCTTTCCGCGGGGTCGCCCCTGGTCTCGGCCTGGGTGACCTCGACCAGGAGATCCTCGAAGGAGGGCAGGAATTCGTGGAGCGGGGGGTCGATGAGTCGGACGACAACCGGGAGCCCGGCCATCGCCTTGAGGATCCCGTAGAAGTCGCTGCGCTGGAAGGGCAGCAGCTCGTCCAGGTGGCGCTTGCGCTCCTCGGTGGTGGAGGAGAGGATCATCGCCTGCACGTGGGGCAGGCGCACCTGCTCCATGAACATGTGCTCGGTACGGCAGAGGCCGATACCCTGGGCACCGAAGCGGAGCGCCAGCTCGGCATCGCGGGGGTAGTCGCCGTTGGCCCACACCTGGAGCCGGCGGATGGCGTCGGCCCAGCGCAGCACCTGCTCCAGGTCCCCGCTCAGCTCCGGCTGGATGGTCGGCACCTTGCCGGCGATGACCCGGCCGGTGGAGCCGTCGATGGTGAACTCCTCACCCTCGTACACGGTCTTGCCACCAGCGGTGAAGCGCCGGCCGTCGAGGTCGACAAGGACGGACTCGGCACCGGCGACACAGGGCTTGCCCATGCCCCGGGCGACCACCGCGGCGTGGGAGGTGCGGCCGCCACGCGACGTGAGCACGCCCTCGGCGGCGATCATCCCGTGGACGTCGTCCGGGTTGGTCTCGATCCGGACCATGATCACCTTCTCGCCGGCCTTGGCCAGGGCCTCAGCGCGGTCGGCGTCGAAGACCGCCTTGCCGTAGGCCGCGCCCGGGGACGCCGCCAGACCGGTGGCCAGCACCTCGACCTTGGCGCTGGGGTCGATCCGCGTGTGGAGCAGCTGGTCGACCTGGACAGGCTCCACCCGGAGGACCGCCTCCTCGCGGGAGATGAGCCGCTCGTGGACCATGTCGACGGCGATCTTCACCGCCGCCTCGGCGGTGCGCTTGCCGGAGCGGGTCTGGAGCATGTAGAGCTTGCCGTGCTCGATGGTGAACTCCATGTCCTGCACGTCGCGGTAGTGCTTCTCCAGGCGCTTCGCGATGCGCTCGAACTGCCGGTACACGGTCGGCATCTCGGCGGCCATGGCGGCGATCGGCTTGGGGGTGCGGACGCCCGCGACCACATCCTCGCCCTGGGCGTTGGTCAGGTACTCACCGAAGAGCACCTTCTCGCCGGTCGCCGGGTCGCGGGTGAAGGCCACCCCGGTGCCGGAGTCCTCGCCCATGTTGCCGAAGACCATCGACTGGACGTTGACCGCGGTGCCCAGGTCGTGCGCGATCTTGTTGTAGTTGCGGTAGTCGACCGCGCGCTTGCCGTTCCAGGAACTGAAGACGGCGCCGATGGCAGCCCTCAGCTGGTCCAGAGGCTCGTCGGGAAACTCCTGGCCCTTGCTCTCCTTGCGGACGATCTCGCGGTAATCTGCGATCACCTCCTGCAGGGCCGCGACGCTCAGGTCGGCGTCGCTGGCGGCACCGTGCCTGCTCTTGACCGCACCCAGTGCGTGCTCGAAGAGGTCGCCCGAGATCCCCAGCACGATCTTGCTAAAGAGCTGGATGAAGCGCCGGTGGGTGTCGAGGGCGAACCGCTCGTCACCAGTGAGGCGGGTGAGGCCCTGGAGCGTGGTCTCGTTGAGGCCGAGGTTGAGGACGGTGTCCATCATTCCCGGCATGGAGAACTTGGCGCCGCTGCGGACTGAGACGAGCAGCGGGTTGACCGGGTCGCCGAACCCCTTGCGGGTCTGGCGCTCCAGCGTCTTGAGGGAGGCGAGCACCTGCGCCCACATGCCATCGGGGAACTGCTCGCCACGCTCGTAGAAGGCGTTGCAGGCCTGGGTGGTGATGGTGAAACCGGGAGGCACGGGGAGCCCGGCTCGGGTCATCTCGGCGACGCCCGCGCCCTTGCCGCCGAGCAGGTCGCGCATCTGCGCATTGCCCTCCTCGAAGAGGTACACCCACTTGGTCGCGCCACGCCGACCGGGAGCCGCTTTGGTCGAAGAGCGTGCGCCACGGGTCGAGGTGGTCCGGCCGGCCGGCGCCGACTTCGCGGTCGTCCCGGTCTTCCTGGGGGATCGGGGCTTCGTTGTCACGGGCATGTTCGGTCCTCTGGTCGTCGATAGGAGCTAGGGCGGATCGAGGGTATCACCGGTGCGGGGGCCGACCGCCCCCTCGACCGGGCGGTCATCGGCGAGAGGTTCCGCCGTAGGACAATCGGTTCATGGACACCATATCCCCAAGCCCTGACACCGCTACCCCTTTGGTCACACCGGCCCAGCCGGAAGCGGAGGCGGCCCGGGAGTCGGCCGTCTTTGCGGGCGGCTGCTTCTGGGGCGTGGAGGATGCCTTCCGCCATCTCCCCGGGGTGATCGCGACCCGGGTGGGCTACGTGGGCGGGCACACCGAGCATCCCACCTACCGCGAGGTCTGCTCCCACACCACCGGCCACGCCGAGGCGGTGGAGGTGGTCTACGACCCCGCCCTGGTCAGCTACGAGGACCTGGTCACCGCCTTCCTCTTCGACATCCACGACCCCACCCAGCTCAACCGCCAGGGGCCGGACGTGGGCGACCAGTACCGCTCTGCGATCTTCGTCCGCGACGCGGGGCAGCGGGTGACGGCCGAGCGCGTCATGGCGCGGCTCGCCGGACAGAGCCTCGCCCGCCGCCCGATCGTCACCGAGGTCACCGACGCTCCCCGCTTCTGGGAGGCCGAGGAGTACCACCAGCAGTACTTCGAGAAGCAGGGTGGCGGTGCCTGCCAACTCACCGTCCAAGGGAGGTGGATGCGCCGATAGGAGGGGCTGCCTCTGACCGCCGGCGCGGCCCGTCCTTGTGGCGGCGGTGGCCCGGCGTGGCTGCGGGCGGTGGGGCGGGGAGAGCCGGCCCGGGCGAGGGCATGGCGCGGCTTGGGGGTCACGAAGTCGTGGGTGTCACGAAGTCGAAAGACAGGCCGCCCATACTCCGGGTCAGTCCCCTTCCGGATCCGACCCGCCCGAGGCGGGCCGGCGCACAGCCCGCGTCCGGGCCTGGTTCTCCCACAGCTTGGAGACGTGAGATGAACGAAGAGCTTCCCAGCGAGGCGCCGTCCCTCGACGATGACGCTCCGGCGCCGGACCCTGTTGACGACTCCCCATCCTCCGCCCGGCGCGGCCGCCCCCTGGGGCTCCGCCGGAGCGTAGCTGTCGCCACCGCCCTGGGCGGGCTGGTGCTGGGCAGCGCGGTGGGCGGATTCCTGATCACCCGGGCAACCGGCCCGGCGACGCCGGTCGCGGCAGCGACCACATCTGACGCGACGGCCAGCCCCTCGCCGGGTGCGCATTCCCGGGGCGGCTTCGGAGGGTCGAATGCGCTCCTCGGGGTCAACCTCCTCCAAGACGCGGCCACCACTATAGGCATCAGCGAGCAGACCCTGGAGACCGACCTGCAGGGCGGCCAGACCGTCGCCCAGGTGGCCGCGGCCAAGGGCACCACCGCTCAGGCGGTGATCAACGCCCTGGTGGGCGACGAGACCACGGCGATCGACAACCTCGCCTCGAGCGGCAAGATCACCGCGGCCCAGGAGACCAAGCTCCAGGCCGGGGTCACCCAGATGGTCACCAACTTCGTGAACCAGACCCGTCCGGCCGCCGCCCCAGGCGCCGGGCCCGGCGCCTCCGGTGAGCAGGCCGCCCTCCAGGCGGCGGCATCCAAGATCGGCGTCTCCATCTCCGCTCTCCAGTCCGACCTGGCCAAGGGCGAGAGCATCGCGAGCGTCGCTGCGGCCGCGAGCCCGAGCGCCGTCGTCAGCGCGGTGACCACCGCGGTGGACAGCCAGATCAGCAGCCTCGAGAGCAGCGGCAAGATCACCTCCGCCCAGGCGAGCACCCTCACCTCGGAGGTGTCGTCGCGGGTCACCAGCTGGGTCAACGACACCTATCCCGGCTGGCCCTTCGGACCCTTCGGAACCTTCACCGGCTTCGGTGGCTCGTTCCCGGGCGGCCACTGGGGACACGGAACCGGAGCTTCCCCGTCGGCTTCGCCGGCGGCGACCTGATCGGACCCCTCCCCAAGATCGTGGCCGGCCCCGCGGGCCGGCCACATCCATATCCGGCCCCGGCCGCAACGATTCAGATCAGATGACCCGGAGGACCTGATCGGGATCCCGCTCCCGCCGGGCCAGGGCGCGGAGCACGGCCAGGTCGCCGTGGCGATGGGCGGCGACGGCGATGAGGGTCTGGATGGCCACCTCGATCCCCGGCAGCTCCGGCGTCACCCTGCCCACGCTGAGGCAGAGGTCGTCGGTGTGGAGGGCGAGCTCGAGGATCCTGGTCGCCAGGTAGTCGTCGAGGCGTAGCACCTCGCCTTCCCTCACGGCCACCAGCCGGCCCTCCGGCTGACCCTCGAGACCGCTGCGCAGACGGTCGAGCCCACGGTCCATGCGCCCGAGCACTGCGCGATGACCGACCAAAGCCTCCTCGGCCGCGGTCGCCCGGACCCGTGCGTTCGACCCCGAGTCGAGGTCGGCCGTGAGCGGGGCGTAGTAGGCGGCGGCCGAGATGATGGCCGCACCGGCGGGCTCCGGGTCCTCGATGGCGCGCTCGAGGATGCTGGTCCCAGCCCTCACCAGGTGCGCGGCCAGCGCGCCGACCGTCATCTGGGCGAGCGCGCTCGGCTCCTGCCAGCGAAGCGCGACCTCGGGAAGGGCGATCACCTCCCTGGCCGCGGCGGCGGCGGCCAGGTACTCGGAGCGCATATCGACCATGGGGTTCACAACACTACCGTCCACGCCTTCCGCGACGCCGCGACCCCTTGCGTCTGGGGGGCCGGCGGGCGGGCTGACCCGTGGACGCCGCGCGGGCCCCGCTGGGCAGCGGCCCGGGTCAGGCCCCGGCGCGCTCGGCGGTGCGCCGCCGGGAGGCAATCAGCTGGTCGCGGAGGGCATCCTCCAGACCGGCGATGGGCACCCTCACCTGGGTCATGCCGTCGCGCTCGCGGATGGTGACGGCCTCGTCCTGGAGGCTGTCGAAGTCGAAGGTCACGGCGAGCGGCGTCCCGATCTCGTCCTGGCGCCGGTAGCGGCGCCCGATCGCCTGGGTCTCGTCGTAGTCGGTGGCGAAGTGGGGACGCAGCCGGTGCTCGAGGGAGCGCGCGGGGACGGTCAACTCCTCCTTCTTGGAGAGGGGCAGGACCGCCACCTGGACCGGGGCGATGTCGGGGTGCATCCGCAGCACGGTGCGGGTCTCACCGCGCACGACCTCCTCGTCGAAGGCGTCCATGAGGATGGTGAGCATGATGCGGTCCACCCCCGCCGCCGGCTCGATGACGAAGGGGATGAAACGGTCGCCCGTCACCGGATCGAGGTAACTGAGGTCGACCCCGCTCGCCTTCTGGTGTGCGGAGAGATCAAAGTCGGTGCGGTTGGCGATCCCCTCCAGCTCGCCCCAGCCGAAGGGATAGAGGTACTCGACATCGGTCGCGGCCTTGGCGTAGTGTGCCAGCTCGTCCTTCTCGTGGTCGCGCAGGCGCAGACGCGAGCGCCGCACCCCCAGCTCCTCGACGTACCAGCGGAAGCGCTCGCCGCGCCAGTGCTCAAACCAGTGGTCGTCGGTGCCCGGCGCGCAGAAGAACTCCATCTCCATCTGCTCGAACTCGCGGGTGCGGAAGATCGAGTTGCCGGGGGAGATCTCGTTGCGGAACGACTTGCCGTTCTGCGCGATGCCGAAGGGGATCCGCTGGCGGCTGCTGTTGAGCACCGACTTGAAGTCGACGAACATCCCCTGGGCGGTCTCCGGGCGGAGGTAGACCTGCGCGGAGCTGTCCTCCACCGGGCCGAGGAAGGTACGGAACATCAGGTTGAATTGGCGGGGCGCGGTCAGGGTTCCGCCGCATTCGGGGCAGCCGGGTGCGTCCGCCGCCCGGCCTCGAGCGGCGCGCTCCGCCGGCAGGTGGTCGGCGCGCCAGCGCTTGCGGCAGCTTCCGGTGCAATCGACCAGGGGGTCGCTGAAGCCTGCCACGTGGCCGCTGGCGACCCAGACCTGGGGATTCATGATCACCGACGACTCGATTCCCACGATGTCGTCGCGCAGCTCGACAGTCGACCGCCACCAGCGGTTGCGGATGTTGCGCCGCAGCCGCGTGCCGAGGGGGCCGTAGTCGTAGAGCGCGTTGATCCCCCCGTAGATCTCGCTCGACGGGAAGAAGAACCCGCGCTGCTTTCCCAGTGAGACGAGCCGCTCGAGCAGGTTCGCCGGGGGCGTCCCGGTCGGGGGCGCGGCGGCGCTGTCGTCGGAATCGGCGGGCATGGGCGGCAAGTGTATCCGCCCTCACCTTTCCAGGGCTCGGAGCACGTCCCACGAGCGGAGACGCCGGTCCAGATGGTGCTCCAGCTCCCTCTCGATGATCTCCTCCAGGGTGGCCAGCGTGTCGTGGTCGAGGCGGAGGCGAGCCCAGGTGGTGGCGTCGCCGGCGGCGGCCACCCGCAGCACCTTGATGACACGGACCGGGCAGTCGATCGCCGTGGGGGCATCGCGCCGGCAGTCGGGGCAGAGAAGGCCTCCGGCGGCGGCGCTGAAGGTCGCCGGCTCCTCGGCCAGCCGGCGCGAGCAGGAGACGCACTGCTGGAGCTCGGGGGCGTAACCGAGCCGGTCGATCATCTGGCGCGCAAACCACACCAGCGCCCGGCGCGGATCGCGCTCGGGATCGCCCAGCTCGTCGAGGGACTCCGCGACCAGGACAAAGACGGCCCCGTCCGGGTGGTGCTCCTCGAGAACCCGGTCGGTCAGCTCGGCGACGACCGCGGCGCACGCGGATCGCCGGGCATCCGTGGCGAGCCCCGCCGGCGGCCCCGACGCCCGCTGGGCCTGGGCCAGCACCAGGAGCTCGCCGCGCCCCTCTGCGAGCTGCATCCGGCTGCGCTCAAAGAGGTCGGTCTGCGCCGCCATGCGACTGCCCGCCTTGCGGACCCCCCGGGCGATCACCCCGACCTTGCCGTGGCCGCGGGTGAGGATCGTCAGGATGCGGTCGGCCTCGCCGTAGTTGACCCGGCGGAGGACGATCCCCTCATCCGTGAAGCTGCCCGGCATCTCAGGGCCCGGGGGCGCCCGCAAGGCGGCACACGGGTCGCATCGGGACGGATCGGCTCCGGATGGACACGCCGGCGCGGTCAGGCCGGGTGATCGTCAGCCGCCCCGGAGCGCTCGGCGGGAGAGCGCTTGGCGCTATCGCGCTCGGTGGCAAAGGGCGCGGGGTTCACGATCCTCACGGTCTGGATGCTCTGCCGGCGCACCTGGTCGACGGTCAGGGTGGCCGAACCGAGAGGCAGCTCCGCCCCCGCCTTGGGGATCTCCCCGAGGCGCTCGTAGACGAGCCCGCCGATGGAGTCGGCTTCGGTCTCGCCGACGTCGAGGTGGAGCAGATCGGCCACGTCGTCGACGGGGAACCGTGCGCTCATCACCACCTCGTGATCGCTCACGAACTGGACATCCTCGGTCTCGGCGACGTCGTACTCGTCCCGGATCGGCCCGACGATCTCCTCGATGAGGTCCTCGAAGGTGACGATCCCGGCGGTGCCGCCGTGCTCGTCGACGACGACCGCGATGTGCACCTTGCGCTCCTGCATCTCCCGGAGCAATTCGCCGACGTGCTTGCTCTCGGGGGTGAAGTAGGGCTCGCGGGCGAGGGCCGCGAGCGGTCGGGGATCGCCGCTGCGAGCGCCGTGGCGGAGCAGGTCCTTCGCGTAGATCACCCCCACCACGTTGTCCATCGTCGTCTCGTAGAGGGGGATCCGGGAGTGGCCGTGGTCGACGATCAGGGAGATGAGGTCACTCAGACTGCGCGAGGCCTCGATGCCGACGACGTCGACCCGGGGCACCATGACCTCGTGGACCGCCTTGTCGGTCATCTCCAGGATGCCGTCGATCATCTGGCGCTCCTCCTGCTCCACCACGCCCTCGCGCTCGCCCATGGCCAGGATCAGCTTGAGCTCGTCTTCCGTGACGAAGGGGCCCGGGGCGGCGTGGCCTCGGGTGAAGAGCCGGAGGAGGAGGCGGGACACCAGGGTTAGAGCCCCGATGAAGGGGCGCAGCAGCCGGGTCAGGAACTGGACCGGTGCGGCCAGACGCAGCGCCAGCCGCTCGTTGAAGCGGAGCGCCAGCGACTTGGGGGCGATCTCGCAGAAGACGAGGACGAAAACGGCCAGGGCGACGGTGGTCAGCGCCTGGGCGAGGCCGTGGGTGTGGCCGGCGACGATCAGAGCGGTCGCCGTCGAGGCCACGATCACCGCGACGGTGTTGATCGAGAGGATGGTCGAGAGGTAGCCGTTGGGGTTGTTGTGGAGGCGGACGACCCGGCCGGCCCGGTGGTCGCCGTCCTCGGCCAGGGTCCGCATCCGGAGCCGGGAGACCGAGGTGAGCGCCGTCTCGGCCCCCGCGGCGAAAGCGGCGAGCACCAGGCTGACGGCGAGAAGGAGGGCGAGCCAGGTCATGACCCGCTCGGTGAGGGATCAGCCAGGACCGCTCCGGCGGGTGAGGGACACCGGCCGCGGGGGCGGCCCGTGGACGTCTGGGCACCGGCCCTACTCATCGGAACAGCTCGCTGACGCTCCTCCCCTCATGGACGCGCACGATCGCCTCCGCAATCAGGGGGGCGACCGAGAGCACCCGCAGCTTGGGATGGTGGTCGACGGCGCGGGCCTCCTCGTTGAGGGGGATGGTGTCGGTGATGCAGATCTCGTCGATGGGCGCCGCGTGCAGGCGCTCCAGGGCGCCCGGCGTGAGCAGCCCGTGGGTGACGATCACGTCGACCCCGATCGCACCCTTGCTCATCAGCGCCGCGCTGGCGCTCACCAGGGTGCCGCCGGTGGAGATCAGGTCGTCGACGATGACCGCGTGCTTGCCGGCCACGTCACCAACCACATGGACCACCTCCACCGCGTCGTCGCGGGGACGGCGCTTGTCGATGATCGCGATGGGCGCGTCGAGGATGCGGCCGAGGGTGCGGGCCCGCAGCGCGCCGCCGGTGTCCGGCGAGACCACCACCACGCTGTTGCCGTGGCGCTCACGGACCCTGCGGGCCAGGATCTTGGTGGCGGTGAGCGCGTCGACGGGGATGTCGAAGAACCCCTGGATGGCCTCGGCGTGGAGATCCACCGCGATCACCCGGCTCGCCCCGGCCAGCTCGATGATGTTGGCCATCAGCTTGGCGGAGATCGGGTCGCGGGGGGCCGACTTCTTCTCCTTGCGCTCGTAGCCGTAGTAGGGGATGACCGCGGTGATCCGGGCCGCCGACGCGCGTCGCAGCGCGTCGAGGGTGACGAACAGCTGGATCAGGTTGTCGCTCACCGGCGGGCAGGTGGGCTGGATCAGGAAGACGTCGTGACCCCGGACCGACTCGTGGATCTTGACGTCGAACTCACCGTCCGCGAAGCGGGTGATGTCCATGGGGGCGAGCGGGAGGTCGATCTCGCGCGAGATCCGCTCGCTCAACTCCGGGTTGCCGGTGCCGGAGAGGAGCATCAGCTCCCCGTAGGGATTCGAGTCACTCATGGGTGAGGGCTCCGATCCCGCCATCCCTCGATGTTGCGCTGGCGCTCCCGGCCGACGGCCAGGGCGCCGTCCGGAACATCCCGGGTGACGGTGCTGCCGGCGGCGACGTAGGCGCCCCGGCCGATCCGGACCGGGGCCACCAGGCTGCTGTTGGTGCCGACGAAGGCACCGTCCTCGATCGCGGTCCGGTGCTTGTCGTGACCGTCGTAGTTGCACGTGACGGTCCCGGCACCGATGTTGACGTCAGTGCCGACGTCGCTGTCCAGGACACACGAGAAGTGATTGACGCGGCTCCCCGCACCGATCCGGCTGTTCTTGACCTCGGCATGCGTTCCCAAAGATACCCCCGATCCCAGCGCGCTGCCGGGTCTGACCCGATTGAAATGGCCGATCTCCACGCCGTCGGCGATCTCCGCGTCGTCGATCACCGAGGCGCCGATCCGGACCCGATCGCCGATGCGCGCATCGCGGATCTGGGCCATCGGGCCGATCTCACAGTCACGGCCGATCACGGTCACGCCGCGGAGCACCGTCATGGGCCGCAGGACGGTGTCGGCCCCGACCCTGACCGCCGCGTCCACATAGGTGGTCGCGGGATCCTCGACGGTCACCCCGTCCAGCATCAGCGCGTCCAGGAGACGGCGCCGCAGCACCGCCTCGGCGGCGGCCAGCTGGCGGCGGTCGTTGACCCCCAGCGCCTCCTCCGGGTCGGTCACGGGCACCGCCTCGACCGCCGGGGCGAGGAGCGCGACCACGTCGGTGAGGTAGTACTCGCCCTGGGCGTTGTCGGTGGAGAGGCGCTCCAGGGCCGGCCAGAGGTGCCGGCCCGAGAAGACGTAGACGCCCGCGTTGCACTCGTCGGGCACCGGGACACCGTTGCCGGGGAGATCACGCTCCTCGACGATGCGCAGGACCCTGCCATCGCTCCCGCGGACCACGCGGCCGAGCCCGGCCGCATGTCCGAGGACCACGCTCAGGAGCACGCAGGCGGCTCTGCTCGCTCTCTGGGCACTTAGCAGGCCGGCGATCGTCTCGGCGCGGATCAGGGGGAGATCACCGTAGAGGACAGCCACCGGGCCCTCCGCGCGCAGCTCCGCGGGGAGGCTGCGCAGGGCATCGCCGGTCCCGCGCGGCTCGGGCTGGACGGCGACCCGGGCGACCCCCTCGACCACCTGGCGCACGGCCGCCTGGTCGGGGCCGAGCACCACCACCGGAGGTGCCCCGGTGGCGGTCGTCGCCGCCTCGACGATATGGAGGAGCATCGGCCTGCCGGCGAGGGGATGGAGGGCCTTGGGCCGGGCACTCCTCATCCTGGTGCCCTGCCCGGCGGCGAGGATCACCGCGCGCGGTGCATCTGCCATCTGCGCCGGAGTATACGGGGTGCCCCCTCTCACCCCCGGTCGCGAGACCGTGGCCCCTGTATGATCCGGCCCGTGGCCGATCAGAGCGCCTCAGAGCGAGGCCCCGACCGTCGGCCCCGGGCGAACCGGCTGGCGCGCCTGGGCCGGCTCACCGCGATCCGCCGGAGCTGTGGCTGCCGCCGTCCCGCGGCCGGCCGGCCCGGCTGCATGCGGCTGCGCATCCCGCGCGTCCACATCCAGGTCTGAGCCTCAGGGAGCGCTCCCGGAGCCGCCGGAAACGCCGCGACCCGGGAACGGGCTGCAGCCCCGAGGGCGCTCCGCGGGCGGCAGACGCCCCGCAGCGGGCGAGGGCTGGCTACGATCGCTGGTGCCACTGGGGAGTAGCCAAGTGGTAAGGCAGCGGACTTTGGATCCGCCATTCGAAGGTTCGAGTCCTTCCTCCCCAGCGCCGTTCTCAGACCTGGATCGGTGAGCGGCCACCGGCGGGCGGGCCATCGCCGATGAGGCGATCGCGGCGAAAGGCGCGTTATTCGGGGGTCGACGACCCAGGCATCCCCCGTTGGGGTGATCTTTCGGGGTGGTGGATGAGCGGGGCATCGCCCGTTAGGGTGATTTTTAGTTCGGGCCGTTGACAAACCCCAAAAACTTCTCCCACAATCCGGTCGCCCCATCACCAGACGTTGAGAGGGTGATGAGGGTGGCGCGCCGTCTGTTCCCGCGGGGCCGGCGTCGCGAACGAAATCGTCCGTTGCGTGGAGGGCAAGACTCAGATGCGTATGGATCAGACAATCGGGGGCCAGGGGTCCCACAAGGTGCGGAAGATGACGGGGTTCAGCCTGGTGGCTGTGGGCGCCATGGTCGCAGCGGCCTGCGGCAGCACCTCCAGCAGCCCCGCTTCCTCGTCCTCGACCGCTGTCGCGCCGGCGTTCCCGGCGGCCGTCACTCTCACCTCGCTCACCCCCGACCTCGCGTCGACGATGAGCCTGCTCAAGCCGCTGACCAGCTACGCGACCAAGGGCGCCAGCACCTTGCTGGTCGGGGTGATCCTCCCCGACACCACGTCGTCGGTTCGCTGGGTCCAGTACGACCAGCCGTACCTCACCGACGCCTTCGCTGACGCGGGCTTCACCTCTGCCGAGTTCAACATCCAGAACGCCCAGGGCAGTGACCCGACCCAGATCGACGACGCCACGGCTGACATCAACCTCGGCGCCAAGGTCCTCTTGGTCTGTCCCCTCGACGGACCGACCGGCGTGGCCATTGCGGCCCTCGCCCAGGCTCACAACGTCACCCTGATCGACTACGACCGGGCGATCTTCCCCGCGACGGGCAAGACCTACTACGTGAGCTTCAACAACGAGACGGTCGGCGAGGACATCGGCACCGGGTTCCTGAGCTGCCTGACCTCTGAGAACGTCACCGCCCCCCAGGTCTTCGTGCTGAACGGCGGCGAGGACACCGACCCGAACGCGATCTCCTTCGCTGACGGCTACAACAAGGTCGTCTGGGGCCAGGAGGCCAAGACGGTCTCCGGGGGCGCAACCAGCACCTCGGGCAACGCCACGCTGGTCGGCGAGAACTTCGCCCCCGGCTGGAGCAACACCCAGGGCGGCACGATCTTCCAGCAGGAGTACACCGCCAACTCGCAGATCAACGCCTCCATCGAGGCCAACGACGGCCTCGCCAGCGCGGTGATCACGGACCTCCAGACCGATGGCGTGAAGGCCGGCACCTTCCCGACCACGGGCCAGGACGCGACCGTCCAGGGCATGGCGTACATCCTCGAGGGTTGGCAGTGCGGTTCGGTCTACAAGCCGATCTACCTTGAGGCCCAGGACGCGGTCATCATGGCCACCGCCCTTTTGGCCAAGATCACGGTCCCGGCCGACATCCTGAACGGCACCACCGTCGACCCGGCCAGCTCGAGCATCACTGAGCCGGCATCCCTGCTCAGCCCCGTGTGGGTCACCAAGGCCAACATGGAGAGCACGGTGGTCAAGGACCAGTTCGACACCGCCACCGCCATCTGCGCCATCGCCGGTGCGGCGCTCTGCACCACCGACGGCATCTCGTAATCGTCTGACGGAGCGTTCTCACAAGAATCCTCCTCGGTGACGAATCCGGGCCGCCCCGCTGGGCGGCCCGGATCTCACCTCTCGTCGCCGCCCCGGGGAGGATCCCGGCGCGCCGCAACCTGACGGCAGATCTAGGTCAATGAGATGAGTGAAGAGAACCAACCTGCCCCCCCCCCACAGCCGGCCGCGGCGGAGCCGCTCCTGAAGCTACGGGGGATCGACAAGCACTTCGGTCCCGTGCAGGCGCTGTACGGCGTGGACCTGGATCTGCCGGCCGGGCAGGTGACCGGTCTGTGCGGAGACAACGGGGCGGGCAAGTCGGTGCTCACGCGCTGCATCGCCGGGGTGCACCAACCCGACCATGGTCAGATCTTCTTCGAGGGGCAGCCGGTGCACATCCGTGGTGCCCGCGATGCCGCCGCGCTGGGCATCGAGACGGTCTATCAGGACCTTGCTCTGGCCGATAACCTGGATATCGTCCAGAACATGTTCCTGGGCCGCGAGCGGTTGCGCCGCGGCATGCTCGACGAAGACAGCATGGAGCGCGCCGCCGCCGAGACGCTGAGCGGTCTGCGGGTGACCTCCGTGCGCTCGATCCGGCAGCCGGTGGCGTCACTCTCCGGAGGCCAGCGGCAGTCGGTCGCTGTGGCCAAGGCGGTGATGTGGAACTCCAAGGTGGTGCTCTTGGACGAGCCCACGGCGGCCCTCGGCGTGGTTCAGACCCGGATGGTCCTGGACCTGGTCCTCCGGCTGCGAGACCGGGGCCTGGCGGTGATGGTGATCACCCACAACCTCAATGACTGCTTCGAGGTGGCGGACCGGCTGGCGGTGCTTCACCTCGGGCGGATGGTGGCCCAGGGTCCGGCATCCGGCTTCGACCGCCAGAGTGTGGTGGAGTACATGACCACCGGGGGCTCGCGCGGACGGCCGCTGGAGCAGCCGGGTGAAGAGCCCGTTCGGCAGGGGGCCTGAGGCCGTGACCGGCATCCAGGGCGACCTCAAGCCCGGCGCTCCGGGCGAGACAGCCGCCGAGGCCCCTCAGGACGTCGATCTGACGGCGGCCACCGGGGCCGACGCCGACGCCCTCCCTCTCGAGATCATGGCCCAGTCGCTGGGCGAGTATCTCCGGGCCTGGTGGCAGAAGCTCAAGAGTGGCGACAGCGGGCTGCTGCCCGTGCTCGTGGCCATGGTCATCGTGGCCGTCGCCTTCGAGGTACTGACTCCCGAGAACGCCTACCTGCGGCCCAGCAACCTGGTCTACATCTTCGGGTTGAGCACGGTCTACATGGTGCTGGCGATGGGGGAGATCGCGGTCCTGCTGCTCGGCGAGCTGGACCTCTCCGTCGGCGCCGTCGCGCTCATGGGCGGGACCATCGCCTACAAGCTGGTCCAGCAGCCGACCCCGAACTGGCCGTGGTGGTTGGCCATCCTCACCAGCCTGGTCTGCTGCGGTGTCATCGGATTCCTCCAGGGCACCCTGGTGGCGAAACTCAAGATTCCCGCGTTCGTGGTCACCCTGGCCGGCCAGCTGCTCTTCACGGGGATGCTGGTCGTGATCCTGGGGGGTGCCGACGGGTCACTCTCCGTCAGCCCTGCGGATCCCAACCAGAGTGTCTTGTACAACCTGGTCCAGGGGAGCATCGACCCGGTGGTCAGCTGGGTCATCCTGGCGGTGGTGGTGGTGGGGTTCGGCACCATGATGTGGCTGCGCGCGTCGGAGCGGCGCCGTTCCGGGCTGGTCGCTCCACCGGCGAGCCTGACCGCCATCAAGATCGGCCTCATGGCCGTGGTCGGGGTGGTGGTGCTGATCATCTGCACCGTCAACCGGGGCGGCGTCTTCGCCACCATCGAGGGTCTTCCCTGGGTGATTCCGGTGGTCATCGTGATCCTGGGTCTCTGGACCGTTCTGCTCCAGCAGACGCGCTTCGGTCGCTATGTTTACGCCATCGGCGGCAACGCTGAAGCGGCGCGCCGGGCGGGCGTCAGTCTGCCCCGGATCCGCATCTGGTGCTTCGTGCTCTGCTCGGCGACCGCCGGGTTCGCCGGCATCCTGCTCGGCTCCTTCTATTACGGGCAGTACAGCACCAACGTAGGGGACCCCGGTCAGCTCGTCCTCTACTCGATAGCGGCCGCCGTCATCGGTGGCACCAGCCTCTTCGGGGGCCGGGGGAAGCCGATCCATGGTGTCCTGGGCGGGCTCCTCATCGGCGGCATCGCCTACGGGGTCTCGCTGATGAACCTGGGGTCGCTGTCGATCCCCCTCGAATACATCCTGCCGGGAGTGGTCCTGCTGCTCGCCGTTCTCGTCGATGTGCTATCGCGGCGTGGGGCCAGGACGGGGAGCGTGGTCCGTGTCTGAGAATCTGTATCTGTCTGCACATGTCAGGATGAGTGATGGCCCGGATCGATAGCGACCCACTGACCGGCCCCGCGGCAGCCGCTTCGTCGAGCGGTGGCGTGGACACCCCTGTCGACCTGACTGCCGCGGCCGAGGTGGGAGAAATCCCACCGGAGGTCCTGGCCCAGTCGATGGGCCAGTACATGCACGTGTGGTGGCAGAGGGTGAGGGGCGGTGACAGCGGGGTCCTGCCCGTGCTGCTGGGGCTCGTCATCGTCGGCGTTGGCTTCCAGATTGCCAACGGCCACTTCCTGACACCCCAGAACCTGGTCAACATCTTCGAGCAGAGCAGCATCTACATCCTGCTGGCGTTGGCCGAGATCTTTGCCCTGCTGCTCGGCGAGATCGACCTCTCCACCGGTCTGGTGATGGGTCTGGGCGCCGTCATCGTCGCCGAGCTCGTCCAACCGTCCGGGGCGGCCAGTTGCGCCCTCTGTCCGCATGGTCTCGACTTCCCGGCGTGGCTCGCCATCGCCGTCACCCTGCTCATCTGCGCGGGTGTCGGCCTCATCCAGGGCACCCTGGTGGCCCGGGTGAAGATGCCGTCGTTCATTGTCACCTTGGGTGGGTGGCTGGTCCTCGAGGGGGTTGCGCTCATCGTTCTCAACGGCAACCCGATCTCCCTCAAGAATGTCACGGTCCCCGCTCAGGTTCAGATCTACAACATCTTCTGGGGGTACTTCAGCCCCACCATCAGCTGGATCCTCCTGGCCGTGGTCCTGGTCGTCGTGGCCGCGTGGTGGTGGTTCCGCGACGCCAGCCGCCGGCGCCGTGGTCTGGTGGCACCTCCGCCGATCTTCACCGCGATCAAGATCGCCACCGTGGTGGTAGCCGGGGTGGTGCTCGTCGGACTCTGCAACACGAACCGGGCTCACTTCGGGGTTATCGAGGGGCTGCCTTACATCATCCCGATCGTCCTGTTCGTCTTCTTCATCTGGACCATGCTTCTCCAGCGAACCCGGTTCGGCCGTTACGTCTACGCCATCGGTGGCAACCCCGAGGCGGCTCGTCGAGCGGGCGTCAGCCTGCCCTCGATCCGGACCTGGTGCTTCATCCTGGCGTCTCTCACCGCCGGGATCGCGGGCGTCCTCTTCGCGTCGTGGCAGGTGTTCCTCACCACCAACATCATCAAGTCGTCGAACAGCTACGTGCTGCTGGCGGTGGCCGCCGCCGTCATCGGTGGCACCAGCCTCTTCGGAGGCCGGGGCAGGACCATCCACGGAATCCTTGGTGGCCTGATCATCGGCGGCATCTACAACGGCCTCTACCTCATGGGCGTGTCATCCGAGTGGGTCGACATCTTCATCGCCATCGTGCTCCTGGCGGCGGGCACCGTCGACGTCCTTTCGCGCGGGGGCTCGCGATCTAGGGCATGACCCCCATGGACGGTGGTGATGCGCCTCCGGAGCCGCTGCGCCGGCGGGCCGGAGGCGCATTCCACGCCCTGCGGGAGGCGAACCCTGGGCGGGTGCGTGGTGACGCATGAGTCCCGTGGCTTCCCCGGAATCGGTCCGCCGCCATAACCTGAGCCTTCTGCTGCGACTCCTCCATCAGTCAGGGGCAATGTCTCGATCCGACATCGGCGGCGCTCTGGGGATGACCCGGAGCACGATCGGTGAGCTGGTGGCCGACCTTGGGGCCCGTGGTCTGGTGCTGGCGGGAGACAGCGCCCGCCTGGGGTCGCCCGGGCGTCCTTCGTTGGTGGTCCGTCCCAATCCCGAGGGCGCCGTGGCCATCACCGCCGACATCGCTGTCAACTCACTCGCGGCTGCCGTGGTCGGATTGGGGGGCCGGATCCTCCACCTCGAGCGCGTCGCCCACCGGCCGCGTCGCATGGCTTTCGAGCAAACCGTCGAGGACATCCTAGAGCTCATTCAGTCCGCTCAGGCGTCGATCCCTGCCCATTGCTGGATCTCCGGCCTGGGGATAGCTCTTCCGGCCGTCGTCCGCCGTGCGGACGGCCTGGTGCACTTCGCTCCGAACTTGGGATGGCGGGATGTCCGGCTGGGCGACCTCGTCGCAGCCCGGGTCGGACCCGGCCTCCCGGTTCTCATCGCCAACGATGCTGACCTGGGGGCCGTGGCAGAGCACACGTGGGGGGCTGGTGTCGGGGCGAGCCACCTCATCTACGTCTCCAGCGACGTCGGGGTGGGGGGCGGCATCGTCATCGATGGCCGCCCACTGGTGGGGGCCGCCGGCTGTGCGGGAGAGGTGGGGCACGTTCAGGTGAACCCTATGGGCGTGCGCTGCCGATGTGGGGCGATCGGTTGCTGGGAGACAGAGATTGGAGGCCCGGCGCTGCTGCGGCGTGCCGGGATTGCCGAGAACGGGTATCAGCCGGAGGCGGTCGCCCGGTTGCTGAGAGAGGCCGCCTGGGGCGACTCGGTGGCGCTACAGGCTGTGGGGGAGGTTGGCCACTGGCTCGGCGCTGGTCTTGGCGGCCTGATCAACGCCTTCAACCCACAGCGGGTGGTGCTCGGGGGGTATCTCAGCACCATGTGGCCCCTGGTGGAGAACACCGTCCAGGCGGAGCTGCGGGTGAGGGTCATGGCGCCGGCTCTCGAGACGGTGGAGATCAGGCCGGCGCAGCTCGGGGCGGAAGCCATCCTGCAGGGTGCCGCGGAACTGGCGCTGACGCGGGTCCTGGACGATCCGACCCTGGCTCCCGTTGTCGAAGCCAGATCGGCGTGATGCGCGCGCGGTTGGTGGTGGGCAGCGACCCAAGGCCCAGCCAACCCCGTAAACCGCTTCTCAGACGGGGCCGGTACGTGGAGTGCTGACCGAGCGGAGGGCAGGGTAGTAATCGCGGAAGCGGGCTCGCGCCTCCCGGTAGGGTTCGATCCATGCGGACACGGGATCGATGACGTCGGTGACGCGCACGCAGGCGTCCGCGGCCTGATCGATGTCGCGATAGACGCCGGCCGCGACGCCGCCCAGCAGTGCGGCGCCAAACGCTGAGCCCTGGTCGGTGGCCATCACCTCGATGGGCAGCTCGAGGACGCTGGCAACCGTCTTGAGCCATAGCCGGCTCCTCGAGCCTCCCCCCGACACGCGGCCGCGTTGCGCGGTGGCCCCGACATTGCGCACGGTGTCGAGGCAGTCGCGCAGGCCAAAGGCGACCCCCTCCAGGACCGCCCGGGTGAGCGCTCCGCGTCCATGGGTGACGCTCAGCCCGCAGAAGGCGCCACGTACGTCCGAGTCGAAGTGAGGCGTCCGCTCGCCCGACAGGTAGGGCAGGAAGGTCAGGCCGTCACACCCGGGCGGCACGGTTTCGGCCTCCTCGAGCATCGCGTCGTAGTCCACTCCCGGGAGGAGGGTGTCGTGGAACCAGGCCAACGATCCGGCTGCCGACAGCATCACTCCCATCACCAGCCAGCGGTCCGGCGCCGCATGGCAGAAGGCGTGGACTCGGCCTTCCCCATCCGCCAGAAAGCGATCCGTGGCGGCGAGCACCACTCCGGACGTTCCGAGGACCACGGACAGAGGGCCGGGGCCGGTGATCCCGCCGCCGACCGCCGCCGCAGCCTGGTCGCCTGCCCCCGCGGCCACCCGAACACCCTCGATGGTGCCGACGGCATCGCCGCTCTCGACCAGATCGGGCAGCCACGACATCGGGATCCCCAGCTCCGCGAGCAGCTCGCCGCTCCAGCGGCGCTCGCCGACATCGAGGAGGAGCGTGCCCGAGGCGTCGGCGACATCGCTGCGATGCCCTCCGGTGAGACGGTCGCGCACATAGTCCTTGGGCAGGGAGATCTGGCGGATGCGCGCGTAGGCCGCCGGCTCACTCTCCCGCATCCAGAGCAGCTTTGGGGCGGTGAAGCCAGGCAGGGCACGGTTTCCCGTGAGCCTCACCAGGCGATCCCGTCCGCTCCCGGCCTCCAGTGCGGCGCATTGTGGCGCGGAGCGCTGGTCGTTCCAGAGGATCGCCGGGCGAATGACCTCGCCGGCCGCGTCGAGACAGACCAGCCCATGCATCTGGCCGGAGAAACCGATGCCGAGGATCTCCGTCACTTCGGCCTTCAGGCTGTCGAGCACCAGCTGTGTTGCCGTCAGCCACTCTTGCGGATGCTGCTCCATCCAGCCGGGGTGGGGAGAGCTCAGAGGGTAGCTGGACTCCGCGCCGGCCAGGACCCTTCCGGACGCCGGATCGACAGCGACACCCTTGGCCGACGACGTCCCGATATCGATGCCGACGAGTGCGCTCGAGCTCACGGGCGGACCTGCATGCGTCCCATGAGGTTAGGCGCGGACCCCCTGGAGACGGTCCGGGGCGAACCGGCCCAGCTTCTCTTGGCGGCTCGGCTCAACCATCAGTTCTTCCCTCAGCTGCCCCTCGGCAATCGTCAAGTCGTCCGAGCTGTCAACAACAGATAACTGTTCGTTCGGCTCGCACACAGTTATACATCGGGTCAGGCGGGAATCGGAGAGCTGGCTGCTCACCCACCCATGCTCTCGAGTTCCCGGCAGGTCGCGGCGACCTGGGCCACCAGTGCGCTGTTCGCGCCCAGACCAGGCTCGAGCGCATCGAGGAGAGCACGTGCAGCCCCGTGGCGCTCGCCCGCGGCCAGGGTGATGAGCTCTCCTGCTCGGGGGTCGGTGATCTCGACGCCGGAGCCGCGGAGGTGGGCAAGCCAGGCGCCGATGACCCGCCCGGCTCCCGGGGGGGCGGGCTCTCCGATCTCCCGGTACCGATGGATCACCGGGACCACCCGCTGGACGAGCTTCTGCGATCCGTCGCGGGCGATGAGGCTCAGGGTGTGACTCATCCGCGGGTTGCTCCAGCGAGCGACGAGCGCCGCGCGGTAGCCGGCCACCTCGTCGCCGGGGAGCGCGAGGATGGGGGTGACGCCATCCCACCAATCCTCCAGCCACTCCCGGCACCGCGGGTCGGCCAGGGCCTCGGCGACGGTGGCGTGGCCCAGCACGGAGCCGGCGTAGGCGAGCAGGGAGTGGCCGCCGTTCAGGAGGAACAGCTTCCGCTCCGCAAACGGCTTGACGTCGCTCACGAAAAGGGCGCCGGCACTCTCCCAGGCAGGCCGCCCGGCCGGGAAGTCTCCGGACAGCACCCATTCGCTGAAGGGTTCGGTCACCACGGCACAGCGGTCCTCACGGCCGGTGGCGCGCTGCGCCGACACCAGGTCGGCTGTGGTGGTGGCAGGGGTTATCCGATCCACGACGGTGGAGGCGAACGAGACGCTCGCCGATATCCAGTCGTCGAGATCTTGGTGTGCCGCGCGGCACATCTCGAGGACCACGGCACGGGTCGTGTCGCCGTTGCCCAGGAGGTTGTCGCAGGGGACGATGGTGATCGGTCCGCCATCCGCGATCCGGCGAGCCGCGAGGCCGGCCACGAGCCGCCCCGGCACGGTGCGGAGCGGGGGTGCCGGCTGGGCGCTCGTCACGCGCAGACGCTCGATGTCGGCGGCCACCTCCGGGTGACCGAGATCGAGGTGCCCATTGCCGTCCAGGTGATATCCGGCCTCCGTGACCGTCATCGTCACCACGGCAACCGGTGACGATGCGAGGTACCTCGCCCAGGTTCCGGCATCGTCACCATCGTGTGCGGCGCTGATGCTGGCCACCACCTCGCACCGGTCGCGCTCGGGGCCGCGCTCCACCAGCGTGTAGAGGCCGTCCTGTGCCTGCAGCAGCTTCGCGGCCCCGGGACGCCGCCCGGTGAAGGCGGCGATGCCCCACGACTCCGCGTCCACGGCGTGCTCTGTGTACCAGGCCTGATGCGAGCGATGGAATGCACCCAGTCCGAGGTGCACGGCACGGACCGGCCGGGGCTGGCCGGCCGACGGCCAGCTCCCGCGGTTCAGCCCGGTCAAAAGCGGAAGACCTCGCGCGGAAGCCGGTGGGCCAGGTCCGCGGCGGTTGCCACGGCCTCGTCCTCGTCCAGCCGATGCTCGACCACCAGCCGGCTCAGGTAGGCGCAGTCGATGCGGCGCGCCGTGTCGTGGCGCACCGGGATGGAGCAGAAGGCGCGGGTGTCGTCGACGAATCCGCTCGTCTTCGCGAAGCCGGCGGTGTCGGTGACCGTCGCCCGGAAACGGAGCATCGCGTCCGGGGTGTCGAGGAACCACCACGGTGCGCCGAGGTAGACCGACGGGTAGAAGCCGGCGAGCGGCGCCAGCTCCCGCGACCAGGTGGTCTCGTCGAGGGTGAAGAGGACGATCCGGAGGTTCGGGTGCGTCCCGTAGAGGTCGAGCAGGGGCTGCAGGGCACGGGTGAACTCGATCGCGACCGGAATGTCGGCCCCGATATCGGAGCCGAAATCCCGCCAGGTCTGCGGGTGGTGGTTGCGGAGGACGCCCGGGTGCAGCTGCATGACCAGCCCGTCGTCGCAGGACATCCGGGCCATCTCGCAGAGCATGTGCTGTCGGAAGGCCCGCCGCTCCTCCGGGGTGGCCGTGCCCTGCAGTGCCGTCGCGAAGAGGCGCGCCGCCTCGGACGGCGCCAGGATGATGGTGCCGGCGTCGGGAGGGCCCTGGTCGGTGGCGGTGGCCCCACAGGCTTTGAAGAAGGCCCGCCGCGCCTCCAGGGCCTCGACATAGCCGCTGTAGATGGTGGCGTCGAGGCCGGCGGCGCTGCCGAGCTGCTCGACGCGGCCGGTCCAGCCGGGCAGCGACGGGTCGAGGTAGGCGTCGGGGCGAAAGGTCGGCACCACCCGCCCCTTCCAGGAGGGGTCGTCGCGCAGGCCGCGGTGGGCGGAGAGATCGCTGCAGGGGTCGTCGGTGGTCGCCAGCACCTCCACCCCGAAGCGGTCGAAGAGGGCCCGCGGCCGGTACTCGGGGAGTGCGAAGCGCTCCATCAGGCGGTCGTAGATGAGGTCCGCGTCGGCGGCGGACGGGCGGATGGAAACGTCGAACACCTGGGTCAGCGCCGCTTCGAGCCAGTAGCGGGAGGGGGTGCCACGGAAGACGTCCCACCGCTCGCACAGCCGTCTCCAGACCCGGCGCGGGTCGGCCACGTCGCCCTCTCCGTCCTGCCTCCGGATGCCCAGCTCGGTGAGGGGCACGCCGTGGGCGTGGAGCATGCGGGTCACATAGTGATCCGGAGTGATGAACAGCGCCGCCGGATTGTCGAAGGGGCGGTCCTGCTGGAGGAGGAGCGGATCCACGTGCCCGTGCGGCGAGACGATCGGCAAGCCGCGTACGGTCTCGTAGAGGCGCCGGGCCACCTCTCGCCGGGCCGGTTCCACCGGGAGCAGGCGATCCGGGTGGAGATCGATCCTGGCCACAGAAGCTCCTCCCTGGGTGGTGGGGGCCCCGCCCCCTATCGCTGGATGCGCGCGGCGCCCCCCGCCGCGACGGCGCGCACCTGGGCGAGCGTCGCCATCGTGGTGTCCCCCGGGTACCCGGTGACGAGGGCGCCGTGCGCCCATCCGAGACGCAGCGCCTGCTCGGGCGGCTCGCCCGCGAGCAGACCGTAGACGAAGCCCGCCGCGAAACCATCGCCACCACCGACGCGGTCGTAGACGTCCAGCTCGGTGCTGGGCGCCGCGAAGGTCTCGTCTCCGATCATGGCGACGGCGCTCCAGACGTGGCGATTCGCGGAGCGGACATCGCGCAGCGTGGTCGCCATCGCCGCCAGGTTCGGGTACCGCTCGCGAACCCGATCCATCAGGCCCACGAAGCCCTTGACCTCCATGCCCCCCCCGGCGCCGGGCTCAGGGCCGGAGATGCCGAGCGCCTGCTGGACGTCCTCCTCGTTGCCGAGCAGCACGTCCACGTTCTCCACGATCCGGCCGATCACCGCCTGCGCCTGCGGCCGGCCGCCGCGCGTGGCCCAGAGCTTCTCCCGATAGTTGAGGTCGAAGGAGACCACGGCGCCGGCCGCCCGGGCGGCGCGCATCCCCTCGATGATCAGCTCGCTGGTCGACTCGGAGAGAGCGGCGAAGAGGCCGCCCGAGTGAAACCAGCGCACACCCTCTCCGAATATCCCGGCCCAGTCGAAGTCACCGGGACCGAGGAGGGCGGCGGCCTCGCCCGCCCGGTTGTAGAAGACGACGGGTGGGCGGATGCCGAAGCCGCGATCGCTGTAGACGGTGGCGATGTTGGGCCCGCGCACTCCGTCGTGGGTGGACCAGCGATAGATGCCCCGGACCCCCATGGCGCGCGCCCGTTCGGCGACGAGCTGGCCGATCGGATAGTCCACACAGGCGGAGGCGACCGCGGTCTGCAGACCGAAGCAGCTGGCCAGGTTGGCGGCCACGTTGTACTCGGCACCGCTCACGTGAATGCGGCACTCCGTGGCCTTCTGGAAGGGGACGTCACCGGGATCCAGACGGATCACCAGCGCCCCCAGCGAGAGGAAGTCCAGCGCTCCGGAGGGCGGAATCTCGAGGCGGGGCGTCACCAGCTGTGCACCGTGCCGTCGACCAGACGGTTGGTGGGCAGGTAGGCGCGCTGGTAGGGGTATCGCGCGGCCAGCTTCTCGTCGATGTCCACCCCGAGGCCGGGCTCCTCGCCGGGGTGCAGGTAGCCGTCCGCGAAGCGGTAGGAGTGCGGGAAGACCTCGTCGGTCTCCGCGGAGTGCCGCATGTACTCCTGGATGCCGAAGTTGGGGATGGAGATGTCGAGGTGCAGCGCGGCCGCGAGGCAGACGGGGGAGAGATCGTTGGCCCCGTGGGAGCCGCTGCGGACGTGGTAGAGATCGGCGAGCTGGAAGATGCGCCGGAGGTGGGTGATCCCACCGGCGTGGACGACGTCGGC
>JBEKGP010000036.1:0-26865 GCA_050012735.1 Candidatus Dormibacteria bacterium
TCCTCGGCGTCACTCAGCGCCGACACCTCCTCCGGCGACATCGTGCTGGGGTCGCCGGGGGCGGACGTCGCCCGCTCGGTGACCGCCGCCTACACGGTTCCGGCCGGCACCTTCCTGCAATCGTTTGACACCGTCATCGCGACCGGTGTCGCGCTCAACGGCTACGTGATCAGCTCACAGACCTCGCCCAACGCGAAGGGCCGGATCGTGAGCGGCCAGGTGACCCTGGCCATCCCGACGGCCAGCATGGCCGACCTGCTCAACAGCCTCCCCTCCGACTTCACCGCGTCCTCGATCAACTTCTCGAGTGTCGACGACACCAGCTCCATTGTCGACCTCAACGCGCGCCTCACCTCCGCGCAGGCCCACCTCACCGCGCTCCAGGCGCTGCTCGCCAAGGCCACCTCCCTGGGCGACATCACCACCCTGGAGCAGCAGATCGAGGACGTGGAGACCTCGATCGACACCGACCAGGGTCAGCTCAACTCGCTCATGCAGGCGGTCACCTACGCGACGGTCACCGTCCAGCTCAAGGAGCGCGGCGCGGTCACGGTTGCGGTCAAGAAGGCCGCCAGTGGGCCGTCCGTCTCCAGCGGGGTGTCCAAGGGCTGGAACAACGCGCTCCTCGTCGTGACCGTCGCTCTCGAGGTGCTGGTGACGGCAGTCCCGGCGCTGGTGCTGCTGCTCATCGGCTGGTTCGTGTGGCGGCTCCGGCGTCGCCATGTCGCCCCGGTGCCGGCCGAGGTGACCGCGTAGCGCCGACCGCACGCGCTCACCCTCCGGACGATCTCACCAGCGCCCCCTGGCGCAACGGAGTGCGCCGCTATGCGCCGAAAAGCGGTTAAGGACTTCTGTGTCCATAACCGTTGCAGAGGAAGAGATGGGGTTCCCACGGCGCGGCGACCAGACCCGGCACGCCCACCTTCACACCTCGCGGTGGCGTGCCAGCCGCTCGCCGACCAGGGCGACCAGCCGTCTGGCCACCTCCAGCTTCGGAGATCGCGCCACGGTGAGGACGACGCCGTCAGGATCGAGGACGGTGATCGCGTTGTCGTCGGCTCCCATCCCCACTCCCGGCGCACCGACGTCATTGAGGACGATGAGGTCGAGGCCCTTGCGGCGCAGCTTCTCGGCGGCGTTGGCCAGCAGGTCGTCGGTCTCGGCCGCGAAGCCCACCAAGAGCACCCTGGTCCGCCGCGGGTGCACGCGGAGCGACTCCAGGATGTCGACGGTCGGCACCAGCTCCAGGGTCAGCTGGTCGGCGGACTTCTTGAGCTTGTGCTGGGCCACCCTGCGGGGGCGGTAGTCGGCAACCGCGGCGGCCATCAGCAGGACGTCGGCGCGGTCGAGCCCGGCCCAGACCGCGCGCTGCATGTCGGCGGCGGTCTCCACCTGCGTGACGGACACCCCCGGCGTGGCCGGCGGTGGCGGCGCGGCGGTGATCAGCTCAACCTCTGCGCCCGCCTCCCGGCAGGCCTCGGCAAGGGCGTTGCCCATCTTGCCGCTGGAACGGTTGCCGAGGAAGCGCACCGGGTCGATGGGCTCGCGGGTGCCGCCGGCGGTGACCAGCACCCGGGTCCCCCGGAGGGGAAGCGAGCCGGAGCCGGCTGCGCCCACGACCGCCGAGCCCCGCTACCGGTCGCCGGCGTCGGGAGCGCCGGACAGCCCGGTGGGGAGCCGGGCGATGCCCCCCAGCAACTCCGCGACGACGTGGACGATCTCCGCGGGCTCGGCCATCCGCCCCATCGCCTCGCGCCCGCTGGCCAGCCGCCCGGAGACCGGGCCCACCAGCACGGCGCCGCGTGCCCGGAGCGTCTCCACGTGCTCCAGCGTCGCCGAATGCTCCCACATCGCCGTCTCCATCGCCGGCGCCACCACGAGCGGCGCCCGGCAGGCCAGCGCGGTGGCGGTCACGGCGTCGTCGGCGAGGCCGAGAGCGAGCCGCGCGATCAGGTTGGCGGAGGCGCCGGCTGCCAGCTGGAGCTCCGCCCACCCGGAGAGGTTGAGGTGCTCCATGCCGTGGCCGGAACCGGGAGCGTCGCCGTCGGCGCCAGAGCGCCCGCCCTGACGCCGGGCGCGGGCGTCCCGGAAGAGGTCGGTGACCACCGCGTGCCCGGAGAGGCTCTGAAGGGCGAGCGGGGTGATGAAACGGGTCGCCGACTCGGTCATCGCGACCCGTGTCTCCGCTCCCCGCCGGCGCAGCTGGGTGACCACCTCGCCGGACTTGACGGCGGCGATGCTGCCGCTGACATAGACGAGGACCCGGCGTCCCTGCAGATCCTCCACCTGCTCTCCTCCACTCATGGGTGGCCCGCCCGCGGCCGGTCCCGCTCGATGATGTCGAGGATCTCGCGAGCGGCGCGGAGCACGTCGTCGTTGACCACACGGTAGTCGTACGAGCCCTGGTCTGCCAACTCCGTACGCGCATTCTCCCAGCGCAGCGCCAGGCTGCCCGCCGACTCGGTGGCCCGCTCGGTGAGGCGGCGGCGGAGCTCCTCGGGGCTCGGCGGGAGCAGAAAAATGAAGACGGCGCCGGCCACCCGCGGCCGGATCCAGGCCGCACCCTGGACGTCGATCTTGAGGACGATGTCCTCCCCGCGCTCCAGGCTCTCGCGCACCCGCGCCTCTGCGGTCCCGTACCAATGGCCGTGCACTGAAGCGTATTCGAGCAACTCGTGGTCATCGCGCAGCGCCTGGAACCGCGCGTCGTCGACGAAGGAGTAGGCGACGCCGTCCACCTCCCCCGGGCGAGGCGGCCTGGTCGTGTACGAGATCGAATAGTGGAGCCACGGGGCGATCCGGAAGAGCTCCTGGAGGACGGTGTCCTTGCCGACACCGCTCGGTCCGGAGAGGACGATGAGACGCCCCGGCGGGATCGAGAGCCGCTGCCGCCCGGCCGGCGTCCCCTCGGACGGCGCGGGCACCGGGTTCATGGCCGCTCCTCGCGCACCTGCGCAGCAAGGGCGACGAGCTCGGCGGGCAGCGGCGACTCGAAGGCCATCTCGCGCCCTCCGACCGGATGCACGAATCTGAGCTCGCGGGCATGCAGGGCGAGCCGCGCGGCGCCGTCGTTGTGGCGCCCGTAGACGGGGTCGCCGACCACCGGGTGTCCGATGTAGGCGAGGTGCACGCGGATCTGGTGGGTGCGGCCGGTGCGCAGCTTCACCTCCAGCTCAGTGTTTTGGGGGTGGCGGGCGAGGACCCTGAAGTCGGTGGTCGCGGGCCGGCCACCGTCCACCACCGCCATCCGCTTGCGATCCCGGGGATCGCGTCCGATCGGCGCCTCCACGGTCGCGGTCGCTTCGGAGAGGCCGCCGGCGACGAGCGCCCAGTAGAGGCGGGTCAGGGTGCGCTCCTGGAGCTGGGCGGCGAGGTGGCGGTGGGCCGCCTCGGTCTTGGCGACGACCAGCAACCCCGAGGTGTCGCGGTCGAGGCGGTGGACGATCCCCGGCCGCTCCTCCCCGCCGAGCAGCGACCAGACCGTGCCGCGCTGGCGGAGCCCATCGGCGAGCGTCCCATCCGGATGGCCGGGGGCGGGGTGGACGACCAGGCCAGCCGGCTTGTCGACCACCGCGAGCCACTCGTCCTCGTACACGACGACGAGATCCACGGCCGGCTCGGACGCGCGTGGCGGCGCGACCACGGCGGCGGGGACGCTGACCTCGATCTGGTCGTCGCTCCCGACCCGCTGCCCCGGACGTCCGGGGCGGCGGTTGACCCGGACGGCACCGGCCGCGATCAGGGTGTGGGCGGCGTGGCGGGTGATCCCTCGCTCTCGCGCCAGCCAGAGGTCGAGGCGGGCGTCGTCGTCGACCTCCGGGGGCACGCCGTCTATTCCGAGGTCACGTTGTCGTTGCGGAATCCGAGCTGGTACACCACCACCAGCATGCCACCCACGATTGCCATGTCGGCCACGTTGAAGATCTGGAACAGCCAGAAGTGGAAGTCGATGAAGTCGACCACGTAGCCCTGGACGAGACGGTCGATGCCGTTGGAGATCGCGCCCCCGAGAATGCCCCCCAGCGCCAGCAGGCGGAGCAGCCCCCCGCCCATGCGCGGACCGTAGACGAGGATGTACGCGGCGACGATCATCGCCACCACCAGGTAGAGGAAGGTGAACTGGGGGAAGAGGCCGAAGGCGGCCCCCGAGTTCTGGATGTAATGGATGGTGACCGGGGAACCGGCCGGGACCTGGGTGCCCAGCCTGACGTGGTTGACGACCAGCCACTTGGTGAGGTGGTCGATGGCGAGGACCACCAGGGCGGTGATCACCATGATGGCGTAGCGGCGAGGCTTGCTTCGCAACCGCCGAGGCCGGGCGGAAGCCGCGCCCGGTGCGTCCGCAGGACCCGTCCCGACGTTGGGTGAAGGGGCGGGGACCGAGGTCGCGCCGGGAGCCTCCGTCGCGCCCGGAACCACCTGCGGTACGTCCCCTGTGCTCAACGGCTCACGCCCAGCCAGCACAACTCCCCGCCGATCTTCCCCGACCACTCACTGAGAACCTCGGCCCGACCGAAGCCGATCGTGGTGGCCAGCACCTCGGCCATCAGGTGGTCGCGGTGGGTCTCGACGGCGCGGCGGAGATCGCCGCCGGCCTCGACCTGGAGATGGATGCGATCGTCGAGGGCGAGGCCCGCCTGCTTGCGGAGATCGTTCACCTTGCGGGAGACGTTGCGCACCAGCCCCTCCAGGCGCAGGTCGTCGGTGATGACGGTGTCCAGGGTCACGCCCTCGTGCTCGTCGTCGCCGTGAGCCGCGTAGGCGACAGCCTTGACGTTGAGCTCGTCGGCAAAGATCGCCTCCAGCTCGGGGGAGAACGGCCTTCCGTGGACGGTGGCCTCGCGCAGTGGCTGGCGGACACCGAGCCCGGCGACCTCACGGTCCCCCAACCCATCCTCGACCAGGCGGCGCAGCCGCGCCATCTCCTCGACGAGCGCGGGGTCCCGCCAGCCGGCCTCCGCCTCGGGGTAGTCGGTGAGATGCACCGAGTCCGGGACGCCGGCCGCCGCGGCACCGGTGTCGTGCCCGCTCAGGTTGCGGTGGAGCCTCTCGGCAAGGAAGGGCATGAAGGGGGCGATCAGGCGGGCCAGGGTCTCGAGGGCGGTGTAGAGCGTGTCGTACGCGGAGCGCTTGTCGGCGTCGCTCACGTCAGCGGCCTTCCAGAAGCGCCGCCGTGAGCGGCGCACGTACCACTTGGAGAGGTCCTCGACGAAGAGCTCGATGGTGCGGGTGGCGGCGGTGGCGTCGTACTCGTCCAGAGCCGCACGGACCCCGTCGATGCACTCCGCCAGGCGGGCCAGGCACCAGCGGTCCAGTTCGGGGCGTTCTGCGAAGGAGACGACGCTTCGGTCGCCGCCCGCAGCCTCCTCCGGGACGTAGCCGTCGAGGCGCGCGTACTCACAGAAGAACTTGTAGGTGTTCCAGAGGGTGAGGATGAAGCGCCGGACGACGTCCCGGATCAGCTCTGGAGCAATCCGGTAGTCGCTCCCCGGAGCCACGGCGCTGTAGAAGTACCAGCGGGTGGCGTCGGCGCCCAGCTCGGCGAAGGTCTGTGCCGAGTCGATCATGTTGCCGAGCCGCTTGGACATCTTGCGGCCGTCCTTGTCGAGGACCAGCCCGGTGCAGATCACGTTGCGGTACGCGGGCTTGTCGAAGAGCAGCGTGCTCTCGGCGAGCAGGGAGAAAAACCAGCCCCTGGTCTGATCCATCGCCTCGCAGATGAAGTCGGCCGGGTGGCGCCGGGTGAAGAGGTCTTGGTTCTCGAAGGGGTAGTGGTGCTGCGCGTAGGGCATGGCGCCGCTGTCGTACCAGCAGTCGATCACGTCGGGTACCCGGCGCATGGTGCCACCGCATCTCTCACAGGTGAGGACGACCTCGTCGATGTGCGGCTTGTGCAGGTCGTCCTGGGCGGTCAGGCCCAGCTCGGCGGCGCTCCCGACGCAGCGGCGGTTATCGCACTCTGCGCAGATCCAGATCGGCAGCGGCGTCCCCCAGTAGCGGCTCCGGGAGAGGTTCCAGTCGACGAGATTCTCCAGCCAGTTGCCCATCCGGCCGTCGCGGACGTGGGCGGGCTGCCAGTCGACGCTCCGGTTGTTCTCGATGAGGCGCTCCTTCACCGCGGTGGTCCGGATGAACCACGAGGTGAGCGCGTAGTAGAGGAGTGGAGTGTCGCAGCGCCAGCAGAAGGGGTAGGAGTGGCGGACCTGGCCGGCCTTGTAGAGGCGCCCCTCCGCCTCGAGGTCGGCGATGATCCTGGGATCGGCGTCCTTCACGAAGATGCCGCGATACCGTGTCTGACCGTCCAGGAAGCGCCCGTCCAGCCCCACCACGTGGCGGACGGCGACTCCCTCGCGCAGGCAGAGCTCCAGGTCCGCCTCGCCGTACGCGGCGGCGGTGTGGACTATCCCCGTCCCCTCCTCCATCGAGACCAGCTCGGGGGCTGAGAGCACCAGAAACGCCTTGCCCTCGGGAGGCAGGTCGGTGAAGAGGGGTTCGTAGGTCCGGCCGACCAGGTCGCTGCCCTTCATCTCGGCGGTGATCTGGTATTCGCCGTCCAGGACCTCCAGTCGGTCCCGGGCGAGGATCAGCCTCTGCCCCCGGTTCTCCACCTCGACGTACGTGGCGTCGGGGTGGACGGCGACGGCGACGTTGCCGGGCAGGGTCCAGGGGGTGGTGGTCCAGGCGAGCAGCGAGAGGTCCTCGGATCCGGTGAGGCGGAACTTCACGAAGACGGAGGGGTCCGCGACGTCGTCCTGGTATCCCTGGGAGAGCTCGTGGGAGGAGAGCGAGGTCTGGCACCTGGGGCAGTAGGGGGCGACCTTGTAGCCCTGGTAGAGGAGGTCGCGGTCCCAGAGCTGCTTGAGGCTCCACCACACCGACTCGATGTAGGTCCCCTCGTAGGTGCGGTAGGGGTGCTTCATGTCGAGCCAGAAGCCGAGGCGGTCGGTCATCGCCTCCCACTCGTCGATATACCTCTCCACCGACTGGCGGCAGAGCTCATTGAACCGGGCGACGCCGAACTCCTCGATCTGGCGCTTGCCGCTGATCTTCAGCGACTTCTCCACCTCCAGCTCCACCGGGAGCCCGTGGGTGTCCCAGCCTCCCTTGCGGGCGACCGCATACCCGCGCATCGACATGTAGCGGGGGAAGAGGTCCTTGAAGGAGCGGGTCAGGACGTGGTGGATGCCGGGCTTGCCGTTGGCCGTGGGCGGCCCCTCGTAGAAGACGTAGGGCTTCCCGTCTTTGCGCAGCTCGAGGCTACGCCGGAAGAGATCGGTGCTCTTCCACCGGTCGAGCACGGCGCGCTCGCCCTCGGCCAGGTCGGCACGACCGTCGACGGCTGCGAAACGCGGGGGATTGTCCATCGTCGGCCAAGGATAACGATCAGCCGGGCTGCTCGACCCCGACGGCGGCTCGCGGCGGGCGCTCAGTCAGGGGGCTTGACCCCCGCCGGGCCCCGTTCCCCGAAGAGCACACGGCCGAGGCGCACCATGGTCGCCCCCTCGGCGATGGCTGCCTCGAAGTCGTCGCTCATCCCCATCGACAGCTGGGGGAGCGCCAGCCCCAGCTCGCTCTGGAGCCGGTCGCGCAGCTCGCGGAGGCTGCGGAAGCACTTCCGGGCGGCGGCCGGGTCGCCGAAGGGGGCGATGGTCATGAGCCCGTCCAGCCTCAGACCGGGCTGGCCCGCCACCGCCCGCAGGAGGGGCCCGGCAGCCTCAGGTGGGATCCCGCTCCTCGCCGCGATGCCCGTGAAGTCCACCTCGACCAGGGCGGAGATGGGACCTCGGGCGGGGTCGCGGTAGCTTCCCAGCGCAAGCGCGAGCCTCTCCGAGTCGACGGAGTGCACGGTGTCGAAGAGCTGGGCGGCAAGCGCGGCCTTATTGCTCTGGAGGTGACCGATCAGGTGCCAGCTGAGCCCCGAAGGGACGCCGGCGTGCTTGAGCCGTGTCTCGTGGACCCGGTTCTCGCCGATCTCGGTCACCCCTGCCGCGACCGCCTCCGCGATGCGCTCGGGGGGCACGGTCTTGGTGGCGGCGATCAGGCGGACGGCGGCGGGGTCGCGCCCGGCGCCCTCGGCGGCCTTAGCGATCCGGCGGTGGACAGAGGCGAGGCGCTCCGCGATCCCGCCCGGGTGGGGGCTGCCCGTGTCCTCAGTCATGCCGGCCATCGTAGGGCCCCCCTCCACCCGGAAGAGGAGATGGGTGCCGGTCTCGAGCAGCTCACGCAGCGCCTCCGGTGTGGCCGCGCCCGCAGCCGGAAAGCGGGCGAGGACGGCCGCCTCCGCGGCGGAGTCGAGGTCGTCCGCCGTCACCGGCTGGACCACCGCCTCGGCGGCGATCCGGGAGCCCGGCGCCGTGAGGCGCGCCCAGGGGTCGCGGTCCCAGCGCGACACCTTGCGGGAGAAGGCGCTGGTCAGAAGGTAGACGACCCCAGGCGGCGCAATCGCGAAGCTCATGCGCACGGTTCCCATCCCGGGCCCGGCACGCGAGGTGACCAGCACCTCGTCGCGACCGGCCAGGGCGGCGAGGAGCGGCGCGGGCAGCGGAACCATCGACCCGGGATCGTGGACGCCGGATCCGGCGGGTGACCGGCGGGCGGTCACTTGCCCAGGTCGAGAGCCAGTTCCGCCCCCCCGTCCTCCGCCGGGCGCGGCCTGCGGGCAGGCAGGCGCCGGGTCGGGGGCGGATGAGCCAGGAAGTCCTCGATCTCGGCCCGCATCTCGGCCACATCCTTGAAGGAGCGATAGACGGAGGCGAAGCGGACGTAGGCGATCTCGTCGATCTCGCGCAGCCGCTCCATCACCATCTCGCCCACCACGCGGGAGGGGACCTCGGCGAGATGCTCGCCGCGGAGCTGGTTCTCGACCTCCTCCACCAGGGCCCCCAAACGCTCGGGGGCGATGTCCCGCTTCTTGCTCGCGATCAGCAGCCCGCCGAGGAGCTTCTGGTGGCTGAACTCCTCACGCCGGCCGTCCTTCTTGAGCACCCAGACCGGAGTCGCCTCGAAGCGCTCGTAGGTGGTGAAACGCTTGCCGCAGGACAGACACTCGCGACGCCGCCGGATCCCCGCTTCGGTGTCGCGGGAATCGACGACCTTGGAGTCAACCGATGAGCAGAACGGGCACCTCATCGCCCACAGTCGCGCGCGGGCCGGCCCGCAGGCATCCTCCAGTATTTGAAGTATTTGCCGAAATTGACGATTACCGACGGTCCCTCAGGAAGGCCGGTATGTCCAAGTCATCGGCGTTGCCCGGCAGGGCGTGCCGCTGAGGGATGGCGAAGTTTGGCCGCTCCTGCGCAACCGGTCGTGCCTGGGGCTCGTAAGCGAGCGTGCCCAGCACGTCGATGTGCCCGGTGAAGCCGGTGGCGATGACGGTGATCTTGACCTCGTCCTTCATGGCCTCGTCGATGACGCAGCCGAAGATGACCTGCGCGTCCTTGTCCGCGGACTCGCTGACCAGCTGAGCCGCCTCGGTGACCTCGTAGAGGGTGAGGTCCTTGCCACCGGTGACGTTGAGCAGGATGCCCTTCGCCCCGGCGATGGTCGTCTCCAGAAGCGGGCTCGCCACCGCATCGCGAGCGGCGTCGGCGGCCCGGGTGTCCCCGGTGCCGAAACCGATGCCCATCAGAGCCGCCCCCTGCCCCGACATGACCGCCTTGACGTCGGCGAAGTCGAGGTTGATGAGCCCCGGATAGACGATCAGGTCACTGATCCCCTGCACGCCCTGGCGGAGCACGTCATCGGCGACCTTGAAGGCCTCGGTGATGGGCGTCTTCTTGTCGACGACCTGCATGAGCCGCTCGTTGGGGATGGTGATGAGGGTGTCGACGCGCTCCTGCAGGATGGTGATCCCCTCCTCGGCGATGCGCTGGCGGCGCAGCCCCTCGAAGCGGAAGGGCTTGGTCACCACGCCGATGGTGAGCGCGCCGCTTTCGCGGGCGATCTCGGCGACGATCGGGGCGGCCCCGGTGCCGGTGCCACCGCCCATCCCGGCGGTGACGAACACCATGTCCGAGTCGGCGAGCGCCTTGGTCAGCTCGTCCCGCGACTCCTCGGCCGCGTCACGGCCCTTCTGGGGGTCGCCGCCCGCACCGAGGCCGCGGGTCACCTTGGACCCGATGCGAATCTTGTGCGCGGCGGTCGACTGCGTGAGCGCCTGGTGATCGGTGTTCAGGGCGATGAACTCGACGCCCTTCAGGTTGCCCCGCATCATCCGGTTGACCGCGTTGGTGCCGCCGCCTCCGACCCCCACGACCCGGATGCGCGCGTTGCCCTCGGTGGTCCGGTCAAGGTCTGCCATCTCACTCTCCTCGCGCTTCCGCGCGTCGCCGCTGCTCGATTGGGCCAGGAACTCCTGGGTCATCCGACGCAGCTCGCGCTCTCTCTCGTTCATGGTTCTGATCCCGCCGTAGTCGTCCTGCCGTTCAGAAGAGCTCTCGGAACCAGCGTCCGAGACGTGCGCCCGCCGGGTCTCCGCGCTGGGCCTGGGCTGGTGCCTGGACCCGGCCGTGGAGGTTGACGTGGCCGTTGCCGCCATTCGAGCGTCGCGCCGCCGGCCGGCCCCCAGAACGGGCCGCCCAGCGGAGGAGTCCGACCACGGTCGCGTGATCGGGCCCCTGGATCTCGTCGTTCATCCCGCTCACCCCAGAGGGCGCGGCCACCCGGGCCGGGAGCTCGGTGACGCTCTGCACCATCTCCCCGAAGCCGCGCAGCAGGGCACCCCCGCCGGTGAGCACGATCCCGCCGGAGAAGAGCGACGGGGGGCCCGCCATCTCGATCTGGGCGGCGATCAATTGAGCCATCTCCCTGGCCCGGGGGCCGATGATCTCGGCCAGATAGCGCTGGGGGACGTTGACGGGCTCGTCGTACCCCATCGGGGTCAGGGTCACCTGGGCCTCAGCGGGCAGGGTGAGCTGGAGACAGTGGCCGAAGCTCCGCTTCACCACCTCGGCGGTGTCGAGGTCGCAGCGCAGCCCCACGGCGAGGTCGCCGGTCACGTGGTTGCCGCCCACCGGGAGCACCGCGGTGTGGATGATGCTGCCCCGGGCAAAGACGGCCACATCGGTCGTCCCGCCGCCGATGTCCACCACCACCACGCCGCGCTCCAGCTCGTCCTCGGTGACCACCGCCTCCGCGGAGGCGAGCACCTGGAGCACCAGGTCGTCAACGTCCAAGCCGGCCTTGTGCACCACCTTGACCACGTTCTGGATCGCGGTAGTGGCACCCGTGACGATGTGGGCATCGACCTCCAGGCGGCTCCCCGACATCCCAATGGCATCCCGCACGCCGTCCTGGCCGTCGATGGTGAACTGCTGGGGCAGGACATGGAGGATGCGCCGGTCACTCGGGACCGAGACCGCCCGCGCGGCGTCGATGGCCCGTCCGACGTCCTGGACGCCGACCTCGCGACGGCCCGCGGCCACCGCCACCACCCCGCGGCTGTTCTGCGAGGTGATGTGGCCGCCGGCTAGGCCGACGACCGCGGAGTCGATCTGGAGCCCGGCCATCTGCTCGGCGAGGTCGACAGCCTCGGCCACCGCCTCGGCGGCGCGGTCGATCTCGATGACGGCGCCCTTCCGGATGCCCCGGGAGATAGCCTCACCCACACCGAGGACCCGCAGCCCCGCCGGCTCGAGGTCGGCGACGGCACAGCAGACCTTGGTAGTTCCTAGATCTAGTGCAAAGACGTGGCGGGGACGGCTCACATTGACATTGGAGTATAGCCGTGGCAATACGGCAAGGGAAGGCCTTTCCACCGCAAAACCGCAAGATGTCGGGTTTGCGAGGACGGGCCAGCACAAGATGTTGACCGTCGCAGGGGGGGGATTCGCCGCCTCGAATCGTACCAGCCGCGGGCACGGCGCAGCCAGTCACGGGAGGTGGTGGGAGGCCCCGAACCGCACGCTCCGGCGCGCCGCCGGGGGGCGTCGCGCCGCCCGCAGGCCGCAGGCGTCCGGCTCCGGACAAGAACAAGGCCTCGCTTCTGCACCTTGCCAGCGAGGCCTCGCCGCTCGCGGCCCACCTTCGGGTCGCTGTAGCCAATTCACCCTAGCACCGGCCGCGGACCCGCGCAAGCGACGGACCTGCGACGGACCTGCGAAGGGCGCGCGCCGGCCGCCGTCGGTCGGCTGGGCCGTTCCGGCCGATCAGCGAGCCACGCGGACAACCAGCTTGCCCCGCTGTTCGCCGGCGGCCAGTGCCGCGAAAGCGGAGCGGACGTCCTCCAGCGCCACCACCCTGTCGATCAGGGGATGCAGGGCGCCGGAGGCGCAGAGGGCGACCAGCCGCTCCAGCTCCGTGCGTGTCCCCATGCTGGTCCCGGCGATGGTGAGCTGGCGCCAGAAGATGCGGTTGAGCTGAGCCCGGGGATTGGGGCCGGAGGTGGCGCCGGCCACGACCACGGTTCCACCAGGGCGGACGGAGCGCAGGCTGAGGCCCCAGGTCGCCTCCCCCACCGTCTCGAGGACGGCGTCGACGCCCCCACCGGTGCGCTCGACCAGCGCCCGCGCCGCCTCGAGGTCGCCGGGGTCGAAGGTGCTGGCCGCCCCCAGCTCCTCGGCGGCCCGCCGCTTGGCGGGGTGGCGGGAGGTGACGTGGACCTCGATCCCGGCCTGGACGCAGAGAAGGATGGCGGCCGTGGCCACACCGCCGCCCGCCCCCTGGACGAGCACGGAGGCCCCCTTGCCGAGACCGGCCCGGGTGAACACCATCCGATAGGCGGTGAGGTAGGCGGTCGGGAGGCAGGCGGCCACCTCGTCCCCCACCCCGTCAGGCAGCGGGATCAGATTGGCGGCAGGCACGGCCACCAGCTCGGCGAGGGCACCGCCGTGGGGTGGTTCGCCCAGGAGACTGAGATGCTGGCAGACGCCCGGTTCGGCGGCCAGGCAGGCTGGACAGGCTCCGCATCCGATGACGCTGTGGACCACCACCCGGGAGCCGGGCGTCAGAGCCCCGCCGGTGCCCTCCCCCAGCTCCTCCACCCGTCCGACGGCGTCACAGCCGAGGATCTGGGGCGCGTTCAGGGGCTGGGACGACACGCCACGCAGGGTCCAGAGGTCGTGATGATTGAGCGAGGCGGCGGTGACCCGCACCAGCGCCCAGCCGGCAGCCGGGCGGGGGACCGGCCGGTCGCCGACCGCCAGGTTGGAGAGGGGGTCGTCGCCCCCGAAGCGAGCGGCGTAGACGGCGCGCACGATCCGACGGTACCAGAGGGGACCCGGCGATCTCCGGTGCGCGATGGCAGGGATCCCGTTCGACGTAGTCACCTGTGATCTCATTGAGTGGTATCGTGTGGTCCCCATGGCGGACGACACCCATGACGAGGTCGGCATCCGGGAGCTGAAGGCGCAGGCGAGCGCCGTGGTCCGCCGGGCGGCCGCCGGTCAGGTGATCACCATCACCGATCGCGGCCGGCCGGTCGCCCGGATCGTGCCCGTCCGGGATGACGAGGGGTGGTGGGACGAGATGATCGAGGAGGGGCGGATCATCCCGGCGCGGCGCGACCTCATCCAGGTGCTCTTCGAGAGCCCGCCGGCGCGGCTCGCGCCCGGCGAGCGCTCGCCCTTCGATGCCCTGATGGAGCTCCGTGCCGGGGAAGTCTGACCTCGTCTACCTCGACAGCTCGGCGTTTGTCCGTCTGTTCGTCCCCGACCCCGGAGCCCTCGCGCTCCAACGCTTCCTGGCCCCTCGCCCCCGCCGAGTGTCGTCCCTGCTGCTGCGCACCGAGGCACTCCGGGCGGCGACCCGCGCCGGCCTCTCCCCGCCCCGCCTGGCGCTGGTGCGCGCCCTGCTGGACGGGATCAGCCTCATCCCCGCCGATGCCGCGCTCGGTGACGAAGCGGGAGTCCTCCGCCCCCCCGAGCTGCCCTCCCTAGACTCCCTCCACCTCGCCACCGCCCTCTCCCTCGGGCCTCGCCTCGCGGCGTTCGTGACCTACGACGAGCGGCTGGCCGACGCGGCCCGGTGGTACGGCCTGCCGGTCACCACTCCAGCCTGATCACCCACTCCCCCCACAGCCTGGTGCGCCTCTGGCACCATGGCGAGAACATGCGCGTCTCCGACCTCCTCGAAGCGCACCGGCCTGACTTCAGCTTCGAGTTCTTCCCGCCCAAGGACGACGAGGGGGTGGCCGCGCTCTTCGCCACCATCGCGGCGCTCCGCGAGCTGGAGCCGGGCTTTGTCTCGGTCACCTGCGGGGCGGGGGGCAGCACCCGCACGCGGACGCTCGAGCTGGTGGAGCGCATCCACCGGGAGCTGGAGATCACGCCCGTCGCCCACGTGACCTGCGGCGGCAGCAGCCGGGCCGAGCTGCGCGACGTCCTGCAGCGGTTGGTGGACAGCGGGATCGACAACGTGCTCGCGCTGCGCGGCGATCCCCCGCGGGGACAGGGTACCTTCGTCCCCGAGCCCGGCGGGCTGGCCCACGGGTCGGACCTGGTCGCGCTCATCAGGGAGTCGTACGACCTCTGCATCGGTGCGGCCTGCTACCCCGAGACCCACCTGGAGTCCGTCTCACTCGACGACGAGCTGCGCTGGACCCGGGAGAAGGTGGATCGGGGTGCGTCGTACCTGATCACCCAGCTCTTCTTCGACAATCAGGCGTACTTCCAGTTCGTCGCAGCCGCCCGGGCCGCCGGAGTGACGGTGCCGATCATCCCCGGGATCATCCCGATCACCAGCGTGGGCCAGCTCCACGGTTTCATCGCCAAGCTCCAGCCCAAGATCCCCGAGAAGCTCCGTGCCGCCTTCGAGAGCCGGCACGACGATCCGCAGGCGGTGCTGGAGCTGGGCGTGGCGTGGTCGACGCTGCAGTGCAGCGAGCTGCTCGGCGCCGGTGCGCCGGGCATCCACTTCTTCACGATGAACCGCTCAGCGGCGACGCGCGCCATCCTCTCGGCATTGCTGGCGGCTCGCCCCTGGGAGCGCGGCGCCCGTTAGTAGGGTGCACGGTCGGGTCGGAACCCGAACGCGGTCGATCAGTGGGCAAAGGTGGCGAGCAGTGCGCTGCTCACCTGGGACGGCAGCCCCGGAGTGCCTCCCACCGCCGGTGCGGCGGTGTCCTCCAAGTCGACATAGCCGAAGGTGGGGTGGGCGAAGTCGAGCGCGCTGCGCAGCACGCTGAGAGCCGAGAGCTGGCCCGGGATGGCGGTGATCGCTCCCGGCGTGTTGATGTCACCGAGGACCGCCTCCCATCCCGCACTCGTCCAGAGCGAGAAGGTCCCCATCTGGTCCCACTCGTACGCCACCACGTGTACACCGAACACGGACGGGAAGCGCGACGCGGCGGATCCCAGGACGCTCACCAGCTGCGCCGACACCGCGGTTTGCAGTGAGGTGGGACGGAGGTCGAGGAGGAGCGGGACGCTGCCGAGGCTCGCCGCCTGGGACGGCGTCAGCCGCATGCTCGCGCCCTGCGCGGCCAGCGCGTACTCGACACCACCGCGGAGCACGCGCGCCATCGGCGGCCACTCTGTGACCGCGATCCGGACGCTGGCGGGAAGGGCCGTGGTCACCTTCACCGACTCGACCCAGGGCAGGGATCGAACGCGGGCGGCGACGGCATCCCCATTCAGGATGAAGATGCTCTGCGACACGTCCGCGGCCTTCACGACCTGGGCGGTGTCGAGCAGCCGGGTACCGGTGACCTTGACCGAGGTCACCTTGAAGATCGGAGCCCAGAGCACCACGGCGAGCACCGCCAGCTCGAGGGCCAGCACCAAGACGGCGAGCAGCGGGTGGCGGTCCGCCCGCTCGTGGGCCGGCTTGGGGAGCTGGGGCGAGCCCTTGCGGCGCCGGACGGTGCCGCGCAGCTCGAGCTCAGCGGGCACCTCGAAGCGGCGAGCCGTCGACTGCTGATCGGCGATCGAGGTGGCCACGGCGCGGACGCGGACACGGTGCCGCGTCTCCAGCTCCGGGCTGCCGGTACCGCGCTGCGGGGCCTCGATCACGCCGGGAGCCTCCCGGGACGGGCCACGGCCGCGTCGACCAGGCCCTGACAGACGTCGGAGAAGGAGATGCCGGCGGCGCGGGCCGCATCGGGGAGGAGCGAGAGCTCGGTGAGACCGGGGATGGCGTTCACCTCGAGCACCCAGGGCGGGCCACCGCCATCCACGATGACGTCCACGCGCGAGAGGTCGCGGCAGCCGAGGGCGCGATGCGCCCGGAGCGCGGCGTCCTGACAGGCGCGACGCCCCTCCTCGGGGAGACGGGCGGGGATGACATGGTGGCTCTGACCCGCGGTGTACTTCGCTGCATAGTCGTAGAGGGGACGTTCGGAGACGATCTCGAGGGTCGGAAGGGCCCGGGGGGGATTATCCCCCAGGATTCCCACCGTGACCTCGATCCCGGCGACGAACTTCTCGCAGAGCACCTCGCCGTGGGCCGCGGCGGTCTTCCAGGCGGCCATCAATCCCTCCGCGTCGTGCACCATCGAGAGCCCGATCGTCGATCCCCCATGCCGGGGCTTGACCACGAGCGGGTAGCCCAGCTCGGCGGCGGCGCTCGCCAGAGCCGGCCCGATCTCGTCGGGAGACGCCGGCGCGGCGGGGAGCGTCCGCCAGGCGGGCGTGGCGATCCCCTCGGCGGCGAAGAGGCGCTTGGCGGCGACCTTGTCGAAGCAGAGCGCGGTGGCGAGCAGGCCGCTGCCGGTGTAGGGAAGGCCGAGCAGCTCGCACACCCCCTGCACCGTGCCGTCCTCGCCGAAGCGACCGTGGACGGCGATGAAAACGCAGTCGAAGCCGCCCGCCTCGAGCGCCGGCCAGAGCTCGGCGTCGACCTCCAGCGTCGTGCACTGATGCCCCCGTGACCGCAACGCGGACGCCACCTGGGACGCGGAGTTGCGCGAGACCTCGACCTCAGCGCTCAGACCGCCGCAGACCACGGCGATACGGAGGCTCACGAGAGTGCTCCAGAAGGGTTGGCAGGGCACGTCGTCTGAGTGGGGGCTTGCGCAGGCGGCAGCGCAATGCCGCCGAGCACGAGGCGCGGACAGCAGAGCTGTCCGACGCCGGTCCCCCCGAAGACGACGTGCCCTGCCGGCCCTTCCATCCCATCACTCATCCGTACTTCCCTCATCAGCCGTCCGTCCTCCGTACCGGCTCACCGAGCACGCTGATCTCCGGCACCAGGTGAACGCCGAATTGCTGTGCGACGGTTCGCTGAATCAGGTCGCAGAGCTCCAGCACGTCGGCGGCGGTCGCGCCTCCGGCGTTGACCACGAAGTTGGCGTGCTTCAGGGAGACCTCGGCACCGCCGACCCGCGCCCCCTTCAGCCCGGCGGCGTCGATGAGCCGCCCGGCGTGGTCGCCCGGAGGGTTGGTGAACATGCTGCCCAGGCTTCGCTCGCTGTACGGCTGGGTCGCCCGGCGCTCGGTCTGGATGGCGTCGGTCAGCGTCCGCACCACGACCGGGAGATCGGCATGGACCCGCAGGCGCGCGCCGACCACGACGTGGCCGCCGAGGTCGTGCTTGAAACGCGAGTCGCGGTACGCGAAGCCGAGGTCGGATGCCGCGTAGGTGTGCCGGGAGCCGTCGGGAGCGAGCGCGTCGCAATCGACCAGCACGTCCTTGATCTCGGTGCCAAAGGCGCCCGCATTGCCCCGCACCGAGGCGCCGCAGGTGCCGGGGACGCCGATGGCGAATTCCAGGCCACCCAGCCCGCGCGCCGCGCAGTCGAGCGCCGCCCGCGGCATCATCGCCCCGCCGGGCAGCTCGACGACGTCATCGGAGAGCACGCTCATCCGGTCGCGAGGGAGCTCGACCACCAGGCCGCGGATGCCGCCGTCCAAGACCAGGCTGTTGCTCCCGGCACCGATCACGGTGAGGGGCACCCCGCTCGCATGGCAGCGGCGCATCACCTCGGCGAGATGGGCGGTGTCGCGCACCTTCAGGTGCCAGTCCGCCGGGCCCCCGATCCCGTACTGACTGTGACGGCCGAGAGGCTCGCCGCGCCGGACCCCCGGCAGGGTGGCGAGCCACTCCTCATCCACGCTCCGCCCCCGATCCATGCTCCACCCCGGGCCCCAGATCCGCCACCACCGCCCGCTCCGACAGCGCTGCGTGGATGCGGCGCGCGATCTTGTCGAAGCCGCCCAGGGAGAGGACCAGCACGACGTCGCCCGGATGCGCCAGCTCGAGGACCAGCTCCACCCCCTCGGCACTCCCGTCCACGAGGTGCACCTCACGCCCCGTGATCCGGGCGGCGACGTCGGCGGAGGAGACGGTCGCCGCCTGGCCGCGCTCCCGAGCCGCGTCGATGGGACCGAGGACCACGACGTCCGCCTCCTCGAAGCTGCGCCGGTAATCCTCGAGCAGGGTGAGGGTGCGCGAGTAGGTGTGGGGGGTGTGGACGGCGATGATCCGCCCTCCGCCGTAGCGGGCGCGGGCGGCGTTGATGGCGGCCCAGACCTCGGTGGGGTGATGGGCGTAGTCGTCGACCACGGTGACCCCGCCGGCCGTCCCCAGGATCTCGAAGCGGCGGGCGGGCCCCCGGAAGCCGGCGCAGGCCGCGACGCATTCCTCGATCGGCGCACCGGCGAACCTGGCGAGAGCCAGCGCGGCGGTGGCGTTGAGCGCATTGTGCCTGCCGGGAAAGGTGAGGGCCACCGCCGGCCGGATCGCCAGCTCACGGCAGTCGATCCGGAAGCGCTGCACCGAGCCGTCGTCGTCGAGCCGGGTCACCCGCCAGTCAGCCTCCTCGCCCTCCCCGTAGACGACGACCGGGCAGGCGGCGTGGGCGCGCAGCTCGAGCGCGGCGGCATCGTCGCCGCAGAGCACCAGCAGACCGCCGGCGGGCATGGTCTCCGCAAGCTGGACAAACGGCATCCGGTACGCCTCGGGGGACGGGTACACGTCGGGGTGATCCCACTCCAGCCGGGTCACGCAGGCCGCCTCGGGCCGCATGTGGAGAAACTTGGGGCGCGGGTCCCAGGGGGCGGTGGTGTACTCGTCGCCCTCGAAGACGAACGGACCGGTGCCGAGCCGGGCGCTCCCGCCGACGTCGAGGGAGGTCGAGCCGAGCCGGAAGCCGGGGTCCATCCCGCAGCGCGCGAGCATGTGGATGAGCAGCGCCGAGGTGGTCGTCTTGCCGTGGGTGCCGCAGACCGAGAGGCGGAGCCTCGAGCCGGTGAGGGAGACGAAGAACTCGACCTCGCTGCTGAGCGGCAGCCCCCGACGCTGGGCCTCCAACCACTCCTCGTTGAGGGGCCGCACCTGATTGCCCACCACCACCAGGTCGGGGACGCCCCAGCGGTCGAGGTTGCGCGGATCGTGGTCGTTGACCCACTGGATGCCCGCCGCGGTGACGATGTCCGAGACCGGCGGGTAGGCGTGGTCGTCACTGCCGGTCACCCGATCGCCCATCTGCTGGGCGAGGATGGCGGCGCCGCTCACCGCATAGCCGCAGATCCCCAGGAAGTGAACGTGGCGGGGGCGCGGGGTGCCGGCGGGAGGTGGGGTGCCCGGCTCAGGCGGCACGGGGGGCTCCCCGGGCGCGGCGGGTACCCGCCAAGCGCCGGACGATCGCCGCCACATTGGCGGTCGCCTCGGGCCTGCCCATGGACCGGCTCCGCTCGGCCATCTCCCGCCATCGCCCGGGATCGCCCAGGACCTCCTCCAGGACGCCGCGCAGGCGCTCCCCGTCGCACTCGGCGTCGGTCAGGAGCAGGGCGGCGCCGGCGGCGACGTAGGGGGCCGCGTTGTGCCGCTGGTGGTCCCCGGCGTGGGGATAGGGGACGAGGATCATGGGGCGACCGAGGGCGCTCACCTCGGCGAGGGACGAGCCCCCGGCGCGCATCAGCACGAGGTCGGCGGCGGCCACCCGGGCGGCGGCGTCGCCGTAGAAGGCGGCCACCTCCCAGCGGCGCTGCAAGGCGGGCTCCTGGGCGGCGCGGACGGCGACCACCTCGGCCTCGTCGAGCTGGCCGCACTGGTGGGTGATCTCCAGCTCCGGATGGTCACGGAGCAGGCGGGGAGCGCAGTCGCAGAGCGCCCGGTTGATCCGCCGCGCCCCCTGCGAGCCGCCCCACGCCAGCAGACGCCGGGGCCGGTCGCTGAGGGGGGGTGCCCCGTCGCGGAACTCCTTCCGGACCGGGTTGCCGGTCACCTCCACCCCCCGCCCGCGCAGCAACCTGGCGGTCCCGGGGAAGGACACCGCGACAGCGTCGGCGCGGCGGGTCAGGAAGCGGGTGGCCCGTCCGGGGAGCGCATTCTGCTCGAGGAGGAGGACGGGCACCCGTTCGCGCCGGGCGGCGAGCACGACGGGCACCGAGACGTACCCCGCGGCCCCCACCACGACGTCCGGCCCGAAGCGGCGGATGAGACGGCGCGCCTCCCGCACCGACCGGGTCAGGCGCAGCCCAAAGCCGGCGACGCTGGCCGGGTGGGCAAAGTCGAGGCCGCGGATGTCCAGGGTCTCGAGGGGGATGCCGGTGCGCTCGACGAGCGCCTCGGCGACCCCGCCCCGCCGGCCGACCAGGAGCACCGCGCCCTCCGGGTCAGCGGCGCGCAACTCGTCTGCGACCGCCAGCGCCGGGATCAGGTGCCCCCCCGTCCCGCCCCCGGCGATCAACGTTCGCACGACTGAGAGCCCCCTGTCGTTGCACCCCAGAGAAGCCACGCCTCTCCGCGGACGCCTGGCGCCGGCCCTGTGCCGACACATTGCAGAGTATCCCCACCGCGAACAGGTTCATCACCAGGGCGGTGCCCCCGTAGCTGATGAAGGGGAGCGGGATGCCGGTGGTCGGTATCAGGGCGGTCACCGCGGCGACGTTGACGAAGGCCTGGATGCAGATCCACGCGGTGATCCCGCCGGAGACCAGCGTCCCGAAGCGGTCGGGGGCGCGCAGCGACGCCCGGATCCCCCGCCAGGCCAGGAAGGTGAAGACGCCCACCACCGCCGCCGTCCCGATCAGGCCCAGCTCCTCGCCGATGATCGCGAAGATGAAGTCGGTGTGGGCCTCGGGCAGCCAGGCGTACTTCAGGATGGAGTTGCCCAGCCCGACCCCGGTCAGACCGCCCCGACCCAGCCCGAAGAGGGCCTGGGTGCCCTGCCAGCAGGTGCTCAGCGAGACGTCGGTCACCGACTGGCCAAAGCAGGTGATCCGGCTGAGTCGGTAGGGCTCGGCGATGACGGTGAGCCAGCCGACACCCCCGCCGATGGCCAGCAGGGTGAACAGGTGCCGGTAGCGGGCACCCGCCAGGAAGAGCAGGATGCCGCCGACGCCGGCGATAACCACGGTGCTCCCCAGGTCCTTCTCGCCGAGGATCAGCACCACGGGGATGCTGAGCAGGATGACGTAGTCGCGTATCCCCCGCCAGCTCCGGACCAGGGTCCCCCGATCGCTCAGCCACCGGCCGAGCACGATGATCGCCGCGAGCGCCGCCACCGCCGAGGGCTGGAGCTCGATGATCCCGAGGTTGAACCAGCGCCGGGCTCCATTGATCTGGGTTCCGATGTGGGGCACCAGCACGGCGAGCAGCATCAGCACCGTGATCAGGCCGATGGCGCGGGAGAAGCGAAGGAGGTGGTGATAGTCGAGCCGGGCCAGCACCAGCATCCCGGTCAGCCCCACCACCATGTAGGCGATCTGACGCTCGAAGTAGTAGCTGGGGTTGCCGGTCTGCTGATAGGCGAGCACCTCGGAGGCGCTGTAGACCATCACCAGGCCAAAGGCGCAGACCGCGGCGACGGCGACATACAGCCATCCATCGACGGCTGCGAGGCCTCGCGTCGCCGGCGTGAGCTCGACCCTGGCCCTGCGAATGGGCAGATCGAGACTGCGCGTCGGGGACGTCTGAACGGCCATGCGGCTCCTGCGGTGCGATGACGTGGGGGGGACGGCTGCGGGAATCAGGCCAGGCGGACATTGTTACGCACGCAGCGGCTTTGTGCGGAGCATTGCGACAGTGCTGCGCTCCAGGACCAGCCAGGGTCACGCGACCACGTGCACCGTCAGCAGGGTGAGGGTCAATGCGACCGCGCCTCCGGCCGCGAAGAGCAGCACCAGGCGTTCCTCGCCCATGCCCATCTTCTCGAAGTGATGGTGGAGCGGGCTGGCCCGAAACACCCGCCGATGGAAGCGGGTGATGGCGGTGACATTGACGATGACGCTGGCCGTCTCGACCGCGAAGACGATGCCGAGCAGGGGCAGCAGCCAGAGCAGATGGGCCTCGACGCAGATCGCGGTCAGGGCAGCTCCGAGGCCAAGGGCACCGGTATCGCCCATGAAGATCCGGGCGGGGTGCCAGTTGTAGAGGAGGAAGGCGGCGAGGGTGCCGAGGAGGGCGGCGGCGAGCGCGGCGGCACTCCCAGCCCCCAGCCAGAGGGACGCGACCATGGCGCCGACCAGGGCGATGGCGACGCAGCTCCCGGCCAGGCCGTCCAGGCCGTCGGTGAGGTTGACGGCATTGGTGGTGGCCACCACCGCGATGGCGGAGAGCGGGACGATCGCCCAGCCGAGCTTGACCATCCCGGCCAGGGGGAGGGCCTGAGCGGTGGCGCCGGCGGCGTGGAGGCCGAATCCGACCGCGACCCCCACCACGATCTGAAGCACCAGCTTCTGCCGGACCCGCAGACCCAGCGAGCCGAGGCGGCGGACGTTGGCGAGGTCGTCGAGAAAGCCCACCGCCGCCCCGCCGACGAGCGCGAAGGCGATCACGAAGCCGGCCTGGGTGCGGTCGGTGGCCAGCCACACGGCCACGGCGATGAGGCAGAAGAGGATGCCCCCCATGGTTGGAGTCCCCGCCTTCGCCCGGTGGGTCGAGGGGTTGTACGCCTGCACCATCTGCCCAGCTCCGAGGCGGGTCAGGACGGTGATCAGCACCGGGTAGAGGGCGACGCCCACGACGAAGCAGACGGCCGCGACGATGATGGCGTGACTCATGCCAGCAGGCGCCGGACGGCCCGGTCCAGTCCGATCCCGCGGCTCCCCTTGACCAGGACCACGGTGCCGGGGCGGAGCAGCGGAAGGGCGAGCTCGGCCGCTCGCTCCGCGTCCTTGGCCTGGGCGACCGCCGCCGCGGGCATCCCGGCGGCGATCGCGGCGGCGGCCACCACCTCGGCCTGCTCTCCGACGGTGATCAGCCGGGTGGCGGCCCCGGCGGCGCGGCGCCCGGCCTCGCGGTGGGCGGGGAGGGTGCGGTCACCCAGCTCGAGCATGTCGCCAATGATGGCGAGCCGCTCGGGGGCTCCGCTGGCCTGGAGCACCTCGAGAGCGGCCGCCAGCGAGGTGGGGCTGCTGTTGTAGCTGTCGTCGACGATGGTGGAGCCCTGGAGGCCACCCCTCACCTCGCCGCGGTGCTCGGCCGGGGCGAACTCGCCGATCCTGCCGGCGGCCTCAACGATGCCGACCCCGAAGCAGGAGGCGACGGCCGCCGCGGCGGCAGCGTCGAGCAGGAGGTGACGCCCCGGGGCCCGGAGGCGGATCGGGGCGCGCCCGTCGGGACCGACGAGGACGCCCCGGCTTCCCAGCACGCCGTCGGCGGCGATGTCCACCACCCGCCAGGTGGCCTCCGGGCTCTCCTCCCCGAACCAGCGGATGGGGGCACGGCTCTGCGCCGCGACCCCCACCACGCGGGGATCGTCGGCATTGAGGATGGCGGCTCCGTCTGGAGGGAGCGCAGCGAGCAGCTCCGCCTTCGCCTGGGCGATCGCCTCCTCGGAGCCGAGCCGGCCAATGTGGGCCTGGCCGACGTTGAGCAGCACCCCGTAGGTGGGATGGGTGAAGCCGGCGAGGTCGGCGATCTCGCCGGGAGCCGTCATCGCCATCTCGACCACCAGGCGCTCCACCGGCGCCTCCAGCCGGAGCACGTGGAGCGGGATCTGCGTCCAGGTGTTGAGGTTCCCCGGCGTCCTGGCGGTCGGCCGCCCGGCGAGGGCCAGCGCGCACATCTCCTTGGCGGTGGTCTTGCCCACCGAACCGGTCACCCCCACCACGGTGGCCCCGAGCTGGGCGATCCGTCGGGAGCATGCGACGCGCAGCGCGGCGGCGGTGCCGGACACCCGGATGAGGAGCGGCGGTGTCTCCGCCCCCGGCCGAAAGCTCTCCCCCACCACCGCGAGGGCGGCGCCCCGGCGGGCCGCATCGGCCACGAAGGCGTGGCCGTCCATCGCCTCTCCGGGTAAAGCGACGAAGGCCGCACCGGTGGTCACCCTTCGCGAGTCGCTGACCAGGTCGGAGATTTCGAGGCGGGCGCCCGGCGTGACCTCGAGCCGGCCGCCGAGGAGTTCGGCGAGAGAATCAGCACGGAGCACCGCCGGATGGTGCCACAGCCGGGAGAAGCGCGGAGAGGGCGCGTGGCCGGCAGGGTGCTAGGGAGTGAGGTGGTAGTAGTCGATCATCTGCTCGGCCATCTGCCGCCACACCGGAGCGGCGAGCAGGGAGCCGAAGTCGTCCGCGGCCGGGACCTGGGGCTCGTTGACCACCACCATCATGGTGAACTGCGGGTCGGAGGCGGGGAGGAAGCCGACGAAGGAGACGACGCTCCCGGTCATCTTGCCGTTGATGGGCTCCTGGGCGGTCCCCGTCTTGCCCGCCACCTCGCCGCTCCAGCCGGGGATGCGGGCGTCGAAGCCCTCGCCGTCGGAGTCGTCGACGACGTGGGTCATCATGGTGGTGAGGGTCGACGCCGTCGCCGCTGAGATCACCTGGCGGGTGGTCGGCACCACCGGGGTGGTGATCCCGGTGGTGGGATCGATGATGGAGTCGACGGCGTGGGGCTGCACCCACACCCCGCCGTTGGCGATCGCGTTCTCGGCGGCGAGCATCTCCACCGGGGTGACCACCACGCTCTGTCCGAAGGACATCTCGCTGTAGTCGAGCATGGAGAGCTTGCTCTGCGGCGCCATCTGCTGGTTGGCCTCACCGGCCAGGTCCACGCCGGTCGGGGCGCCGATCCCGAAGCCCAGCATATTGGTGTAGAAGGCGTTGGTCCCCTCCAGGTTCATGACCTTCATGGCCCCGTTGTTGAGCGACATGTCGAGGACCTGCTGCATGGTGACCTGGCCGTGGCTCCGATCGTCCCAGTCGTGGATGAGGATGCCGTCGACCACGGTCTGCTGCTCGTCGAAGGTGTAGCCGGGGGTGATGGCGCCGTCCTGCAGGCCGCCGGCGAAAGTGACCGTCTTCATCACCGACCCGGGCTGATAGAGACCGCCCACCGACTGGTCGGCGAAGTCGCCGATGGGGGTCGACGCGTAGTCGGTGGCGTCGTAGCTCGGGTAGTCGGCCCAGGCCTGGATCGCCCCGGTGTGCGTGTCCATCACCAGGATCTCCCCGGACTGGGCGCTGTCCTTGGTGACGGCCTCCGCGATCGCCTGCTCGGCCCAGTACTGGACCTGGGAGCTGAGGCCCAGCTGGAGGTTGTCACCGTTCTGGGCGGGCACGTTCTTGGCCTGGTTGAGGTAGATGGCGGTGCCCTGGCTGTCCCTGATCTCCGAGGCCTCGCCGGCCTTGCCGGTGAGGAGGGAGTTGTAGTAGCCCTCCACGCCGTACTGGCCCTGGCCATTGGCGTTGACGAAGCCGAGCAGGTTGGCGGCGGACGACTCCCCGGGCACCGCCGACGGCTCGTAAACGGGCTCGTCCTCCTCGGTGAGGATGAGACCGGGGACCGCCGGCGAGTCCAGGTCGACCAGCTGATCCTTGACGGTCTGGCTCACGTGGTCGGCGAGAAACGCGTATTCGTTGGGCTCGGAGAGCACCTGGACGGCCTGGCTCCCGCTGATCCGGAGCACCGCGGCGATCTCGGCCGCGTCCTGGTCGAGCTGATCCACCGGGATCATCGCGGGGTCGACGTACACGGAGTAGGTGGGCACGGTGCCAACCAGGACCTGGCCGTTGCTGTCCAGGATCTCGCCCCGGTGGGCGGGGAGGACAAAGCTCATGTTGTCCTCCCTGGCGGCGGCGGCGGCGAGCGCGGTGTGCTCACCGACCTGGACCTGGAAGAGGTGACCGAGAAGGAGGATGGCGAGGGACCCGAAGCAGAGCATCAGCCAGATGGCGCGCCCCCGGACGTGCGGCCCCTCGCCGACGAACCACCCGCGGGACGCCGCGGGAGGGCCTCCGGGCCCGTCGAGGGAGGTCCGGTGGTTCCCCGGCGCTGCCTTGCCCGGCGTCGCCGGGGGCGTGGCGACGGCGATCCTCCCGGCGGGTGTTGCCGAGGGGTTCACGGAGCCGGCGGCGCGGGAGAGGGTCGCGCCCGGGAGAGCCGCGCGCCGGGCCCGATCGGGACTTGGATCCGGCTGGGAGCCCCGGCGCACGCGCGCGGCGCGGCGGTCATTGGCCGCGGGCTCGCCGGCGAGCCAGTCACGCCCGGCCCAATCGCGGTTCAGGGGAGGGTCACCGGCACCCGAGCAGCCGCGGGCGCGGCGCCTCACGCCGGGCCGCCGAAGACACCGAGGAGAGCGGAGCCGAACTCGCCGAGAACCGAGCTCCCGGACTGGGTGGACGGGGCCGCCAGCTCACTGGCGGGCGGTGTCGCCACCTGAGCGGCCGGCGCGACGGCGTAGGCCCAGGTCCCGCCGGTGACCATCCCCAGCTGCTGCGCCGACTCGATGATCCTCGCCGAGGCGGAGAGCTCGGCGAGCTGGCTGCCGAGCTGCTGGTCCTCCAGGGTCAGCTGCTGCTGCTGGTGGATCAGGGAGGTCTGGTCGTAGTTGGCCTGGGTGGCCTGGGCGGTCTGGCTGACGTAGGCGAGGCCGATCCCCGCGCAGACCGCGATGATCGGGAGCAGGGGGAGCGGCGTGCGCGGTCCGCCCCGCCGCCTCCTGTCCCGCCGCGACGAGGTCGCGGCGAGGGGGAGGGCGTCGACGGACGGTTCGGCGTCGCCGCGGTTGCGGAGGGGGTGAAGGTGCATGGAGGGTTGCCTGGA
>JBEKGP010000037.1:0-26390 GCA_050012735.1 Candidatus Dormibacteria bacterium
GCAAGGCGCTCACCCCGGCCTTCCCGGCGATCGGTGAAACCCAGCTCTTCGACTACAAGGTCCGCGTCCTGGACGGCAAGGACGGCACCGCGGCGGGGGTCCGGGTGCTGATCGAGAGTGGCGACCATCGCCGCCGCTGGAGCACGGTCGGCTGCAGCACCAACGTCATCGAGGCGTCGTGGATCGCGCTCGCCGACGCCTTCGAGTTCGCCATCGTGGAATGCCGCCGGCACGGCGGCGACGCCCACCCGGAGACGGCGGAGCCGGCCGGACACAGCTGAGCGACCGGAAGACGGCGACGGAGCAGAAGCGCGCCCGCATCAGGGGCGCGCTCCTCCTCACCACGATCTCTCGGAGCCTCCGGAGCTTAGCGGTGTCGGGAGCTCAGAGCCCCCGGCCGAGCAGCCCGCCCATCATCCCGCCCATGGCACCGCCGGCCAGTCCGCCCTGCGCGGCAGAGCCGCCGCCGCTGCGGTACTCATCGAGGGAGTGCGCCAGGATCGAGAGCGGCATCGACTGCAGCCAGACGCGGCCCGGGCCGGCCAGCTGAGCGAGGAAGAATCCGTCGCCGCCGAAGATCTTGTTCTTGATGCCCGGGACGGTGGTGATGCCGAACTGCACCGTGTCCTGGAAGAGGCCGACATGACCGGGATGCACCCGCATCACCTCGCCGGCGGCCAGGTCAAAGGTAATGATCTCGCCCGACAGCTCGATCCAAGCACGGCCCTGGCCATTGATCCTCTGCAGAATGAAGCCGTCCCCGCCGAAGACGCCGGCGCCCAGGCTCTGCTGGAAGCCGATCCCGAGGTTGACACCCTGGGTGCCGCAGAGGAAGCCGTGACGATGGGCCATGAAGCTCATGCCCGGCTGTGGAGCGACGTCGACGGGGAAGATGCTCCCGGGCACCTTGGCCGCGAAGGCCACCATGCCGGGCTGGCCCGCAGCCGTGTACTCGCTCATGAAGATCGAGCCGCCGGCGACGGCCCGCTTGAAGACGCCGCCGATGCCACCGCCGCCACCGGACTGGGTGGAGGTCCTCATCTGGACGGATGCCGTCATCCACGAGAGCTCGCCGGACTCGGAGAAGACGACTTCGCCCGGGTCGAGCGCCACCTCGAGGACCGGCATGACGGTCCCGACTATCTTTGCGTCCATCTTGCGAATCTCCTGAACCCGACGGAAGAGATGATCTTAGTGTCATCGGCCGGAATGCAATCGACCTGCTGGGGCGCTCGGGCCACCTCTGAGGCTCCCGCTGCGAGCGGGAGCGCTGGATCGCTCGCGAGGAGATGGGACGCGTCATGATGGGGCGGAAGGCCGGAGCGCGGCGGGACTGCCCGCCGGCAGTGGCCGGAGCGAGGCATCGGCATGGCTGAGGGACCAACCCCAGATCAGGACGACGGCCACGGGGAGTGGCACGGCGTGCCCTTCGACGTGCGCGCGCCGACGGTGGCGCGGAACAAGTCCCGGTACTGGAACCGCGACGACCCGCGCTTCTTCACCCCCAAGGTCTACGGCGCCGGCTGGACGGTCAACGTCTACTGGCTGACCCACCTGGTCACGTACTTCCGCCGGCGCGGCAAGGGCGCGAACAAGCCGTAGTCACGCGCAGGAGCGCAGGAAGGCGGCGTCACCGACCTGGGCAACAGAGCCGATGCCGCCAGCCGGTCGGAGGCCCGAGGGCCGTGCCCCCGGGCCTCCACCGTCCCCGCCTCAACGCGGGGCCCGCTCCGTCCTATCCGAGGAGCTGGCTCGCGTACGCCTCGACCTTGCTCAGCGTGGTCGTGGTCCCCGTGCAGGCGAGGCCCACGAAGGTCGTCCCCTTGACGGCGATGATGCCGAGGGCCGACTCAGTTGCAGTCACGGTGTAGTCGTAGGTGTACGCCTGATCGCCCACACCGGACAGGGGGGTGAATCCCAAGCCCAAGCTGGCAGATGTTGCCTGCATGGTTGCCTCCGCCTCGGCCAGGTAGCCCGTGGGGATGCCGTGAACGACGCTGACCAATACGTCGGCGGAGCCGCTCAGGTAGTTGCACGAGATGCCCGCCGCACTCGCCCCGTAGACCGTGGGAGCGGGAACGGTGATGCCCAGGGCGGCGCCGACATCGCTGGCCGACGGGCACGACGCGGTGGTGGTACCCGACGCCGGGGTCGCGGTCGCCGTCGCCGTCGAGGCCGCCGCACTCGGTGTCGCGGTCCCCGCCGCGGCTCCGGGGCCGGACGATGACGCGCCCGAGCTCGTGGCGCCGCAGGCTGCCACAGCGACCGAGCAGAGCAGCGCGACACCGGCGACGACACCCAGGCGTTGACGCGCGTGGTAAGGCCAGAGTCTTGCGATAGGTGATTGAAAAGTCATATTAAGACTGTATCAGGTCATTCCCGCACCCGTCTCGCTCGGCGCACCTGCGGATGAGTGGGGGCATACTCTGTTGACGCCATGCGGATCGCCATCACCGGGGGCACCGGCTTCATCGGCTCGCACCTCGCGTCGCACCTCGCCGAGCAGGGTCACGAGCTGGTCCTGATCGCGCGGGGCGCGCGAGCGGGCGGCGCCGCCGGGCCCGCGGCCACGCGGGTCACCGCCGACGTCGTGAGCGGCTCCGGTCTGGCAGCGGCGTTCGCCGGCTGCGACGCCGTGGTCAACCTGGTCGCGGTCATCGTCGAGAGGCGCGGGCAGACCTTCGACGCGGTCAACCGCCAGGGCGCCGCCAACGTCGCCCGCGCCGCCGTGGAGGCCGGGGTCGCGCACCTGGTCCAGCTGAGCGCCATCGGAGCGGATCCCGATCCGCGCTTCGGGTACCTGGCCAGCAAGTGGTCGGGCGAGCAGGCGATCAGGATCAGTGGCATCCCCTACACCATCATCCAGTCCAGTCTCGTGTTCGGCCCGGGCGACGGCTTCTTCGTCAAGCTGGCTCGGCTGATCCGGCGCACCCCGCCCTTCTTCCCCCTCCCCATCGCCGGTGACGGTCGCACCCTCTTCCAGCCCATCGCCGCCCAGGATGTCGCCCGCTGCATCACCATCGCGCTGGAGCGCGGCTCGAACCCGCGGGTGCTCGCGATCGGAGGGCCGGACCACCTCAGCTACGAGCAGATCGTCGACATCATCCGGCGCCAGGTGGTGTCCCTCCCCCGGCTGAAGGTGCACGTTCCCGTGCCGGTCATCCGGCCGGTGGCGGCGCTGATGGCGGCGGTGATGCGCGACCCGCTGGTGACCCCGGCGCAGCTCGACCTGCTCGGGCACGACAACATCACGGTGCCGGGAGCGGTGGCGGCGGGCTTCGGCTTCGAGCCCCAGCGCTTCTCCGACCGAGCCGGCTACCTGCGGCGACGGAGCCGATGACCGTCAGCAGGCGTCTCGCCGAGCTGGGGATCTCCCTGCCACGGGTGACCGCTCCACTGGGCAGTTACGTGCCGGCACGGCGGGCGGGGCACCTGCTCCACCTCTCCGGGCACCTGGCCAAGCGGGACGGCGCGGTCGTCACCGGCCGGGTCGGTGCCGAGATTGACGCGGCGACCGCCCGGGGACTGGCCCGCCAGGTCGCCCTCGACCTCGTCGCCACCGCCGCGGAGGCCGCCGGTGGCGTGGACGCGCTCGCCGGCGTGGTCAAGCTGGTCGGATGGGTGCGGAGCGCCCCCGGATTCGACCAGCAGCCCGCCGTCATCAACGGAGCCTCCGATTTGCTGGTCGAGATCTTCGGCGAACCCGGCCGCCATGCCCGCAGCGCGATCGGAGTGAGCGAGCTGCCGATGGGCGCGGCCATCGAGATCGAGGCGATATTCGAGCTCGGGTGAGGGGGCCGCGGCGGTCTCTCAACAGGGTTGCGAAACGGTTTTCGGCCGGCACGACGGTGTCATCGATTGGAAAGACACAGGGGGTAGAGTGAGCTTCACCGTGATGAACGACAACACGACCCCACCCCCGGACGACAACCAGACAGACCCGGAGAGCCCATCTCCCAGTCCCGACCCGTCGACCGGCGGCGGCCCGCCGCCGGTGGATACCGGGGCCGCTGCAGGCTGGGCCTGGAACGGCCACCAATGGGTCCCCGGCAGCGCCGCCGCGCCCGGCTGGGGCCAGCCCTGGAGCCACCCCTCGGGAGGGTTCGGCCCCGCCTACGGGTGGTCGAATGATCCGTGGGGCGCCTATCCGTACGGTTCGCCCGCCGGTTACCCGCCGGCTCCGGGATCTCCGGCCGACTATCCGCCGGTCGCACCACCCAAGTCGTCGCGCATGGCACCGGTGGTGGTCGCGGTGGCAATCGTCATCGCCCTGGTCTCCGGGGTCACCGGGGCGGGCATCGGCCTCGCCCTCCGGCCGAGCTCGACCGGGGTCTCGACACCCGGCAGCTCCTCCTCCAGCACCAACCCGTCCTCGAGCAACAGCTCGCCCTTGGGCGGCACGACCTCAGGCAGCAGCAGCGTCGCCGCCTCCGCCATCGCGGCCGCGATCGACCCCTCGGTGGTGGACGTCGTGAACACGCTGGCGGGCGGCTCCGGCCTTGCCGAGGGGACGGGGATCATCATCAGCTCCTCGGGCGACATCCTGACCAACAACCACGTCATCGACGGCGCCCAGACCGTCACCGTCCAGATCGACGGCTCGGGGCCACAGCTCGCGGCCACCGTGCTCGGTTACGACCCCGTCGACGATGTCGCCCTGATCAAGATCAATGACGTCTCCGGGCTCAACCTCAAGGTGGCGCCACTCGGCAACTCCGACAACGTGACCATCGGCGCCGACGTGGTGGCCATCGGCAACGCCTACGGCAAGGGCGGTACCCCGGCAGTGGTGTCGGGGACGGTCGCCGACCTCGATCAGTCCATCACGGCGAGCGACGGTGACACCTCCGAGAGCCTCACCGGCATGATCCAGATGAACGCCGACATCGTCGAAGGTGACTCCGGCGGTCCGCTGGTCAGCTCCACCGGCAAGGTGATCGGCATGGACACCGCCGGCACCGAGACCGGTGCCAGCTTCAGCGGGCAGACGGCCGCCACCCAGGGATTCGCGATCCCGATCGACACCGCCCTCCAGGTCGCTCAGCAGATCGAGACCGGGCAATCCAGCGGGAGCATCAATGTCGGGGGTGGACCGTTCATCGGGGTCGAGGTCGAGGACAGCACCGGCGTCTCCGGCGCCCTCGTCGAGGGAGTGCAGGCCAACACCCCGGCGGCGAGCGCCGGCCTCCAGGTCGGTAGCGTGATCACCTCGCTCGGCACCACCCAGATCACCTCCAGCGGCGACCTCAGCAGCGCGCTGGAGAGCTATCACCCCGGAGAGAGCGTCCAGCTCGGCTGGGTCGACAGCTCGGGCCAGCAGCACACCAGCTCGATCACCCTCGCCAGCGGGCCGCCTCGCTGACAGCGGTTGCGCGGCAGGGGAGCCCCCGGATGCGCTCTCCTGCCGCGCTCCCCTCACCTCGGATCGGCCGCGGATGAGGATGGGGCAGGGCTCGGTCGCCGGTGTGCCGCTACTTCTCGGCGGGGAGCTCCGCGTGGCCGCCGAACTCGCGGCGCATCGCCGACAGCAGGCGGTCGGCAAAGTCGGCCTCGCCGCGTGAGCTGAAGCGCTCATAGAGGGCGGCGGTCAGCACGTGGGCGGGGACGCCCTCGTCGACGGCGGCGATCGCGGTCCAGCGACCCTCCCCGGAGTCCGACACCCGGCCCGCCAGGTCGGCGAGCTCCGGCGACCGGAGCAGCGCTCCGGCAGTGAGGTCGAGGAGCCAGGAGGCGACCACGCTGCCCCGCCGCCACACTTCGGCGACCTCGGGGATGGGCAGGTCGTACTGGTAGTAGCGAGGATCCCGGAGCGGCGTGCTCTCGGCACTCGCCTGCTGCTCGGTCAACCCGACATTCGCCTTGTGGAGGATGTTGAGCCCCTCGGCGTAGGCGGCCATGAGTCCGTACTCGATGCCGTTGTGGACCATCTTGACAAAATGTCCGGCGCCATGAGGCCCGCAGTGGAGGTAGCCCTGCTCGGCCGGCGACGGCTCCCCGGCCCGACCGGGCGTGCGGGCGGCCGCGTCCACTCCCGGAGCGATGCTGCGGAAAATGGGATCGAGCCGTTCGACGACCTGGGGCTCGCCGCCGATCATGAGGCAGAATCCCCGCTCCAGCCCGTGCACCCCGCCGCTCGTCCCGATGTCCACGTGGTGGACGCTGAGGACCGCGAGCTTCTCGGCGCGCTCGATGTCGTCACGGTAGTAGCTGTTGCCCCCGTCGATGATCACATCCCCCTCGCTCATTCGCGAGGCGAGCGCGTCGACGGTGTCACCGGTGAGCGCGGCAGGGACCATCACCCAGGCCGTCCGAGGCGTGGTCAGGGCGGCTACGAACTCGTCCAGCGAACCGGTGGCCACGGCGCCCTCCGCGCTGAGGGCGGCGACAGCCTCAACGTTGACGTCGTAGACGACGCAGTCGTGCCCATCTCGCATCAGGCGGCGGACGAGATTGGCGCCCATCCGCCCTAGACCGACCATCCCCAGCTGCATGTCCGGATTCCTCCCCGGGACCTGCGATTCCGGCTGCACCACCGCCGCAGGGCCGAGAACAGTATGGTTCAGAGGCGACTGTTCACGACGGCACCCCGGTGGGAGTGACGATGGCGACTGGCCTGGCGCGTGACAACCGTTCCCTTCGAGGTGGCATCGACCTCGGCGGCACCAAGATCCAGGCCGTCGTCATCACGCGCACCCATCGGGTGATCGGCGAGGCGCGGCGGCCCACCCCCGTCGACGGCGGCCCGGAGGCCGTGACGGTCGCTATGGCAGAGGCACTCGGGGAGGCGGCATCGACGGCCGGGGTGGCTCCGCGCTATCTCGCCGGGGTGGGCGTCGGATCACCGGGCAGCGTCGACACCGGTGCCGGGACGGTCTCCCAGGCCGGGAACCTGCCGGGCTGGGACGGTACCTTCCCTCTCGGTGACCGCCTCAGCCGCCTGCTGGGATGCGCGGTCCTCCTCGGCAACGACGTCCAGGTGGCCAACCGGGCCGAGATGCGTCTCGGAGCCGGACGCGGCCACCGCTCCTTCATGGGTGTCGCCTGGGGGACCGGGGTGGGCGGCAGCCTGATCCTCGACGGCCGGCTCTGGGTCGGCCGCGGCGCCGCCGGCGAGATCGGTCACGTGGTGGTGGTCCGCGACGGCGCGCTCTGCGGCTGCGGCCGGCGCGGTTGCGTCGAGGCCTATGCGGGACGGGCCGCGATGGAGGCGGCCGCCCGCAAGCGCGCGGACCGTGGCGAGAAGACCCAGCTCTTCCGGCTCATGAAGCAATTCGGCCGCACCCGGCTGACCAGTGGCGTCTGGGCCCGGGCCCTCGACGACGGCGACGCCATGGCTCACGACCTCATCGGCCGCGCCGTGGGCGCGCTGGGCACGGGCATCGCCTCGGCGATCAACCTGCTGGACATCGGGACCGTGATCATCGAGGGCGGGCTGGGGATCCGGCTCGGTCAGCCCTACGCCGACCGGATCGCGGAGGCCATGAGCCCGCACCTCTTCCTCCCCGACCGGGCTCCCGAGGTGCACGTGGCGGCGCTGGGGGACCTCGGCGGCGCCATCGGTGCCGCACTCTTGGTGGGGGCCGCCTGACCCGGACCAGGACGCGGCACGCGGCGAGCGGGGTCCGATCAGATGGTGACCGGCGCCCAGGTGTGGCCTCCGTCGCGAGTCATGAGCAGAGGTCCGGTGGAGTCGGTCAGCGACGCTTCGATCGCCGCCCCCTGGGTGGGGGTGGTGAAGCCGATGTAGGAGATGCTGGTGTTGCCGCCGCCGGTGAAGACGGTGGCCCAGCTCCCGCCCCCATCGAAGGACGCCACGATCTCCCCGCCGCACCCGGCGGCGGCGACCGAGGTGGTCGGGCTCGCCAGCGCTGAGCTGCCCTGGCAGGCGGCGGGGAGCGCGCTCGTCAGCTCCGTGAAGCCACCTCCCCCGGTGGTCGAGGTGTAGGCCTGCTCCGTCGGGGAGCTCGAGCCGCCGTACAGACTCACCTCGCAGGCGGCGATGAGATCCAGCGCACTGGAGCCGGCGAGCGTCGCGGGTCCGTTGACGGTGCTGCACGGCGGCGTCCAGGCGCTCCACGCCCCGCCCTGGAGGCGGGCGCCGCTGGCGACGACCCGGTCGTTCTCCACCACCCAGCCGGCCGAGCCCTGGAGGACGAGCTGGGCCTCCGGGACGGGCCCTGCGCCGTAGGCGAGAATGGTGGGTGAGGTCGTCCAGGAGTTGCTCCCCACCGCGGCGGTGTCGATCAGGAAGTCGGCCGTTCCGCTGATCACGGCAGAGACGGAACCGGAGGAGGTCTCCAGCTCCTGGATGGGGGTGATGCCGGCGGACGAGTTGAGGCCGGGAAGGGCGACCTGGGTCCAGCTGGCTCCGCCGTTCTGGGTGGCGTAGAGGTCATAGCCGTACGCCCAGCCGTCCTCCTGGTTCGCGAAACGAATGCCGTCGACCCCGGTGCTCCCGGGGCCGGTGTAGAAGGCGGTGGGCGGAGGGGTGACGCTGGTCCACGCCGTGCCGCCGTCCTGGGTGCGGGCGACCGCCAGGCTGCCGCCCACCGTGCCGAGCGCCCAGCCGTCCTGGGAGGAGATGAAGGTCACCGAGGCGGCCTCGAAGCCCGCGATCGGGGTCGGAGCCGGTGTCGCCGGAGCCGCGGTGGCGGGCGGCGAGGTGGTGCCCGCAGGCGAGCCCGACGCCGTCGGCGCGGACGTCGGGGTGCCGCCGTGCGACGGCGTGGGGTGGGTGCTGGTGCCTCCGCACGCGGCGAAGAGCGCCGTGAGCGCGAGCAGACTGGGGGCAGCCCCCCACCTCGGACCGTGCATCCGCGTCATGGCAGAGACCTCCTCTCGTGCGGCGTCTGGGCTCTCCGTCAGGACCGCACACCAAGCATCGGCCTGGCAGCGCCGCCGAGTCACTCAACCCTAGCCGATCCCACCCGACCGTGACGTCCGATGACGCAGCGCCCGTGACACCCCACCCAACTCCCCTGCTCCTGTTACCGTTGCGCGGTGCGGCCCTACATGCGGCTGGGTGAGCTGCCCCGGAAGCGCCATCAGCGTTTTGCCATCGAGGGCGTCCCGGTGTACGAGGAGCTCTTCAGCCGGGAGGGCTTCGCCGGCCCGTCGTCCCTCCTCTACCACCGGCACATGCCGGAGGCCGTCCAGGACGTCGTCGAGGGAGATGCGGACGACATCTCCATGGAGAACGAGAAGGTCCACCAGCACGCCCTCCTCCAGGGGTTCCGCCTCCCGGCCCACGGCGACGCCATCACCGGGCGGCAGTGGCTGCTCGTCAACGACGACATCCGGATCGGGCTGCTCATCCCGCAGCGCCAGCAGAAGGCGTTCCTCGTCGACGGCTCGGCCGACGACGTGCTCTTCGTCCACAGCGGGGCGGGCACCCTCCACACCCAGTTCGGGAGCCTCCGGTTCGACCACCACGACTACCTCGTGATCCCGCGGGGGACGGTGTACCGCGTCGAATTCGACCATCTCGAGAGCACCCGGGTGCTGGTCATGGAGGTCGCCGGGGCCGTCGACTCCCCGGACCGTTACCGGGCCTCCAACGGCCAGCTCACCGAGTTCGCGCCGTACAGCGAGCGGGATCTCCGCGCACCCGCAGCGCTGGAGCAGGGTGAGGGCACCTCCCAGCTCTGGCTCAAGCGGGCCGGCCACATGTCCTGCTACTCGCTCGACCACCACCCCTTCGACGTGGTGGGATGGGACGGCACCGTCTACCCGATCGCCTTCAACATCCACGACTTCGAGCCGCGCGCGGGGCGGTTCCACCTGCCGGCGGCGGCCCACCAGACGTTCCAGGCCGCCAACATCGTGATCTGCTCGTTGGTGCCCCGCAAGCTGGGCTGGGACCCGGAAGCGGTGCTTCTCCCCTACCACCACTCCAACCTCGACTGCGACTCGGTCCTGTATTACGTGGAGGGCAACTACGCGTCCCGCCGGGGCGTCCAGCAGGGCTCCCTCACCCACCACGTGAGCGGTTTGGCCCACGGGCCGCAACCGGGCGCGCTCGAGGCTTCCGAGGATCGCCCTGCCGAGACCGACGAGCTGGCGGTGATGATCGAGACCTTCCGCCCCCTCCACCGCACCCAGGTCGCCCGCCAGGTGGTCGACACCGCCTACCCCTTCTCCTGGCATGACGGGGGCACGCGGGGGCCGGGCGCCAAGCCGTGAGATCCGAGACGCCGGCAGGATCGGCGGGGGTGCGCGGGGAGGGCGTCGCGGCGTGAGCGCGGGGTCCGGCGACGGAGCTGTCACCGCGTGGGTCCAGGAGGAGATCGAGGCGGGGGGCTGGGTGCGCGCCGGTGCGGCGACGGCGCAGCGGCTGCGGGAGCGTTACGGCGCGGATGCGGTCGCCGACCTCTCCCTGGGCCAGCCGCTGGAGGCGCCCGAGGCGGTGCGCCAGGCCTTCATGCGCGCCGCGGCGGCGGTCCGGCCGCGCCGGTTCGGCTACATGCCCAACCTCGGCTATCCCGAGCTGCGCGAGCGGATCGCCGGGGATGTCGATGTGGCGGGGGTGACCGCCCAGTCGGTGGCGGTCACGGTGGGGGCGGCGGGAGCGATCTCGATGGCGCTCCGGGCCTTCGTGGAGGCGGGCAGCGAGGTGGTGGTGATCGCCCCCTACTTCTCCGAGTTCCGCCTCTACAGCGAGGTCTGCGGCCACCGTTTGCGGGTGGCGGGCTCGGCCGAAGACGGCTCGCTCGACCTGGACGCGATCGCCGCCGCGCTCAACGACGCGACCGGCGCCCTGATCCTCAACACCCCTTGCAACCCCAGCGGCCACGTCGCCACCGAGGAGGAGATGCGCGGTCTGGCCCTTGTGCTCCGCGCACATAGCGCGCGGGGCGGCCGCCCGGTGCTGCTCGTCGTCGATGAGGTCTACCGCCGGCTCATCTACCCGCCCCACCGCCGCGTCGAGCCCTTCCACCACTACGAGCACTCCGTTCTCTGCCGCTCCTTCTCCAAGGACCTGGGCGTGGCCGGCGAGCGGATCGGCTACCTGGCGCTCCACTCGTCGCTCACCGGTGCGGAGAGCGAGGCGGGGCTGGCCCTCTGCCAGCGAGCCCTCGGCTACGTCAACGCGCCCGCGACAGCCCAGCTGGCCCTGCTCGAGCTGCAGAGCTGGGAGGCCACTGCGACCCCCTACCGGGAGCGGCGGGACATCGCCGCGAAAGCGGTTGCGGCCGCCGGCCTCCAGGCCGCGGAGTGCCAGGGCGGCCTCTACCTCTGGGTGCGCAGCCCGTGGGAGGACACCATGACCTTCACCGCGGCGCTGGCGGAGCGGCGGGCGGTGGTGGTGCCCGGGGTGGCGTTCGGGGTGCCCGATCACTTCCGGATCTGTTTCAGCGTGGAGCGGCCGGCCCTCCAGGTCGCGGCTCGGGCGCTGGTGGAGGCCACCGCGTCCCGGGAGAAGTAGGGGCTTTGGTCCTTGTGCACAAAGCACATGGACACCCGGCCCGTCACGGGCGCACAATTCGCGACCAAATGCACGCTCTTCCTCGACCCGCCCATCTCAACCGCGCCCGGCGCGCCGCCTTCGCCGCCCTGGCCCTCCCCGTGATCGTGATGAGCGCCTGCGGGAGCACCAGCCCGGTCATGACGAGCCCCCAGCCCGCCACCCAGTCGAGCATCGCCAACGAGATCCCAGCGGCGGTGAAGAAGCTGGAGCCGTTCGTGATCGCGAGCGACGCCTCGTACGCGCCAAACGAGTACGTCAACGCCAACGGTCAGGTGGTCGGGTGGGACCTGGAGCTGGCTCAGGACGTCTGCTCGGTGCTCGGGGTGTCGTGCACCATCCAGGACGTCACCTTCGACGACATCATCCCGGCGCTGCTGGCGAAGAATCCCAAGTACGTGATGAGCTTCTCCAGCTTCACGCCCACCGCGGATCGCGAGGCCTCCGGGATCGACTTCATCACCTACTACCAGGCAGGGGAGTCCTGGCTGGCCCGGGTGGGCGGACCGACGATCACCGCGGCCTCCCAGATGTGCGGCAAGTCCGTGGCGGTGGAGTCGGGGACGGTCGAGGAGTCCGACGCGTACGGCTACATGGGCCAGAACCCGGGCGGGGGCGCGATCAAGGGGGACACCGACAACTGCACGGCGGCGGGTCTCAAGGACATCAACGTGGAGAGCTTCCCCAGCCAGACCAGCGCCAATGCCGCCCTGATCAGCGGGCGGGCCGACTACGGCTGGGCCGACCAGCCCGTCGCCGACTACCAGGTCAAGCTTGAGCCCGGAAAGCTGAAGATCAGCGGTCAGCCCTGCAGCATCTACCCCTACGGGGTTGCTGTCGCCAAGAGCCTCGGATTCGACAAGGCGATCGAGGACGCCCTCACCTACGTGATCAACCACGGCTTCTACGGGACGATCCTCAAGAACGCCGGTGTCTCGGACGGTGCCGTCGCCGCCTCGGCCGTGGACGTCAACGACAACAACCCCGTCGGCTCGACCTGTGTGCCCTCGTACTGAGGTCACCGTGCAACCGGCCGGCGAGTGAATCGGAAGGCCTCGGGAGGGGACCGGTGAGTCTGCCCAGGACGAGGTTCGCGTGACCGAGCTCAGCGCGGACCCACCCGGCCCTCCCGGGTCTGCCCGGGTACGTCCCGAGGCGATCAGGGCCGTCCCGGTGCGCCATCCCTGGCGCTGGGTCTCCGCCGTGGTGGTGCTGATCGTTCTGGGGGCGGTCGTCGACACGTTCGCGACCTCGAGCCTCCACTGGTCGGTGGTGGGCCAGTACCTCTTCGACGCCCGCATCCTCCAGGCGGCCGTGGTGACCCTCTACCTGACCGCCATCGCCATGGTTGTGGGTGTCGGCCTCGGGGTCCTGCTGGCGGTGATGCGGCTCTCACCCAACCGGGTGATGGCCTGGGTGAGCTGGTTGTACATCTGGTTCTTCCGGGGGACCCCGGTGCTGGTCCAGATCTTCTTCTGGTGGAATATCAACACCATCCTGCCCTACCTCTCTGTCGGCATCCCCTTCACCCATGTCATGGTGCAGGCGTCCACCAACACCCTGATCACCCCGCTCCTGGCGGCGATCCTCGGCCTCGGGCTCAACGAGGCCGCCTACATGGCCGAGATCGTCCGGGCCGGCATCATCTCGGTGGATCAGGGGCAGACCGAGGCGGCACATGCGCTGGGGATGAGGCGCTCGCTGGTGATGCGCCGGATCGTGCTCCCCCAGGCAATGCGGGTGATCGTCCCTCCCACCGGCAACGAGACCATCTCGATGCTCAAGACGACGTCGCTCGCCTCCATCGCCACCGTGCACGAGCTGTTCTTCGTCCAGCAGGACATCTCCAACTTCAACTACAGGATCATCGAGCTGGTCATCGTCGCCAGCCTCTGGTACCTGGTGATGTCCTCAGTGCTGACCGTTTTCCAGTACTACATCGAGCGGCACTTCGCCCGCGGGTCCGTGCGCGGACTGCCCCCCACCCCGATTCAGCGCCTTCGCCGCATGCTCTTCCAGTTCCACGCCGCGCCGCCCTTCGGGAGCGCTGCCGGGGCAGACGTCGAGCCGTGGCTCCCACCCACCCTGCCTCACTCGGGAATGTGAGCTGATGGCCACCCCCATGGTCCGCGCCGAAGCCGTGCACAAGAACTTCGGCCGCAACGAGGTGCTCCGGGGCATTGACATCGAGGTCGCGCCCCGCGAGGTGATGTGCATCATCGGTCCCTCCGGCTCGGGCAAGAGCACCTTTCTCCGCTGCATCAACCACCTGGAGAAGATCGACGCCGGGCGGCTCTGGGTCGACGGCGAGCTGGTCGGCTACCGGGAGCGCGGTGGCCGGCTCCACGAGCTGCCCGACCGCGAGGTCTGCCACAAGCGCTCCGAGATCGGGATGGTCTTCCAGGGCTTCAACCTCTTCCCCCACATGACCGCCCTGGGGAACGTCATCGAGGCTCCCGTCAGGGTCAAGAGGGAGTCCGTGACGGCGGCGACCGAGCGCGGCCGGGCTCTGCTGGACCGGGTTGGCCTGGGCGACAAGGTGGACGCCCATCCCCGCCAGCTCTCCGGCGGGCAGCAGCAGCGGGTGGCGATCGCCCGGGCGCTGGCCATGCAGCCCAAGCTGATGCTCTTCGACGAGCCGACGTCCGCCCTGGATCCGGAGCTGGTCGGCGACGTGCTCAACGTCATGCGCGATCTCGCCCACGAGGGGATGACCATGATCGTGGTCACCCACGAGATGGGATTCGCTCGTGAGGTCAGCGATTCGCTGGTCTTCATGGACGGCGGGATGATCGTGGAGGCGGGCAACCCGCGGGACGTGATCGGCAACCCGCAACAGCAGCGCACCAAGGACTTCCTCTCCAAGGTGCTCTGAGGTCCCCTGCCCGTCAGCCGGCTGTGGATCAGCCGGCCTGCGTGTGGTCGATGCCCCAGTCGAAGGCGACCTCGAGGCTCGGGTACGCGGCGGTGGCGGGAAGGGAGGGATTCGAACCCTCGGAGGAGCTTAACACCCCTCACCCGCTTAGCAGGCGGGCGCTTTCGGCCGCTCAGCCACCTCCCCGCGTGCCGCCAGTATAAGGTCCGTCACTGCGTCCTCAGCGGGAGATCGTTCAGAATCCACAATCTGGCGACCGCCTCATCCGCACCAAGGGAGTCCATCCCCCGTCCCACCCGCCGGGGACGGCCTCCCGCCACCTCAACCCCAACCAGTGAACTCTCCCCTTCCCGACCCGGCAGCCGACTTCGTGCGGCGTCTGGCCGCAGTCGAGATCCGGCTGCGCGACCTCTCCAGAAAACGGCTGGAAGGCCGCACCGACCCCGACCCGGCCAACGGGGAGAGCTGGGACGCCGGCCAGATCTGGGCCCACCTGGCCGACTTCGTCCCCTACTGGATCTCCCAGGTGGAGCGGGTGCTGGCCGCGGACTCGCCCGACCCGGTCCCCTTTGGCCGCGCCCGGGCAAACGCCGACCACACCGCCGCAACGGAGCGCGACCGGCACCAGGGACCCAACGCGCTCTGGCATGACGCCAAGGAGGACCTGAGCGACCTCCGCGCCCTTCTGGGTGACATCTCCGATCGCGCCTGGCAGACCAAGGGTGTCCACCCCACCCGGGGCGTGATCACCGTCCAGCAGCTCATCGAGGAGTTGCTGATCGGCCACCTGGAGCATCACGCAACCCAGCTGGAGGGGCTCCGGGCGGGCTGAGCCGCCGCCGGCGCCCGGCTGACCGGCCAGCGTCGTGGGACACTATTCCCGGCGCACGGAGGGATGCCGGAGTGGTTGATCGGAGCGGTCTTGAAAACCGCAAGGGCCGCCAAGCCCTCGGGGGTTCGAATCCCTCTCCCTCCGCCAAATACCCTTGCCATACAAGGGCTTTCTGGAAAGATGGCGTATGGGGCGTATACGCCGTGTTAGGCGTTTGAATCGCTCATCCCACTAACCATCCCACAGAGTCCACCCTCGCAACCGCCGGGCCTCCAACCCGCGCCCACTTGCGGCAGGCTCCGGAAGCCCGGCCTATGCGTGGCCGGCCGCGGCTAGCGGCTTCCTCCTCCTCACCCAGCGCGACGCCAGCGAGGGCAGCGTCGACCGCCACCGGCTCATCCTTCTTGCCCGCCACGCCCCCGACCTCGCCGAGTTGTCGCCCGGCGCCACCGTCTACGTCGAGGGCCACCTCGCCCGCCACGGCGAGCGCCAGCGGGTCAGCGTCATCGCCCACCGGGCCTGGTCGCTCGCGCCGGCGTCCCCTCCGCCCGACGAGGCTCCGCCGACCGGCACCCACGCCTCCCCCCGGGAGCACTAGCAGGCGGGGCATGCGAGACGAGTGGCGATAGGGACGGCGAGCGAGCGCCTCATCTGGGTGCGCCCGACCACGGTCCATTCCCGCGCATCGGTGCCGCTAGGGCATGACGCTCCCGACGGTCAGCAGCGCCGTTCCCAGAGACGTCGACAGCCGCGTCCGCCAGCCATCGGATTGACTCCGACGTGATCATCAATGCAGACAAACTGCGATACGGAATGGTTCTTCGAGCCATGCCGGCGGGAGAGCTGGCGCGGTTGGCCCGCGTGCACAAGAACACCCGCAACCTCCGGGAGCTTGCGTGGGCACTGGTCGCGTATCCCACCATCAGGGTATTGGACGTGCTCCTCACCAAGCCGGAGGTGGCGTAGATGGCAGGTTGCCCTGCTCGATTCGGGCTGATAGCTCTGCGACCAGCTTCCTCGTTCCATGGGGGAAACCCGCACTATTCCCCGCTGGACTGGGCACTTCGCTCCCATATCCAGAGCGACCGCGACTCACCCTGGACCGTCGGTCGCTTGAAGCGCTGGAGTTCGTCAATGGGCAGCACATGCCCCCGCGGAGACCGCATCCCTCAACCTGCGAGTGGCCCCGTCCCTCTTCGGGAACTCGGCGGCCCCCCTTCGGGTTGACTGCCGTGGGGCCTGAACCCCATAATCCGCTGGCAGTCACTCAGTCCACCAAACTCGGGGCCTCCAGCGGAGTTCCTGCAGTCCCACTCGAGCATGACGCACCAAACGTTGCACGGTCTTTCCGCAGGCGAGAAGGCTCACATGTGATCCCGCTAAAACGCCGATGGTTGTGACCGCCGTCGGTCGGGACTGCCAGCCTGACCCATCCGCTAGCGACGTGTCGGCCCCCCTCTTCCAAGTCGTCGACTTCTTCTGCGGTTGCGGCGGGACGAGCCTCGGTCTCCAAGAGGCGGGGGGGGCAATCCTGCTCGGCATCGACTGGGATCACGACGCGGGCCAGACCTTTCAGGCGAACTTCCCCGACGCCGCGTTTCTGGAAGAAGACATAAGCGAGCTCGACGTCGAGGCCATAGCACCGTACGTGCAAGAGAGCGCAGCGATCCCCCTCGTGTTCTCGGGTTGTGCGCCCTGTCAGCCGTTCTCTCAGCAGAATGCTCAGCGCGGAAGGGCAGACGAGCGCTCGGTTCTCCTTGAGCATTTCGCCCGATTTGTTCGAGCCTACCTACCCCAAGTCATCTTCGTCGAGAATGTCCCAGGGATCCGCGACTATGGGGTCCGCAGTCCCCTTGATCGGTTCCTTGCCGTACTACGGCATCACGGGTACCGATGCCAGATCGAGACTCTCGACGCGCGTGATTATGGCGTTCCCCAACGGCGCCGGCGTCTATTTCTCTTAGCAAGCCGGCTCGGACGCCTTTCCTTTCCCGAGGCAACACACGGCCCAAGTCGTCTGGCCAGCTACACGACTGTCGGTCAAACCATAGATGATCTCCCACCACTCAAAGCGGGAGAACAACATCCCGTAATCCCGAACCATGCCACGTGGGACCTCAGCCCGACCAACCTCGCGCGCATCCAGGGAACCCCCCCAGACGGCGGTCGCCTCGACTGGCCAGCCGGTTTCCGCCTCGACTGCCACTCCGATCTTCAGGGCTACTCCGATGTCTACGGGCGCCTACGCCGCGATCGCCCTGCTAGCGCGATGACGACACGCTGCGTGAGCTTGTCTAATGGGCGTTTCGGGCACCCCAGCCAAGACCGTGCAATCAGCGCCCGCGAGGCAGCTCGCATCCAGACCTTCGCCGACGACTTTGTCTTCCACGGCAGCTTGACCTCGGTCGCCCGCCAGATCGGGAATGCCGTCCCGGTGGCCCTGGCCCGAGCTATGGGGCTTGCCGTCGCTGATCATCTGATACTGCACGCCGCGCGGACTCAAGATGCCTAGTTTCCGCGCGCGCGCCCGTGCGGTCGACATGCTTGGACGTCAACAGATCGCCGGCATTCCGACGGCGGTAAGCGAGGTATTCAAGAACTCCTTCGATGCGTACGCGGACATTGCCGTAGCCGACTTCATCCGCCGGAATCGGCTCCTCGTGCTCCGCGACGACGGCATTGGGATGACCCCAAAGGAGTTCGACGAGCGGTGGCTCATCCTCGGCACCGAATCGAAGCTGCTCGCTGCTGACACCCTCGACCTCAAGCGCGCCGCGGTTGACCCAGACAAGCCGTTGCGGCCGGTGCTGGGCGAGAAAGGCATCGGTCGACTGGCGATCGCGGCGATTGGGCCTCAAGTTCTCGTCATGACCAGGGCGAAGCGCCCCGCACGTTCCCCGCTGGTGGTCGCTCTAGTCAATTGGTCACTCTTCGAGTGCCCAGGGGTCAACCTCGACGAGGTCGACATACCCGTCCGAGAGTTTCCACACGGAACCTTCCCGTCGTCAGACGACATCGGCGCCATGGTTGGAACGCTCCGCGCAAATGTGCACCGCGTCAGGCATCAGATCGGGGCTGCCGCGTCGCGCATTCTGAGCGAACTCGACTTGTTCACGATCGACCCGATCCAACTCGATCGGGTCCTCGGTGAGCCCTCCCTTCACGGTGACGGACACGGCCTCCACTTCATCATCCGACCGGTCGACCCCTCGCTCGCCGACGGAATCGATAAGCCTGAAGGTGGTCGGGCCACACCATCCCTGACCCGCGTGCTCATTGGCTTCTCGAACACCATGACGCCCGGTCATGCAGAGCCGCCGCTCAAGACGGTATTCAACGACCGTACATCCACTCCCCAAGTTCCGAATGATCTCATCGCAGAGGGGAAGTTCTGGACGCCCGACGACTTCGATCTGGCCGATCATACCTTTCGTGGTGAGTTCGATGCCTTCGGCCAGTTCACGGGGCAGGTCTCGATCTATGGTCACTCACCCGAACAATGGGACTGTCCCTGGAACGGAGCGCCTGGAAAGAAGACGGAGTGCGGACCGTTCCGCATCACGGCCGCTCACGTGCAGGGCCGACAACGGGAGTCACGCCTTGGTCCCGAAGACTGGTCGGAGCTCAATGGGAAGCTAGCCGACCTCGGTGGCCTCTACATCTATCGCGACGGCGTCAGGATCCTGCCGTACGGCACGGCCGACTACGACTTCATCGGCATTGAGCTGAAGCGCAGCAAGGGAGCCGGCTTCCATTTCTTCTCGTACCGGAGGCTCTTCGGCAGTATCGAAATCCGCAGCGCGGACAACCCGCAGCTTCAGGAGAAAGCCGGCCGCGAAGGCTTTCGCGAGAATCTCGCTTATCGCCAATTTACAGACATCCTAGGCAGTTTTTTCGATGGCCTCGCACGCCAGTACTTCCAGTTGGAGGGCCCACTCTCGCAGGCATTCGTGGCTGAGCGCGCCGAGCTGTCCCGGATCCGCACTGAACTTGACAGGCGAGAGAGCTCAGTCAGTCGTCGGCGGCTCCAGTTTGAGAGAGATATGGACGGGCTCTTCGACCGTGTCGCTGCCGCGGAACCAGCGGCCATCTGCCGAGACCTACTCGCCGAATTCCTTTCGACGATTGCGAGTGCTAAGACATTTGACGACCCCGAGGCTGCCGCCGCCGCAATCGTTAGTGGTGAGGCCGTGGCCCGCGCCAAACTCCAGAAGGCTAGGGAGCAGTTCCATACCGTGCGCCCCCGGGGTGTCTCGCTGCCCCGACGCCTCGTGAAGGACTGGACGGCGCTAGTCGAGGTCGAGGAGCGACTGGACCGCGAGGAGTTCACACCCACAGCCGCCCTGATCGAGACAGCCGCAGCCGAAGCAGCTGCCGGCATCCACCTCGCCGTGGCCCGCCGGCAGCGCTTCGACCGCATTATTCAGGACGCTGCTGACGCCACTACCCGCGACACGCGACGCGAAGGAGATCTTCTGCGGACGACAGCCACCTCCACGCGCGACGACGTCACCGCTCGATCACGTGAGGTCGTTGCCAAGGTTGCACACACCGTCTCACAGGTACTCGCCGATGCCCAAAGGACTGACGTCCTTGCACTGAAGGAAGAGGCTGTCACCCGCCACCGCCAGCAACTGGAACAACGCCTCCAGATAGCCGCAGACGAAGCCATCGTGGTGGTGTCCGACTTGCGCCTGCGCCTCGAGGACACCCGTCGCGCCGCCCGGGGAGAGGCGGTAGCAGACGAGGAGATGATGGCCACCGTTGAGGATGAGATCCTCGAGTTGCGGCAGAGGTCCGAGGAGGACATGGATCTCGTTCAACTCGGCATGGCAATGGACATCGTCAACCACGAATTCGGGGCCTCGATCAGGGTCATACGGACAAACCTCCGTTCTCTCAAGCCCTGGTCCGACGCCAACCCAAAGTTGAAAACGCTGCACGACGGTATCCGCGCCGGCTTCGATCATCTCGATGGCTACCTCAAGCTTTTCACCCCTCTCCAGCGCCGCTTGTATCGCGAGCCCGTCCCTATTACGGGCCATACCATCGCGGACTTCCTTAGCAACCTCTTCTCCCGTCGTCTTGAGAGGCATGGGGTCACCCTCAACTCGACGCCCGCGTTTCAGGCAACCGTGATCATGGGGTACCCCTCAACCTTTCTGCCGGTCTTCGTGAACCTCCTCGACAACGCCATCTTCTGGATCGGGGATCAACGGCGTCGCGAGCGCGTCGTGACTCTCGATGCACACGACGGCGTCCTCTTCATTGCTGACAGCGGCTCCGGTGTTTCCGACCGAGATCGCGTGCAAATCTTCGAGCCTGGATTCTCACGTAAGCCCGCTGGTCGCGGCCTTGGCCTCTACATCGTCAGAGACGTGCTCGATCGAGCCGGGTGGGATATCCGACTGGACTCTGGGATTCCGGGAGACACCGTCTTTGCACTCCAGCAGCGGGCCGAGAGCGTGTAATGCCAGCGCCACCCACGTTTCGCGAACTCTCGGGTCGGGCCGTCCAGACCTTTCTCCTGACCGCCGTGGTGTTCGACGACATGGTCACGACTACTGCCGCCTCGGAAGCCGAAACGACGCCAGTCGATCCCACAGCAATCGTAGATCCAGAAGCCGCCTGGCGAAGAATCGTCTCCGACGGCGACTCTGATGCAGACGATTCTCCACCAGCGACACCGGCGATTTCGCCTCCACCTGCACCAGAGGCCCTCGTCCCGCCCAGCGCCGCTGTGGGGAAGACACCGTTAGTGGTCGACCGCCTAACCGCCGGGTTTGCGGCCCGCGGGATCATCTGCGCCGTTCTTGCGCCTGAAAGTGCTCCCCCCGATCCCTCAGCAGATCCAGCACAAGTCGGTCTCTACGCGACAGCGCGTCGCGCTGACTTGTTGGTGCTCGATTGGCGGCTCGGCGGAAGCGGCGGGGACAGAACGCTCGCCATAATGGACCATATCGTTCGAGACGACGTCCGCACCGGCCGAACGCGGCTGATCGGCATTTACACGGACGAGCCCCGCCTTGACCTAGTTGAGACGGCCGTACTCGCCCACCTCCGGATTCCTACGGGACTGCACCAGGTTGCGCATGGCGTCCTGACGTCACCACAGCTTGACGTCGTCGTTTTGGGAAAGGCCGGAGGGGTAGGCGGGGTCCCCCAGGACTACCAGCCCTGCGTGATTGCGGACGATGGAGAGGTGGCGGCACGTCTCATCGACCAATTCACCGCTCTCCGCGAGGGCCTGCTCAGCAACCTGGCTATTGCCGCCCTCGGCCAGCTGCGGGAGGGGACTCACCCCCTTCTCGCACGCTTCGATCCTTGCATGGATGCTGCCTTCGTTTCCGACAGGTCCATCCGGGACTATCCCGCCGAGTCCGAGGACCTCGCTTTGTCGCTCGTTCAGCAGGATATTCAGACGGCGCTCGATGTCGTCGAGCTCCGCAAGTATGTTAATGAGCGTTCACTAAAGGCCTGGCTCCGCATCCCCAAACATGCCGCCGGCTTTGCGTTTCCTGGTGCCCAAACCTCCACGCCGCTTACCGCGCCCTTCGTCGACAGCTTGATCCGTCTCGGACGACCGAACGTGGATCCTTCCCCTCCGGTGCCGGGTTGGAGCAAGAAGAACAGTAAGCAATCGCTCACGTGCGTCTTCGAGCACACGACCGACACCCACGAATTGGATAGCCGCTTCGCGCATCTCACACACGTTCAGACCTCGCGAGCGAGCCGTCGTGAGGCCGATCCCGCACCGGTGTTGCATCTAGGAACGATTTTGGCAAGGATTGCGGATCCGGGCTCTGGGCCGTTAACCAAAGCGAGCAAGGATGATGTCGCCCCTAACTCGCATCCCGTCGCGGCTGCAACGCATTTTCTTTGCGTCCAACCCTCTTGCGATTCTGTGCGCGTGACGAGAGAGATGACATTCCTATTCCTCCCGTTGACCGCGCGCACTTCGACGGGAGTGCCAGATCAGTTCGACATCGCCGTCGAGTATTCGGAAGGCCGCTTCCTGCATCTGGAGGTGGCCCGTAAGTCGTTCGCTGTGAAGGGCATCTCCTTTGGCCCGACTAAGGGCGGTGTTGTCGCGGCTCGGCGGAGGGTGCTTTCCGGGTGTCGCGAGTGGGTGTTCGAATCCTCCGAAGGGACATCGAGGCGTTTTCAGTGGCTCGCCGATCTTCGACCGTTCCTCGCTCAAAGCCTTCTGCAGGAATACTCAGCGACCCTCGGTCGGGTCGGAGTGGACGAAGGGGAGTGGAGTCGCGCCCATCGCAAACGCTCGCGCGATCGCCCGTGATTCACCGACACCTGATTCACTCATCCCCAGAGCTAATCGCTCCGCGATCATCACTCCGGCGGCCCTACGGGCAACGCAACGGAAGACCCTTTCCGGTGGTTGTTGCGCTTCGCCCGCAGCCGAAGAACTGCATCGTGCACACGAGCGGCTGCGCTTCTAGGGTCGTCGTGCTTCCATATGCGCAGAACGAAGCCGAGCAGATGGTTGGCGCTTAGCTTGTGCAATCCCCGTCTCTGCTCCACCGATGTGCCTGCGGCCGGATGGTCGCCCGGGTGATTGCTGCAACTACGCCACCTGATCGTAGACGGACCGGCCGTCGTCCCAGTAGGAGTTGAAGACGTGCTCGTAGACCAAGTTGCACTTGTCGGCGTAGATCGCCCGGGTGAACTTGTCGGGCAACCGGTCGAGGGTCTCATCCACGGCCACGCGCACTGCGGCGCGGGTCTGCTGCTCCTTGCGCCAGTCGAGGACCAGCTTCTCGTGCTTGAGGATGTCAAGCAGCTCCTGGGCTACTGCCCGCACCTGGCGCTCTTCCTCGGGTGAGAGGTCGGGACCGGGCCTAGTGATCAGGTCGAAGACCGCCAGCTGCTCCTCGGTCAACCCTCCAGAGACGTGGCGGCCCTCCTCCTGGGTGAGCTCCTGGCTGAAGCGGAGCAGCTCCTGGAAGTACTGGTCGGCGTTGAGACTACCGGCGTTGTAAGCATCGAGGAGCTTCTGGAAGCGCTCGTAGAGGTCCATCCGGGTGGGGTTCAAGCGAACCATGGTCGTCACTCGGGCGGTCAGCATGGCCCGCAGCTTCTGGGCGGCGGTCGCCTTGCGACCTTCTTTGAACATGGCTTGGACCCGGTCCCAGTCCACCTCGCTCAGGTCCATGAGCTGCTTGCGCTCGTCGGAGCCGATCAAGTACGCCTGAGCTGCCACACTGTCGTCGAGGAGCTGCTCGATCTGTGCCATGACACCGCTGATGTCGGGCCGCTCACCAATGGCAGCGATCCGGTCCATGACCATGCGGACGACCTTGCGGATCCCCGCGTACTGGTTGGCCCGCTCGTCGGGGAGGATGGCCTTGAAGAGCTTCTCCACCTGGCCGGCTCGGATAAGGAAGCTCGAGGTCTCATCGTCGGACAGCTGGAGTCGGTCGGTGAGATCTTTGATGGCCTCGATCCACTCGTACTGGCGCAGCTTCGACATGGCTTCCAGGTCGACGTCGCGGGCGGCACAGAAGGCTTTGATCTCTTCCACCGCTTTGGCCAGCTCCTCGACCAGCGCGGTCTTCTCCTCCACCGGCAACTGTCCCTGCCCGAAGGCCCCCGCGCTGGCGTAGATGGCCAGGGCCCGGTGGAGGTTGGAGAGGATGTCGACGTAGGCGACAATGAGGCCGTTGTTCTTTCCCGGGAAGACGCGGTTGGCTCGTGTGATGGTCTGCATCAGGGACTGGTTACGCATCGGCTTATCGAGGTAGATCGTCGAGCAAGAGGGGACATCGAACCCCGTCGTCCACATGTTGCAGACGAAGGCGATGCGCAGCGGATCTTGGGCGTTCTTGAAGCGCCCCTCCAAGTCCTCCTCTACCATGCGCTTACGGATCGGCCTGATGTCGATCCCGCGCTCGCGCATCTCCGCCACCTCGTTCTGGGACTGGGAGATCACCACCGCCATCTCCGTAGAGTGGAGAAAAGCCACCTCCTGGCGGAGAAGCGCCGCCGCCTCTTCGCCGAGGCCCCCGCCGGCGAGCTTGGCCTCATCCTCGGCGAGCCGTTCCTGCCAGGCCGCGAGCACCTTCTGGTAGGTGCGGACGGCCGTGATCTTGTCGATGGAAACCACCATCGCCTTGCCGGCAAAGCCGCGGCCGAGGAAGTGGGTGACGATGTCCTTGGCCACGGTGTCGAGGCGGTCATCCCGGGTGATCACCTCGTACTGCTGGCCGAGCAGGGTGGCGAGCTTGCGCTCCTGTGCCTCGTCGAGGTCAGCTTCGTCAATGAGGTCGGTCAGGTCCTCCCTGAAGCTGAGGTTGACGAGCTGCAACTGGGGGCTGCGGTTCTCGAAGTAGAGCGGGACCGTCGCACCGTCGGCAGTGGCCGAGGTGTAGTTGTATATGGAGACGTAGTCGCCGAAGACCTCCTTGGTCTTCTCCTCCCCATCAATAAGGGGCGTCCCCGTGAAGCCGAGGAAGCCGGCATTGGGCAGAGCCGCGCGCATGTTCATGGCCAATACGTCGTATTGGGTGCGGTGGGCCTCGTCGGTGATGACGATGACGTCGTCGCGATCCGACAGCACGGGATGGCGCTCCCCCCGCTCGGTCCGGAACTTCTGGATCAGGCTGAAGACATAGCGCCTGTCCTCGCTGAGCAGCTTGCGGAGGTGCGCCGACGAGGTGGCTCGGACGTGCTCCTCGACGATCCCCGCGGCGGAGAACTCCCGGTGCGCCTGGTCATCGAGGTCCTCACGGTCGGTGACGATGACGAAGGTCCAGTTGCCCGGCATGATTCGCAGGATCTTCTGGGTGAAGAAGATCATGGAGATGGTCTTGCCCGAGCCTTGGCTGTGCCAGAACACGCCCAGCTTGCCGCGCTCCTCAGGCGGGGCGCCGCGCAGCTCCTTGAGGCGGGTCAGCGCGTTGTTGACCCCGAGGTACTGGTGGTTGCGGGCGACCATCTTGACCAGCCCGCCCGGAAGCTCCTGAAAGATGGTGAAGTTACGAACGATGTCGAGGAGGCGGGTCGGCTCGCACATCCCGCGGATAGCCGTCTCCAGCGAGACCCGCCCCTGCTCCCCCTCGGAGTTGATCTTCTTCCACTCCAGGAAGTGCTCCCACTGAGAGCTGATCGTCCCCACCCGCGTCTCGGCGCCATTGGAGAGAATGACGAACCCATTGGGGGTGAAGATCCGCGGAATGGTGTCGCGGTAGTCGGTGAGGTTATCGTTGTAGGCGTCCTTGAGGTTGCGGTGAGCGGCCTTGAGCTCGATGAAAACAAGCGGGATGCCGTTCACAAACCCGATGAGGTCCGGCCGGCGCTGGTAGAGGTCGGAGTGAATCCACATCTGGGAGACGACCCGGAAGTCGTTGTTGCCTGAGTCTTCCCAGTCGATTACGGTGACCCGCTCCACCTCGCGGCTGCCGTCGGGCTTGCGGATGCTCACTGGAACGCGGTCCCGAATCAGCTCATAGACCTCGCGGTTGGCCCGAGCGTAGTGCAGGGCGGTGCGGTCGCGGGTGATCTCGGTGACCGCCTGGTCGATCGCCTCCGGGGGCAGGTGCCGGTTGAGCCGCTCGAGGGCAGCCCGCAGATCGCGGACCAGGATGATCTCGCTCTTGCTGGTGCGACCCAGTGTGCCCCCGGTTCCAAGCGTCTCCGTCCAGGCGCCGCAGTAGTCCCAGCCGAGTTCCTTGAACAGCGTAATGGTCGGCTGCTCGACGGACTCATCCTCCCCGAAGGGCCGGCTGCGAACCCTCACGCGGCAGCCTCACCGATGGGGATGTCTAGCTCCTCAACGTCGACCTCGCCGGAGATCAGGCGCGGGAGGAGGAGGTCGCGGGCGCTTGACGCGACCGTGCTCGTCCGCTTCAGGGTCTCGGCTTCGGTGAGAAGAGGTCCGACAATCGCGTGGAATCGCTCCAGTACGAGCTCGGGAGGACGGAGGACCGTGGCTTCCGCGAACGTCCGTCCGGTCACCGCCGGGTAGGCCGACCCGGTCGCCTGACCTGTCAGGTAGCTGACGAACTGATCTTGCGTAATTAGGAGGTAGAGATACGAGAAAGGAACTTGCACTGGCGTCAGGACGGCAAATCCCGTGGACGCCACCCACTCCTTGCCCGGCTCAAGGACTAGGGCATGCGCGCGCAAGTTCGGCCGGACTGTTGACCAGATAGTGTCGCCGTGCGCCACTCTTCTACGCGCACGTCCAGGCGCATCTCTCA
>JBEKGP010000038.1:0-25901 GCA_050012735.1 Candidatus Dormibacteria bacterium
GTCTACGACATGATCTGCGCGGTCGACACCATCGGCCTCTTCCAGATCGAGTCGAGAGCCCAGCAGCAGGCGCTCCACCAATCCCAGCCACGGGAATTCAACGACCTGGTGGTCCAGGTCGCCATCATCCGGCCCGGACCCATCCAAGGGGATGCCGTGAACCCTTACCTGCGCCGACGGCAGGGGCTGGAGCCGGTCAGCTACCTCCATCCCAGCTTAGAGCCAATTCTGTCGGAAACAAAGGGGGTCATCCTCTACCAGGAGCAGATCCTGCGCATCGTCATGGAGCTCGCCGGCTACAGCGCCGGTGAGGCCGACCGTTTCCGGCGGGCCATGAACCGGCACCGCTCGCGGCTCGAGATGCAGTCGCTGCACGACGACTTCGTCCGTCGCTGCGCGGAGCACGGCGGTCTCGACTCCGGTGTTGCCGAGAAGCTCTTCCGGAGCGTCGCCGGCTTCGCCGCGTTCGGCTTCTGCAAGTCGCACGCCGCCGCCTTCGCCCGGACCGTCTACGAGACCGCCTGGCTGCGCCTGGAGTACCCGGCCCACTGGCTCTGCGCCCTGCTCAACGCGCAGCCGATGGGCTTCTACCACCCCTCGGTGCTGGTTGACGACGGCAAACGCCACGGCATCCGCACCCTTCCCGTCGACGTCACTCGCAGCCGTGCCCGCTGCGGCGTGGAGAGGTTGGAGGAACCTGGGTCAAGCCAAGCCTGGGCGCTCCGTCTCGGATTCAACTACGTCGCCCGGCTCGGTCCGGCGGGACGGGCGGCCTGCGAGGCGGCCGTCGACGCCGGCGCCAACGGTTCGGTGGGGGAGTTCTGGCGGCACACCGGGCTCACCCGGCCGGCGATGGAGCAGCTGGTCCGCTGCGGGGCCTTCGACCGCGTCTATCCCGGACGTCCCCGCCGTGAGCTGCTCTGGGAGCTGGTCGGGGTGGAGGGCTCGCTGCCGCCCCGCCGCCCTGCCGGAAGCGGTAGCCGTCCGGCTGCGACGCCGGGACCTCCGCGGGGACGGGGTCACGTCACCGCCGCTCCCCTGGCCACCGTCCCGCCGCTCGGGCCGCTTCTCGACCTGCCCGCCCCGGCCCCGGAGCTGCCGCCGATGAGCGAGCGCGACCGGGTTGCCGCCGACTACGCGGTCCTTGGGGTGAGCACCGGGCCACACCTGGTCAGCCTGCTCCGGCCCTCCCTGGACGCCCTGGGCTGCGTTCCGCTGGCGAGGGTCGCCGAGCTCCCTGACGGGTCACGGATCACGGTTGCCGGGCTGGTGATCGCCCGGCAGGCCCCGGTCTCGGCGAAGGGCTTCCGCTTCTTCACGCTCGCCGACGAGGGCGCTCATCTCGACCTCATCTTCCGGCCGGAGGTCGCCAGGCGCACCCGCGTCATCGCCAATGCCAGCCCCCTGCTGCTCGCCGAGGGGACCCTGGAGGTGAGCTCGGGGCGCTGCAATCTGCTCGTCACCTCCGTCACCGCCCTGGACGGCGACGGCCATCCGAGCACCGCCGCGCCTCGGGATGACCTGCCCGCGTGGCCCTCCGCTTCGCACGACTTCCACTGACGGCGGGCCGATGCGAGCCCAGGTAGCGGTGGTCGTTGGGCGCATGCGGTAGGGCGTTCTGGAGCTTCCGAAGCTTTTGTCTCACGCGGGTAACGCAGTGACCCCATTGCTCCGATGGGGGCGGTTCACGCTTTCGCACCCAGTAGCCTGCAAGTACATTCGACCCGTCATGGGGAGGAGGCAGGAACGTGGTGTCACAGCAGATCTGTCCGTCGTGCGCGACCGCCAACTCGACGTACGCGTCCGTGTGCAGAAGCTGCTCTGCGCCACTCACTCCCCGGCCCCCGTCCAGCGATGAACCAAGTGGTTTCGCCGTGTACGGCAGGGACGGAGGGAGCGCCGCGCCGGCCCCCGCGATTCCTCCGCTGCCGGCGTCACTCGACTTTCAGGCGGGTCCGCGCTCCGCGTCCGGCGAGGAGGGAGGGTGGCCGGCTGAGCGCCTCTCGGTGAGCAGCCACCAGGTGTGGGCGTCCAACGGGTGGACCGGGGTGCCCAGAATGCAGCCCCACACCCCCCGTGCTCACGTTCCCCCCGTGTGGGGCCCGCCCCCGGCACCGGGACCCATGCGCTCCGATGGCCGCTCCGCGGCTCCGGCACTCACCGCCTCGGCCTTCCCTCCCGCCGTCCCACCGCCGGCCCCTCGGGCTCCGATGGCCTTTCACCTGGACGGGGGCGCGGGACCCGCACTGGCCATCGAACCGCGGATGTCCGCCCCCACCAGCCCATCTGCGCCGCTCGCCGGAGCCACCACCGCTCTCGCTTCGGACGCGCTCGCCTCGCCGGACGCCGGCGGTTATGGCTGGGGCGTTCGCGAGCAGAGGCCATCGATGTACTCGGCCTGGACCCCCCCCATCCCGGCGGCAGCCGGCTCGCCCGGCGGACGCTCAACCGGCGCACCCTCCGCGGGCGGCGCTGACGCCGGTGTCGGGATGCATCCCGGGTACGACCACCCAGCCCAGCCGGTCGTCACCGCACCACGGGTGGGGCGGTCGCGCACCGTCCTCCGCACCCTCGTCCTGCTGATCTTCGTCGCCATGGTCGCGGCCGGCGCCTTCCTCTACCTGAGCAGGTAGGCGGGCCCGGGTCGGTGAGACAGGGCGGTCCGGGCCGCCCCCGGGGCGTAGGATCGCTGACGTGACCGAGGGAGCCTGGGGCGTGAGCCGGCTCGCCGCCTCCGCCGACCGCCGGCGGATCGCGATCATCGGCCTGCGCGGTGTGATCGGCGGGGCGGTGAGGACCGATGAGACTCTCCGGAGCCTCGGTGAGGCCCGCCGCAATCCGAGGGTGCGAGCGGTACTCCTCGAGATCGACTCTCCGGGGGGCAGCGCGACCGAGTCCGAGGCCCTCTACCTGGGCGTGCGCAGGCTGGCACGCGAGAAGCCGGTGGTCGCCTGGATTCGCAGCACCGGAGCGTCCGGTGCCTACTTCGCGGCCTGCGGAGCCAGCCGCATCCTCGCATTCCCCTCGGCGATCGTCGGCTCCGTTGGCGTGATCTCGGTGCGACCGGTCGCCGTGGAGGCGCTGCGCCGGCTCGGGGCCTCCGTGCAGGTCACCAAGACGGGGCCGTTCAAGGATCTGGGCGCCCCCTGGCGGGAGCCCACCGAAGAGGATCAGGGCAAGGAGCGGGCGCTCGTCGACGCCATCTTCCACCGCTTCACGGGAGCCGTTGCCGACGCCCGCGGCCTGGATGAGGCGCAGCTCGCCCGGGTCACCAGTGGAGAGGTCTGGCTCGGCACCGAGGCGGTGACCCTCGGCCTGGTCGACCGCGTCTGCGAGGACGAGGAGGAGGCGCTCCGAGAGGCCCAGCGGCTCGCCGGCCTGCCTCACCGGCGGATCATCCGCATGGGCCCGCGCCGAACCGTGCTTCAGCGCCTCGGAGTCCCGGGAGCCGGGATGGGGCCGCCCGGGGTCCGCTGGATCGCCGAGATCGAGGGCTGGCTCCGGGCCCCGCGGGCGACGCTCTGATCCGGCGCCATCCCCCACGGGGGACGGCGCCGGATCACATCGCGATCAGACGGATGGGGATCGGCGGCGGCGGATGACGCCGGTCGTCACCCCTGCCCCGAGCAGGCCCAGGCCGCCGAGGGTGACCAGCACCCCGGCCCCGATGAGGGGGGAAGTCCCGCCCGCACCCGTGGAGGGCACTGCGGTCGTGGTTGCGGTGGTGGCTGCGGGGGTGGCCGTGGGGGTCGGCAGTGACGCGGCGGAGATGCAGCCTGAGGCGTTGATGGTGTCGCCGATCAGTGTGACGGTACCCGTGCCGGCCAGCACCCGTCCCGCCACCGTGACAGCAGAGCCCACGGTGATCGAGGTCGACGCCATGACCGTCCCCATGAAGGTCGGGCCGTTCAGCGTCGCTGAGCTGCCCACCTGCCAGAACACATCGCACGGCGAGGCGGTGCCGGTCACCACGCTGCTCGTCCCCATGGTCAGGCTGGACCCTGTTTGGAAGATGAACACGCCCGTCCCGTTCAGGGTGAGCGTGCCGGTCAGGCTCATCGCACCATCATTCGCGGTGCCTAGGGTGTTGCCCGTCTGGTACACGCCCGAGGTCAGGGTGAGCCCAATGAGGTCTCCGGCGGTGGTACCTTCCTGGGTCGCCGGACCCTCCCCCGTCGCCGCCTGGCCGTACGCGGTGGTCAGATCGTTCTTGGCCCCGAGCGCGACGCTGTCGGCGTCGAAGGTGGTGTAGGGGGCCTCGACGAGGCCCGGTGGGAAGCCGGTGATCGACGGAGTGGGGTAGGTGCCCAAGTCCCCGGAGACGGTCGAGGAGCCGGTATTGGTGACACCGGCACCCGCCAGGACCGCGAAGGACGTGGCCGTACCGAGACTAACGGTGGTTGCTGCCAGAACAGCCAACCCGCCGAAGGTCATCAGGATGGCGGCGGCTCCCATTCCCAATGCCGCCCCGCCCCAACGGGCCAGCCGGCCCGTGGCCGATCTCGAACGTCTGCTGTCAGGAGTAGCCATCTATGGCCTCCAGGAATGGCTCAGGAAAGGCGCTCCTGGTGCCGGAACATCCCATGCTACCCCGCCTCACCCCATCCCTCTGTACGCTGGCGGACACCTTCACTGATGGTGGAGGAGGGGCCGGGGACAGTATTCACGCGCGTCGCAATGCTCACCCGGTCACCGGCGCGTCTGTCGCACTGTCCCCGGTCCGCTCACCCCGGCCCGTCTCAGGGGCCTGAGGGTCGCGGGCGACGGGCAGCGCGAGACCGGCACGGGCAAGCGCGTCGGCCAGCTCACCCACGGCGTGCAGGCCGATCTCCAGGTCGGAGGCGTCGAACGGCCGCGTGGAGCGCCTCTCGCAGACCACGATGCCGGTGAGCCGCTCCGCATCGACCACCGGGAGCAGGAGATGCGAGGTGAGGTCGATGCCCCGGCGGCGCTGCGGACGGTGAGAGGCACTCTCGGTCCAGATCGCTCCCCGGCGGCTCTGGCGCACGCGCGCTAGCAGCTCGGCGGGGACGGTCGAGCTGGTCATCGCCGCGCCGGGAGGGAGGGCGATGGCGCGGTCGGCCGAGACCGCCCGGGCCAGCCGGTTGAGCCCCAGCCGCACTGCGGTGTCGACCGCGACCTGTCCCCAGATCGTCGGCGCGAGGAGGGTGCTCCGCCGGTTGGCCAGGCCGTTGGCGACCATCCCCGCCCCCGCCGCCATCGCGCCGGAGGCGATGACCGGAAGGCTGGTGAGACAGAGCAGCGCAAAGGCGGGGTAGGTCACCAGGAGGGTGGCGAGGAACGCTCGGGGGAGGAAGCCGCGGACGCCGCCGGGGCGTTGCCGCCGGCGCTGGTCGGCGAAGGTCCAGGCCCGATTCCAGACCGTGTTCCACGCGAAGCTCAGGGCGAAGGCGGGCAGGAAGGCGAGCAGCGGAGGCAGGTGGCCCGGTCCGGCCAGGGCCCAGAGGGCGGGCAGGAAGAGGGCGAGGCCGGAGACACCGACCAGGCCGAACTTCCAGATCCGCGCCGAGCCGTCGACCCGGAAGAAGAGCGAGGCCAGGTGGTGAAGGAAGAGGACGCCCTGGCGGGCGCTGGCCTTGCTGGTCCCGGCGGCCCGCGCCTCGAAGCGCAGGGGCACGTCCACGACCCGCAGTCCCGGCACGCAGACCAGCATCTCCAGGAGGATCTTGAAACCGACCGGACGGAACTCGATGCCATCGATGAGGCGGCGCCGGCAGAGGAAATACCCCGAAAGCGGGTCGGTGCTCTGGCGGGCTTCCTGGAAGAGGATCTGCGCGACCAGGCCGGAGCCGCGGCTGACCAGGTGGCGGGCCAGCCCGGCCAGGCCGCCGGCGCTCCCCCCCGAGACGTACCGGCTGGCCACCACCAGGTCCGCGCCCGCATCCGCGGCGGCGAGCATCTCGGGGATCAGCTCCGGGGGGTGCTGGAGGTCCGCATCCATGACGCAGACCAGTTCGCCTCGTGCCATGTGGAGACCGGCAACCACGGCGGTGCTCAGCCCACCCGCCCGCTCGGCGCCCGTGCGGAGCAGGCAGCGGACCTCGGGGTGCGCCGCCTGCAGAGCGGCCAGCCTGGAGGGGGTCGCGTCGTCGCTGTCATCGACGAAGCAGACCTCGGCACCGATGCCGGAAAGCGAGGTTTCGAGTCGAGCCCAGAGTGCCCCGAGGCTCTCCGCCTCATTGCGGGTCGGGACGACCACCGAGAGCCGGGGCGCCGGACTTGTCACGGGGTCGCGCCCGTCATCGAGCCTGTCCGCCATCGGTCGGTCCATCGGTGCGAAGGATAAAGCCGCCGCTGCTCCCACGCTTCCAGTCACCGCGGGGTCGCCCCGGACCTCACCCCGGGGCCGCGACCAGCTTGCCGTGGATCTGTTCGGTGAGCCCCTCGACCTGCTGGGTGAGCCGGGTGTTCTCGTCGATGAGGCGCCGGAGCAGCTCGATGCTCTCCTGCGCCGTCTGCTGTCCCCTGAGCGTCGTCGCCGCGACCGTCTCGCGGTGGTGGGCGTCGGCATCGGCCTGAGCCTTGTCACGGTCGGCCTGGCGCGTCTGGGCCAGCAGGATGAGCGGCGCCGCGTACGCGGCCTGCAGGCTGAACATGAGGTTCAGGAGGATGAACGGATACGGGTCCCAACGGAACACCGCCATGACGTTGACGGCAATCCAGCAAGCCACCAGGACCGTCTGACCGACCAGGAACGTGGGCGTCCCGAAGAAGCGGGCAAAGCCCTCCGCCCGCCGGCCGAAGCCGTCTGCCCCGAACGGCCTGGCCAGATGCTCGTACGGTTTCAGGAAGCGCCGGTAGTGGTCCTCCCGGAGGTGGTCCTCGGTCGTGGGCGGTAGGGTCATCGGCGTCCTCCAACTGGGTGCCCGGGGCAGGTGGAGGGAACTTACCGCACCGCCCGAGGACCAGCGACGCATGGCGGCACTAGGAGCCGTCAGCGAGCCGCACCCGCGACCTCCGCCGTCTGCCGTGACCCGGCGCCGCAGCGGGTCTATGCTCAGCCCATGGCAGACATCGAGATCACCCCCGACCACCTCATCGTCCACATCCGGGGCGCGGACAAGTTCCTCGCTCTCAAGAGCCAGCTCGAGGTGCCCTTGCAGCACATCGCCGGAGTGGAGGCCGCGCCGCCCGAGGCGCATGGGATCTACCACGGGCTGAGGGTGGGCAGCAACCTGCCCGGCGTGGTCACGGCGGGACGTTTCCTGGAGCACGGCGAGTGGGCGTTCTGGGATGTCCACGACCCGAATCGGGCGATCGCCATCCGGCTCCACGACGAGCACTACGCCAAGCTGGTGATCGGGGTGGACGACCCGTCGGGCACCGTGTCGGCCATCACCGCGGCGATCGCCCACCGCTGAGGGGGCGGGGAGGCTCCAGCCCCAAACAACGACGCCGCCGCGGGCGTGGGTGGCGCCGTGAGCATGGAGCGACGGCGCGCTCGACAGGCCTCATCGAGCACATCGTGTTGACCACCGGCGATCCCCGTTCCAAGATGAATCGAGGACCTCGGACGGGTCCGGCCCGGCGGCGCTCGCCGACCACCGCGGAGCGGAGGTTGATTCGTGGCCATTGAGGAAGAGCTCGAGGTATCCGAAGCGCAGATCGCGGTGCACTGGCGAGAGGAGGAATACATTCAGCCTCCGCCCCGGTTTGTCGGCCAGGCCAACGCGCACGATCCGGCGATCCTGGAACGCTTCCGGGAGGAGCACTTCCCGGAGTGCTTTCGGGAGTATGCCGACCTCCTGACCTGGGACCGGTACTGGCACACCACCCTGGACAGCAGTGACCCGCCCTTTTGGAAATGGTTTGTCGGGGGCCGGCTCAACGCCTGCTACAACTGTGTCGACCGGCATCTCGAGACGCGGGCCAATCAGGCGGCTCTGATCTGGGTGCCCGAGCCCGAGGCCGAGCTCACCCAGACCATCACCTACCGTGAGCTGTACCGCCGGGTCAATGCGTTCGCCGCCCTCCTCCGTGACTACTGCGGCCTCAGGGCCGGCGACCGGATCACCCTCCACATGCCCATGGTCCCCGAGCTCCCGGTGGCGATGCTGGCGTGCGCCCGCCTCGGGGTCATCCACTCTGAGGTCTTCGGCGGCTTCAGTGGCGCCGCCTGCGGGGAGCGGATTGCCGACTCCCAGAGCCGTTACCTGGTCACCATCGACGGCTACTACCGGAACGGAGACCTGGTCGACCACAAGGTCAAGGCCGACGAGGCCGTGGCCCGGGCCGCGTCGCTCGGCCAGGAGGTCGACAGAGTGCTCGTCTTCCGGCGCCATGCCGGCGAGTACGCGTCCCAGACCCCGATGGTCGATGGCCGCGACGTCTTCGTCGACGATCTCATCGGTCAGTACCAGCGTGCGGTGGTGCCTCCGACCTCGATGCCGGCGGAGGCCCCCCTCTTCCTCATGTACACGAGCGGCACCACCGGCCGCCCCAAGGGTGCTCAGCACTCCACCGGTGGCTACCTCGCCTACGTCGCGGGCACCTCCAAGTACTACCAGGACATCCACCCCGACGACACCTACTGGTGCATGGCCGACATCGGCTGGATCACCGGGCACTCGTACATCGTCTACGGGCCGCTGGCACTGGGTACCACGAGCGTCCTTTACGAGGGCGTCCCCACCTATCCCGACCCGGGACGGCCCTGGCGCATCGCCGAACGCCTCGGGGTCACCATCTTCCACACCGCTCCCACCTCGATCCGGATGCTGCGCAAGGTGGGCCCGGAGGAGCCGGCGAAGTACGACTACCGCTTCAAGCACATGACCACGGTGGGCGAGCCCATCGAGCCCGAGGTGTGGCGCTGGTACCACCAGTCGGTGGGCAAGGGCGAGGCGGTGATCGTCGACACCTGGTGGCAGACCGAGACTGGCGGTTTCCTGGGTTCCACCCTCCCCGGTCTCCAGGCGATGAAACCGGGAAGCTGCGGACCGGCCGCGCTCGGCATCTATCCGGTGATCTTCGACGAGGAGAGGACGGTGGTCGAGCCGGGCAGCGGCAGGGCCGGCAACATCTGCATCCGCAACCCCTGGCCCGGCATCATGCAGACCATCTGGGGACAGCCGGAGCGCTTCGTCGAGGTCTATTACCGGAAGTACTGCAACGACCTGCAGAGCAAGGACTGGCACGACTGGCCGTACTTCGCCGGCGACGGCGCTCTCCAGGCGGCTGACGGTTACTTCCGGATCCTGGGGCGCGTCGACGACGTCATCAACGTCGCCGGCCACCGGCTGGGGACCAAGGAGTTGGAGTCGGCGGCCATCACCGTCAACGAGGTTGCCGAGGCGGCCGCGGTACCCGTCATCGACGCGATGCGGGGCAAGGCGGTCGAGATGTACATCTCACTCAAGCCCGGTTTCACGCCGTCAGCGGAGCTGGAGGCGAAGGTGGTCAGGGCGATCGAGGTCGAGATCGGCAAGATCGCGCGCCCCACCAACGTCTGGATCGTCTCGGACATGCCCAAGACACGCTCGGGGAAGATCATGCGCCGGGTCATCGCCGGCATCTCCAACTTCACCGACGTGGGCGACATCACCACCCTGGCCAATCCTGAGGTGGTGGAGCAGATCAAGCACCACGTGCAGAGCGAGAAGCTGTCCCGCGGGCAGCTGCCTCGCGCGCTCTCCGCGCAGGAGGAGGCGGACATCCAGGCCTTCGGCAAGGCCGAGTAACCCGCGCTCAGGCCATGGCGCGCCGGTATGCGTGCGTGCTCCACCAGATCGCGAGCAGCGCCGCCGCTCCCATGACTGCAAAGCCCTCGGCGACGGTCGCCGAGGCCAGGGTCCCGGAGGCCAGTTCGCGGGCCGCCTCGACGGCGTAGTACATCGGATTGACGTGCGCCAATCCCTGCAGCCAGCCGGGCCCCAGGGAGAGCGGGAGGAGCACGCCGGCCAGCAGGGTGAGGGGGAGCTGGAGCCCGGTGACCACGGCGGCCAGGCTGCCGATCTGCTTGAGGGTGATGCCGAGGGCGGCCGACCCCGCGGAGCACGCCGCCGTGAGCAGGGCGAGCAGGCCGAGCAGGATCGCGAGCCCGGCCCAGTGGGGGTGGAAGCCGAACGGCGTGGCGACGACCAGCACCAGGGCCGCGGGCACGACGAACATCAGCACGTCGCGGAGGACCGTCCCGAGCACCAGGGCCAGCCGGCTCGCCGGCGTGACCCGCAGCCGTTCGATGACGCCGGACTCCAGCTCACCGATCACGATCCAGCCGGCGCCCATCCCGGACCCGAAGGCCATCAGGGCCAGGATGCCGGGCACGAAGACATCCAGGACGCTGCCGCCCGGAAACCCAGGACCGCCCGCCAGCGGCTTGAGCAAGGGCGCGAAAAGGGCCAGGTACATGAGCGGGACGCTCATCCCCATGAACACCCAGATCGGCTGGCGGAGCGTCTCCAGGATGCGCCGGCGGGCGAGCAGAGCGGTCTGCAGCAGGAAGGTCATGATGCGATCGCCTCCATGGCCGGGGGGGCCCCGGCGTCGCGCAGGGAGCGTCCCGTCTCGTGGAGAAAGACGTCGTCGAGTGAGGGCTCCTGCAGTGAGACCCCCTGCACCTCGACGCCTCGGGCTCGCAGCAGGTCAAAGATCGCCGCCATCCCCGTGGTGGCGCTGTCGAGGTCGACCCGGATGGTCTCGCCGTCGATCCGGGCCTCACGGACGAGTGGCTCGCGCCCCATCTCGGCGGCGACCGCGGAGAGATCAGAGAAGCCCGGGCGCGGCGTGATGGTGACCGCGGCCGGATACCGCCCCCGGAGCTCCTCCGGTGTCCCCTCGGCGACCACCAGCCCGTGGTCGATGATGGCGACCCGATCGCTGAGCCGGTCCGCCTCGTCCAGGTAGTGGGTGGTGAGCAGGACGGTCGTCCCGGTGTCGCGCAGGCGGCGGAGCTGCTCCCAGAGGTTGGCCCGGTTCTGGGGGTCGAGCCCCAGGGTGGGCTCGTCGAGGAAGAGCACGTCGGGGCGGTGCACGATGCCGAGCGCCACCTCGAGCCGCCGCCGCTGACCGCCCGAGTAGGTGCGGGCGATGCGCTGGCAGAAGGGGGCGAGGTCGAGCCGCTCGATCAGCTCGTCGGCGCGGCGCTCCGTCTCGTGCCGTCCCATCCCGTACAGCCGGCCCTGCAGGACCAGGTTCTCCCGCCCGGTCGCCTCGATGTCGGCGCCGCCGCGCTGCCCGACGTATCCGATGTGCCGGCGCACCGCGGCGGGATGGCGACCGACGTCCAGCCCGGCGACCACCACCTCTCCCGCATCGGCGCGGAGCAGGGTGGTGAGGATGCGCAGCGCCGTGGTCTTCCCGGCCCCGTTGGGGCCCAGGAAGCCGTAGATCTCGCCGGCCGGCACCGAGAGGTCGACGCCGCGGAGGGCCTCCACGCGCCCCCCCTTGCCGGGGAATGACTTGCGCAGGCCGGTCACGCGAACGGCGGCCTCACCCCCCGATGCCGTCCGGCGGGCTCTCCCCGCGGCCGCGCTGCCGGTCACGCCTGCTCCCGCCTGCGGAGCCGGACCTCCAGCCCCATCCCCGCGGTCGAGATCTCGCAGCCCGGGAACGCGCACAGCGCCACCAGGGACCGGAAGCGGGCCGGCGAGTAGGCGCGGCGGCGCAGGAACCTGGCCAGGATCAGCCGGGTCATGAAGGCGTTGACGCGGTTCAGCTTCATCCCCCGCACCTCGGCCGCGACCGCGGCGTTGGGAGCCTCCCGGTTCATGTCCTGGATCACCGCCAGCCCGCCGGGACGGAGCACGCGATGCATCTCGTCGAGGGCGTTGACCGGCTGCTTGAAGTTCTTGAACGCCGCCTGGCAGACGATCAGGTCGAAGACGTCCTTCTCGAAGGGCATGGCGGTGACGTCGCCCTGGCGGAAGTCGACGGACACCTCCGCTGCGCGGGCGCTCTCCGTGGCGATCTCCACCATGGTGCGGCTGATGTCCAGCCCGGTGACCCGGAGCGTCCCGGGCCGGGCCATCTCGATGGCCTGGTAGCCGGGGCCGGGGGCGACCTCGAGCACCGCGCCGCCATGCGGAAGGTCCGCGGTGAGGCGCGCCGCCTCCCTGCGGTATTCCGCCATCTGGGTTGCCGAGCCGCGGTTGCGTGCGTACCACCGAGCCTGCCGTCCCTCCATCTCCGGGAGCTGGAAGCGCCGGTGCGGGGCCGTGCTCATCGGAGGGCGCCGATGGGCAGTGCCACCGCCCAGCCCAGAAGGGCGAGAAAGGCGCCGAGGCCGACCAGCAGTATGGCCAGGCCGACCGGCGAGCCGAAGCTGTACCAGCGCCGGAAGATCACAAAGGGGTCGTCGTCGTGGTCGCGCTCGTCGCCGTTCACGCGAGATCTCCTTCGCGGTCCGATCGGGGTCGATCCTCGGCTGCCATACTTCTCACCAGGTTGCACCTCTCTGACTGATATCTTAGTTACTAAGTAAACCGTATACTAAGCAGATGCCCAACGCGGAGTCAACCCCCACTCACGCCGCCCTCATCCGGCGCCTGGTGAGCGCTGTCCGCCGCCAGGTGGCCTGGACGGTCCTCCACAACCAGACCATCGCCGACCGCCTGGGGATGGGGGTCACCGACCTCCACTGCGTCAACCTCCTCGACATCGAGGGGCCGATGACCGCCGGCCGGCTGGCCGAGCTGATGGGCCTGACCACCGGCGCGGTGACGGGGGTCCTCGACCGTCTGGAGCGCGCGGGCGCGCTGCGCCGGGAGGCCGACCCGGCCGACCGGCGCAGGGTCGTCGCCCGGCTGGTCCCCGAGGGGATCGAACGGGTGCGGGCGGCCTACGCCGCCGTCGGCTCCGGCGTCGAGGACCTCTACGCCGGCTATGACGATGCCCAGCTTGCCTTTCTCGTGGAGCACGCCGAGCGCAACGCGGAGCTGACCCGGCGGATCACCACGGAGATGCGCCTCCGCGATCAGGGAGCGGCCCGGGAGTCCGAGGGCCGCCTCTCCGCGCCGCTCGGGGACGTGACCTCCGGTCGCCTGGAGATCGTCGCCAGCGTGGTCCGGATGCGGATCGACTCCAATCGCGAGATGCCCGACCTCTACCGGGCGAGCTTCGAGCGGCGCGCCCCGCGCATCCGGGTGGGCGGTGGGACGGTCAACCTCACCTTCCCCGGGCTCTGGCACTCGGGCACGGGGCACGGGCAGGTCACTCTGAGCGGGGCCATCCCCTGGGCGCTGGACATCCGGGGAGGCGCGGCCGATATGGAACTGGAGCTCTCCGCTCTCGCCCTCGCCGAGATGACCATGACCGGGGGCGCCAGCAAGGTGGACTTCCAGCTCTCCCGTCCGGTGGGCACGGTGCCCCTGCGCATTCGGGGAGGCGCCAGCCGGGTGACCATCCGCCGCCCCGCCGGCGTGCCGGTGCGGGTGAGGGTGAGCGGGGGGCTCTCTCGGCTCACCCTCGACGCCCAGCGGTTGGCGTCCAGTGGTGCCGGCACCGTGCGCGACAGCCTGGGCTACGAGGCGGCCGTCGACCGCTACGAGCTCTCCGTGGAGGGCGGCGCCAGCCGCATCACCGTCCAGCAGGCCTGATGGGGTGCTTCAAGCACCCTGGCCCCGAGGGCACCGTCCTCCACGCCTCGCCGGGCCGAGGGTGATGCGCTATACTAATAAGGTAATTCTGACCTAAACTCCGAGAGCCCGGCCACGAGCCATCCCGGTGCTCCTCAGGAGTCGATTGGAGGCCCAACTTGGCCGTCGTCGTCGCCGACACGCGCGCCACCGCTGGCGAGCTGGTCCAAACCATCGAGAACCTGCGCCGTGAGCGCAACGCGGTTATCCTGGCCCACAGCTATCAGCGCCCCGAGGTGCAGGACATCGCCGACTTCGTCGGCGATTCGCTCAACCTCTCGCGCCAGGCCGCCCAGACGGACGCCGACGTGATCGTCTTCTGCGGGGTCCACTTCATGGCCGAGACGGCCGCGATCCTCTCCCCCGAGAAGACGGTCCTGCTCCCCGACCTGGAGGCGGGATGCTCGCTGGCCGACACCATCACCGCCGACCAGCTGCGCGCCTGGAAGGCCCAGCATCCGGGCGCGGTGGTGGTCTCCTACGTGAACACCTCGGCCGAGGTCAAGGCGGAATCCGACTACTGCTGCACCTCATCCAATGCCGAGGCGGTGATCCGTGCCATCCCCGAGGAGAGGGAGATCCTCTTCTGCCCCGACATGTTCCTGGGGGCTCACCTGGAGAGGGTGACCGGGCGCCGGATGCAGGTCTGGATGGGCGAGTGCCATGTCCACGCCGGCATCGATCCCGACGACCTGGAGGCCGCGCGCCGCCGGCACCCCGACGCCGAGCTGCTCCTGCATCCCGAATGCGGCTGCACCTCAGCGACCCTCTATCGCCTCGGGCACGGCGACTACCAGGGATCCAGCTGCGTCGTCGCCTCGACCGAGGGGATGGTCCGCCGGGCGGTGGAGTCGCCGGCCACCACCTTCATCGTGGCGACCGAGGTGGGCATCCTTCACAGGATGAATCTGCTGGCTCCGGGCAAGCGGTTCCTGCCGGCGTCCGAGGACGCGGTCTGCCCCTACATGAAGAAGATCACGCTGGAGAAGATCGCAAGCTGCCTGGAGCGGATGGAGCCCCGCGTCGTCGTCCCCGAGCAGGTCGCGTCGCGAGCTCGCCGCGCCCTGGAGCGGATGGTGGCCATCGCCCCGTAGGAGGCGTTGAACCGGGGGCGCGCTGCGCTGGCGTCCGCGGAGACGTGGCCTCCCGGCAGGGACGAGATCTACGACATGGCGGGGTGGCCCCCGCGTCCCATAGCGATTTCGGCGTCCGAGGGACCGTCGTCCGCGAGTGCTCGCCAGCCGACTCCGGCGGTGACCAGCAGAGCGATACCGGCCAGGCCGAAGCCGGCCCGCGCCCCGGCCGTCTCGCCCACCAGGCCGATCGTCGGGCCGGTCACCAGCGATGTGCCGGGCAGCGCCATGGTCCAGATCCCCATGACTCGCCCCCGCACGGCCGGATCGGCGCGGAGCTGGGCCAGGGTGTTGGCCCGGGCGATGAACCAGATGGAGAGACATCCGGTCACCACCAGGCCGGCGAAGACCAGGCCGGCGTCGGGGGCGGCCGCGGTCGCGAGGACGGCGACGCCGGTGAGCGCGCCGAGCAGCCGGACCTCGCGGCCCCCGGGTTGACCCCGCGCCGACGCGGCGAGGAAGGCGCCGGCGACTCCCCCCAGGCCAAACACGGCCATCATCAGCCCGTAGCCGCCCCCACCGAGGTGGAAGACCCGGGTGGCCAGCAGGGGCAGGGCGACTCCGAGGTTGAAGAGCATCCCCGAGGCGGCCGCCATCAGCACGGTGTATCGGAGCACCGGTGTCCTCCAGACGTAGCGGAGGCCTGCCCGAACCTGGCCGCGCGGGCGGCGGCTTCGCCCGGCGGCGGCGGAGCTCACGCTGGCGGGCTCGGGGGTGACGTCCGGCACGCCGATCTTGCCCGCCTGGCTGGCGGCGGGGAGCTTTCCCTTGCGGTGGAGGACGAGCAGGACCAGGAGCGGAGGGAGGTACGAGATCGCGTTGGCCGCATAGCAGACCGGGATGCCGAGGGTGGCCAGGAAGATCCCACCCATCGCGGGGCCGACCACCCGGGAGACGTTGAGGACGACCTCGTTGAGACTGATGGCGCTGGCGAGCTCACGCCCCCCGACCAGGTCGAGCACGTAGACCTGGCGGGCGGCGGCATCCGGCGCGCTCACCGCACCGGTGACGAAGGCGATGACGAAGAGCATCCAGACGCGCACCGCCCCGCTCCAGGTGAGTGCAGCGAGCAGGCCGGCGAGGACGATGAAGATGCTCTGGGTCGCGATCAGGAGCCGACGCCGGTCGATCCGATCCGCCAGCGCCCCGGCCCACGGCCCGCCGACCAGGACGGGGAGCATGGTGCAGGAGCCGAGGAGGCCGAGGTCGAGGCCGCTCCCGGTCAGCTTCAGCACCAGCCAGGCCTGGGCCACCCCCTGGGTCATGCTGCCGGAGGCCGAGAGCACCTGGCTCGCGAACCACCAGCGAAAGGCCGGAGCCTGCAACGAACCGAAAGCCCGGCCCAGGGGCGGTGGAGCAGGGGGCGTTATCATTTATTCGTCATAAAACATCAAAGTAGCGTTTGGGAATCGAACTCTATCATGGGAAATGCGCGTCCTAGATTTTAACCAATCCGTTTTAATCTGATACATTGTTGGCGTGCCGACCCCCCCTCCCGAGCGAACCATCCAGCGGCACCTGCTGGCTCTTCTGGAGGTCTCGGGACCGCTCACCCGGGCGGAGCTGGCCGGTCTCGCCGGCCTCCCCCCGACCACCGTCGCCGGCGTCGTCAAGGAGCTGCTCCGCAGCGGCCACCTGGATGAGGTCGTTTCGGAATCGACGCCTCACCGGGCGGGTCGCCCGCCCCGGGCGCTGGCGCTGGCCGGCCCCCTGCGGGTCGTGGCCGTCGTCGGCCTGCGGGACGGCGGCCTCCGCCTCACCCTGGCGACCGTGGCCGGGGAAGTCCTGACAGATCGGAGCGAGGCCGTCGCCACCCGACGCCGCGACCCGGGTTCGCTGTTCGCTCCGACGGCCGCGATGCTGCTCGCCACCCTGCGGGATGCGGAGGTGTCCCGACCGCGACTGATGGCCGTGGTCCTGGGCGTGGCCCGCCCTCAGGCTCAGATCCACTCCGCCGCTCCCCTCGAGGAGCGTGTTGGCGTCCCCGTCATCGTGGAGAACGACGCCAACCTCGGCGCCCTGGGCGAGGCCGCCTTTGGGGCAGGCCGCGGGCTGGACAGCTTCGTGTACGTGATGCTCGGCCACGGAGTGGGCGCCGGCCTCGTGTTCGGAAGCCGGCTGCATCGGGGGGCGTCCGGCTTTGCCGGCGAGCTGGCCCACGTGCAGGTACGGGAGCCGGGGGACGGACCGCCCTGCGTCTGCGGAGGCCGCGGATGCCTGGCCAGTGTGATCGGCCCGTCCCTCAGCGAGTTCGTGGGGCGGGCGTACGCGGAGCGGCTGAGCGTGGCCCAGGTCCTCTCTCTGGCCGCGGATCAGGAGCCGGGCGTCCGTCGCGTCTTCGCCGATCTGGGACGCACCGTCGGGCGGCCGCTCGCCGATCTCTGCACCATCCTCGACCCCGCGGCCGTGGTGGTCGACGGCAGCCTGGGGGCCGCCGGGCCTCCGGTGATGACCGGCATCCGGGAGACCATTGACCGCCATGCCGCCCCGGCCGTGGCCGACTCGATCCAGGTGCTCACGGGCGAGCTCGGGGAGCTGGCCGAGGTCCTCGGCGGGGTGGCCCTGGTCCGTCAACGGAGCCTGGACGCCCCTTAGTCGGGATTGGCCACGGTGGTGAGGGGCTCCGCCCCGCTATGCTCGGCGCCGAATCGATGCAGCAGCGCTTCAACAACCTCTACGACCGTGACCGCTGGCGCCGGTATGGGTACTCACTGACGGCCGTCGGTACGCTCTGTGTGGTGCTGGCCGCCATCTTCGAGTCCCGAAAGGACGAGGCGGCGGGGCAGGTCTGGCTCATCTCCGCGGCGCTGACCCTCGGGCTGGCAATCTCGCTGTGGATGCGGCAGCGCTACAGCTACGCGCGGTTCGACGGCGGGCAGCTCGTCTTCCGGTACCTGACGGTGACCGTGCGCATCGACCTCGTCGAGATCCGCCGGAGCCGGATCGTGAAGCTCGCCGCGGCCGTCCAGGGACGGGTCCGGACGCCCAAGAGCCTGGCCGGTGCGGACGCCCTCGTCCTCCAGCTCCGCCACCCTGACACCGCCCGCCTCCGCCGCATGCTCACCCGCCGTTGCGTCTTCGAAGAGGAGCTGGTGATCCCGCTTGCCGGAGCCGCCGTGCTCCATCGCCAGATCGAGGCGGCACTCTCGCCGCAGCGGCGCGCCGAAGGCTCTGAGAGCCGCCCCGACCCGAACCGCTCGCGGCGGAGGAACCGGCGCCGATGACCGAGGAGCCCCCGCCCGGGATGCCCCCCGACGCCACCACCGGCAGCACGTCGCCGGCACCGTCCGCCGAGGAGCCGGCGGGGGTCCCGGCGCCTGCCCCGCCTGCCCTCAGAGCGACCGACGACCGTCCTCTGGTCAGGGCCGGGCTGCGCGGTTTCCTCGACCTCACCCGCGTCGACGTCGCCCTGGTCATCGGGCTGACCCTGCTCGCCTTCCTGCTCCGCTGGGGCAGCCCGATACTGCCCAACTTCCTGGGTGGCAACGCCACGTCGGTGCCGGCCATCCAGATCCTCGGCGTCGGCAACGCCTACAACAGTGCTCCCAGCGCCTGCGAGGAGGTGCCCGTCGGCAAGAAGACGGTCAAGGCGTGCGGCCAGGTCTTCGACGAGGTGTATTTCCCGACCGACGCCGCCGACGACCTCCATTCTCCGGCGATCACCTACTTCGACCCCGAACCCCCCCTGGTCAAGCTGCTGATGACCCCGTCGATCGCGATCCTCGGCTTCAACACCTGGGGCTGGCGGATGAGCGCGGTGCTGACCGGCAGCCTGCTCTGCGGCCTGATGTACCTGATCGCGCTGCGGCTGCGCCGCGACCGCTTCTTCGCCATCGTCGCGTCGCTGCTGGTCTGCCTCGACGGGCTGGCCTTCGTGGAGTCCCGGCTGGGTCTCCTCGACATCCCGGCGATCTTCTTCACGGCGCTGGCCTGGTACCTGTTCCTGCTCCACTGGCAGGCGAGGACGCGCCGCCAGTGGCGGGTCACCCTCTACCTCTTGGGCGCCGGCCTGGGGCTGGCGTTCGCCGCCAAGCTGACCGCGGTCGCTCCGCTGATCGTGATCGCGGGACTGGTGTTCCTCCGCTGGGTGGCCCCCTACGCAGCCGGGATCGTCCCCGCCCTCCGGCGGCTGGCCGGGCCGCGCCGCCACGAGACGGTGCTCTGGAGGGAGGCGGCGGGGTCGAGGGCGTGGCTACACTACGCGGCCGCCGTCGCCTTAGTGGTGGTGATCTTCTGCGCCAGCTGGTCGCGCTACCTGACCATCTCCCACGACGACGTCTACCAGTTCGTCTCCTGCAATCCCAACGTCTCGGGCCTCACCACCGCGCCCTATCCCAATAACGTCAAGGACCTGCCGGTCCCGGTGTCGAAGGTGGACGGCATCACCGTCCCCAACCCGGTGCAGGCGATCTCCAACATCATTGCCATCAACGAGGCGAGCCTCCGCTACCAGGAGCTGGAGTGCCACGGACATCCCTACGCATCCCGCTGGTACACGTGGCCGGTCATGGAGCACCCGGTGCTGATGTACTACCAGAGCGCTCCGCTGCTCGACGCGCCCAGCGCCACCGGCACCGGTGTCATCACCAACATGGGCAACCCGGCGGTGTGGTGGCTCGGCATCCTCGCCCTGCTCTTCTGCGTGTGGCGGATGATGGCGGGCGCGAAGTGGTTCCGGGTCAGCGTCGGCGCGCTCATGGTGGTGTCGCTCGTCACCATGATCCTCACCTTCCACGCCGCCGAGCCGGGCATCGACCTCGTCACCGGGACCCAGCCGGGGCCCATAGGTCCGGTGGGTCCGCTCTTCTACCTCGCCTTCCTTGGCCTCGTGGTCTTCTGCGTGTGCGCGGGCGTCTTCGCGGTCGTCTCACGCCGCTTCGTGCCCGCCTTCATCGTCCTCGGCTACATCGCCTCATGGATCATGTGGGTGCCGGGCAACAAGGCGCGCGTCCTGTTCTTTTACCACGCTCTGGGGATGCTCATCTTCCTCGCCCTGGGCCTCGCCTACGCTCTCGCCGCGCTGCGCCACGTGCGCTTCTTTGCCGCCGGCAGGTGGTGGTCGCTGGCCCCGCTCGCCTACGCGGGAGTGGCGGCGGTGGTCGCCGCCTTCATCTTCTTCTACCCGGTCTGGACCGCCATCCCGCTGACCACCCCGGACACGCAGATGCGCCTGTGGGTGGACGCCTGGTAGGGCCATGACCGGTGCGGGGAGCCCTGCGCTCCGGCCGCCGTTCGGGGTCACCAGGTGATGGGACCGGGGAGCACCGCGCTCCTCCTGCTGCTCGCCGTCCTCGGCGCCGCCTCCGGCTTCGCCGTGCTCGGCCTGGTGGTCACCCCGCTCCGGCTCGGCGAGCGGATCGCCATCGCGACCATCGTCGCCTTCGCGCTCGACGCCACCATCTGCTTTCTGCTCAGCTTGGGGCTCGGCATCGGCCCAGCATCGATCCTGCTCGCGCCGGTCATAGTGGGCGGAGGAGCGCTGCTGCTCGGGTGGCGGCTCCGGGTCAGCGTGGTCGCCACCTGGCGGGCCTCCCTGGAGGATGCCCGAGGCCGGTCCCGCGGCAGCGTGGCCCTGGCGGTCATCGCCGTGGTCGCGGCGGTCGCTTTCACCCTCCTCCTCTCCCGGACCATGTTCCAGGACACCGCCGGCGATCTGGTCACCGGGTACTGGATCCCCGACTGGGCACAGCACCTGATCACGGCGTCCAGCTTCAGCACGGCCCACAACCTCCCTCCCCAGAACCCGATCATGAGCGGCACCCCGCTCTACTACCCCTTCCTCCCCGACTTCACCTCGGCGATGTTGATGCGCCTCGGCCTCGGCGTCGGTCCGTCCCTCTGGCTGCCCCAGGTGATCCTGGCGCTGGTGCTGGTGGTCCTGGTGGTGAGCCTCGCCGAGCGGCTCGGGGCGCGCGTGTCGGTGGGCGTGCTCACGGTTCTGATCTGCTTCCTGGGTGGGGGGCTCGGATTCGTGGGCGCGCTCCACGACGCCTGCACCGACGCCCACTACACGTCCGGGCAGTGCAGCGCCGGCTACGTCATCACGAATCCCGTCGACGGCTTGGGCATCACCGCCGGCACCCTCCACGCCCTTCCCGGGCTGGTCGCCGACCAGCCCACCAGCTTCGACGGCATGACCTCGGAGCCCGAGTCGGGGACGCCGGTCTTCTCCGACCAGGCGTGGTACACGCCGCTCTTTGCCTGGTGGCTGCCCCAGCGCACCCTCATGGAGGGCTTCGACGTCGTGGTGGCGTCCCTCGTGCTCCTCCTCGCCGTCTTCGAGCGGGTTCGAGCGCGGCTCTTCGACGTCGGTGTGGCCGGGTTGCTGGTCGGGCTCCTCCCCCTCATCCATGTCCAGAGCCTCTTCGCCATCGCCATCATCGCCATCGGTCTGGCGGCGATCCGATGGCGGCGTGCCTGGCTGCTCTTCGCCGGGGTGGCGGCCCTGGTCGCGGCTCCCCGGGTGATCCAGCTCATGCTCGTGCTCCACGGATCCGCCGCTCTCGGCAACCAGTACCCGTGGTTCGAGCCGGGCTGGATGTCGGGAGCCGTCAACACCGCCGGCCTGGGCCACTCGGTCACCCTCTCCGTGCTCGGGGGCGCGATCGGTGACACCCTGCGCCTCCCCTTCAGCAGCGCCTGGTGGGGATTCTGGTGGGTCAACCTTGGGGTGGCGGTGCCGCTCTGCGTGGCCGTGGTGTTCCTGGCCCTCGCCCGGAAACTCGGGAGAGGGAGGGTCCGCGGGGCGGCCGGACGCGTCCTCGGGGCCTTGCCCCCCAGCCTGCTGCGCCTTCTCCTCGCCTGCATCCCGATCTTCGTCCTCTGCAACGTCGTCATCTTCCAGAGCTGGGACTGGGACAACACCAAGCTGCTCGTCTACTGGTACCTGGCGGTCGCCCTGGCGGTGTCGGCGATCACGGTCTGGCTCTGGGTGGGGTGGTGGCGGCGCATCCTGGCCGTCCTCCTCGCCGGGAGCGTGCTGGCGACCGGCACCCTGGCCCTGCTGCGGCTCCTGCCCTACGAGGCACCGTCCGCGTCGGTGACCGGCCCGTACGTGGTCGTGCCCTCCGACGACATGGCGCTGGTCGCCGCCATCGACGCCAAGACGTCTCTCCACGCCGTATTCCTCGTCTCGGGGAGCACCAACGATTTCTTCGACCCGATCCCGCTGCTCACGGGGCGGTCGGTGGTGATGGGCTACTACCCCTGGCTGTGGAGCTACGGGCTGGACTACGGGCGGCGCCAGGCCGACGTTGCGATCGCCACCTCAGGGTGCGGCACCACCTCCCTCGGGGAGTGCCAGCCCATCCTCCAGATCCTCCACCGCTACGACATCAGCTACGTCGAGGTGAATCAGACCTACACCGAGGCCGGGATCCGGTGGTGGGCGGCGCAGGGGCTCCCGGTCACCGCGTCGGCGCCGGGCATCACCGTCTACGACGTGAGTGGGGTCTCATGAGCGCCCCCTGCTCGTGAGCGTCCGCCCCGTGCAGTCCACGGTTGTCGACGCCCACGTCCACGTCATGCCCGACCGGGTGCGGCGCGCCCCGGCCGCCGTCGCCGCCACGGATCCTTGGTTTGCCGCCTGCCACGCGGGGGAGCGGAGGCTGGCCGGCGAGGACGACCTGCTCCGTCACCTCGACGAAGAGCGCATCGATCGTGCCGTGGTCTTCACCTGGCCCTTCGCCGACCCCCGGCTCTGCGCCGAGGCTAACGACTGGGTGGCCGCTCTGCAGGGCCGCCACCCAGGCCGGGTCGCCGGCTGTGGCATCGTCCAGCCCGCCGACCCGGGCGCCGCCGAGGAGCTGCGCCGCTGTGCCCGGCTGGGGCTTCGTGGGATCGGGGAGCTCAACGCCGACGCCCAGGGATTCGCCCTCGACGGGGACGAGCTGGCACGGCTCGCGGCCGTCTCCACCGAGCTCGACCTCCCCTGGACGATCCACTGCAGCGAGCCGGTTGGGCACGCCTACCCCGGCAAGGGGACGGCGACCCCGGACCGGCTGGTCCGCTTCCTTGAACGCGCCGGCGGTCTCCGGGTGGTCGCCGCTCACCTCGGCGGCGGGTTGCCCCTCTACGCCCACATGCCCGAGGTCAGGCAGCTGTGCACCAAGGTCTGGTTCGACACTGCGGCTCTGCCCCACCTCTACCGTCCCAGCGCCCTTCGCGCGGTGGCCACCCTGGTCGGCGCGGAGCGGCTCCTGCTCGGCACCGACTTCCCCCTACTCGGGCTGGCCCGCTACCGGCGTGCCCTGGACGAGGCCGGGCTCGACGAGAACGAGTTGGGGCTCATCCTCGGGGGCGGCGCCGCGGCGGTCTGGCGCTGGTGAGCACGGTCGCGGTCAGGAGCCGCCACTGACGTCCAGGATGGCCCCGGTGGTGTAGGGCGACTCGTCGCCGAGGAGCCAGACGATGGCCGCGGCCACCTCCTCGGCGCGGCCGGTCCGGCGCAACGGGATCGTCGGTGCGAGCCGTGCCGCCCGGTCCGGCTGGCCCCCGCTGGCGTGGATCTCGGTGTCGACGACGCCGGGACGGACGGCGTTGACGCGGATCCGCTCGGCGGCGACCTCGCGGGCCAGACCGAGGGTGAAGGTGTCGACCGCCCCCTTGCTCGCCGCGTAGTCGACGTACTCCCCCGGCGAGCCCAGACGGCTGGCGGCCGAGGAGACGGTCACGATCGCGCCCCCGCTGCCCCCATGGCGCGTGGACATCCGCCGCACCGCCTCGCGAGCTGTGAGCATGACCCCCAGCACGTTGACCTCGAGCAGGCGCCGCATCCGGTCGGCGCCCATCTCGTCGAGACGGGCGCGGCGTTCGACGATGCCGGCATTGGCCACGGCGGCGGTGAGCCGCCCCATCTCGTCCGCGGCGGCGAACAGCGCCTCCACATCCGGTTCGGCGCCGACGTCGGCTCGCACCGCTCGCCCCCCGACCTCCTGCGCGACCGCCTCGGCCGCGGCGCGGTCCGCGTGCCAGGAGAGACATACCTGCCAACCCGCGCCGGCCACCCGGCGGGCCGTGGCGGCGCCGATCCCACGGCCGCCGCCGGTGATCACGCAGACGCCGCGGTCCATCGGCTCAGGTACCGGCGCTTACGCAGCGGCCTGCAGCTTGACCTCGGCGGTCAGCTTGGCCAGCGAGTCCTTGGCGTCCCCGAACAGCATCATGGTGTTGGGGCGGTAGAAGAGCTCGTTCTCGATGCCCGCGAAGCCGGGGCGCATGCTCCGCTTGAGCACCACCACCGTCTTGGCCTGCTCGGCGTTGAGGATGGGCATGCCGTAGATGGGGCTCCCGGGCGTGTTGTGGGCCGCCGGGTTGACCACGTCGTTGGCCCCGATCACCAGGGCAACGTCGGTGCGGGGGAACTCCGGGTTCACGTCGTCCATCTCCTTGAGCTGGGAGTAGGGGACGTCGGCCTCGGCGAGCAGGACGTTCATGTGCCCCGGCATCCGGCCGGCGACCGGATGGATGGCATAGAGGACCCGGACCCCGCGCTGCTCGAGCTGGTCCGCCAGCTCCTTGACCTCGTGCTGGGCACGGGCCACGGCAAGGCCGTATCCGGGCACGAAGATCACCTGCTGGGCGTAGGTGAGGAGCACCGCCAGGTCCTCGGCGTTGGTCTCACGGATGTTGCCGTGGACGGCGCCGGCCCCGTCCCCGCCGTCCTCGGCCAGCTTGCCGAAGGCGCCGAACAGGACGTTGGTGATGGGGCGGTTCATCGCCTTGCTCATCAGCATGGTGAGGATCGACCCGGAGGCCCCGACCAGGGCCCCGGCTACGATCAGGGCGTCGTTGCCCAGGACGAAGCCGGTGACCGCTGCCGCGATCCCCGTGAAGGAGTTCAGCAGGGCGATGATCACCGGCATATCGGCGCCGCCCACCGGCAGGACCGACAGCACCCCGAGGGTGAGGGCGCCGGCGGCGAAGACGATGATCAGCACCGCTCCCCCGTGCAGCAGGGTGATCGCCAGCCCGATGCCGACCAGGGCGCCCAGCAGCACCCCGTTGATCTCGTGTTGGAGAGGCCAGGTGATCGGCGTGCCCCGCATCCACTCCTGGAGCTTGGCGAAGGCGATCAGGCTGCCGCTGAAGCTGATACCACCGATCAGGCAGCCGAGCAGGATGGTCACCGCCCCGATGGTGTCGAGCGCCGGATGGGCGGAGGAGGTGACCCGGTGGAAGTCGCCGAGGGCGATCAGGGCGGCGGCACCGGCCCCCATCCCGTTGAAGAGGGCGACCAGTTGGGGCATGGCGGTCATCGCCACCCGCCGGGCGACGACGATGCCGACCAGGGTGCCCACGACGGCCGCGGGGACCACGTACTGCCAGCCGCTGTGGAGCATCCCGAGGGTGACCCCGATGGCGACCAGCATCCCCATCCCGGCGACCCGGTTGCCGCGCAACGCGGTCTTGGCCGAGGTGAGCTGCTTGATGCCGAGGATGAAGAGGGCGATGGCGACGAGGTAGCCGAGGGTGGCCCAGTTCGGGATCGTCATCGTCATCGCTGCTCTCCGGGCGCTGGCGGCGTGGCCACAGCCACGGGGCTCGCCTCGGGCTTCGGGGCGGCGGTCGGGGTGGCCTTGCCCCGGAACATGCCGAGCATCCGGTCGGTGACCACCCAGCCTCCGACCACGTTGAGGGTGCCGAGGAAGACCGCGGCCACGGCGATCACTCCCCCGAGGGCGTCGTGGACGCTGGCCGCGATGGTCAGCGCACCGACCAGGACGATGCCGTGGATGAAGTTGGTGCCCGACATGAGCGGTGTGTGGAGGAGCGACGGCACCTTGGTGATCAGCTCCAGCCCCAGGAAGACGGCCAGCACAAAGACGAACAGGCCGATCACCACGACGTTGACGTTGGTCATCTACTACTCCGCTGCGGCGGGCGTGGCCGCCGGTTTCGGCGCCGGCGCGGCGGCGCCTCGCAGCGCCCCGTCCGCCACGACGCAGGTGGCGCCGAGGATCTCATCTTCAAGGTCGTGCCGCACCTCCCCGGTGCGCACCAGGTGCAGGAGGAACTTCGAGATGTTGCCGGCGTAGAGCTGGCTGGTGTCGGTGGCCATCCGGCTGGCGAGGTCGGTCTGGCCGCAGATCCTCACCCCCGAGACCTCCACCTCCTCGCCCGGCTTGGTCAGCTCGCAGTTGCCGCCGCCCTCGGCGGCGAGGTCCACGATCAC
>JBEKGP010000039.1:0-24554 GCA_050012735.1 Candidatus Dormibacteria bacterium
GCCTCGGTGGTCCAGCACCAGCCGGACCGCCCGGTCACGAACGTCCTGGGGATACCTGCTTGTCCTTGCCATCGCTCCATCCTCTCAAGGAATGGAGCCTCCAGGATTCCCGGGGCGGTTCACCGCCCGCCTCCTCGGGCTGCCCCTGCTGGACCACATCATCCTCACGGCGCGGTCGCACTTCTCCTTCCGCGAGGTCTAGGCCTGGGAGACGGAGGGGGCCACCGCGGCGGCCTGAGCCGTCGCGCGCTGGGGCCGGGTCACCGGCCGTCGGGGGACGCGTTGCGCACCACTGATCGGGTCGCTCGCCCGGCTATGCTGCGCGCCATGAGCCTGGACCCTCGGGACCTCCGCGTCGGCGCCGCTTACGAGAGCTCGCGGGCGGACGCCCGCTCCGACGCCATCGGGCTGCGGCGCCGCCGGCGCGTCGATCTGGGTGACCTCATGAGCGTCGTGTTCGAGAGCCGGGAGACGCTCGCCGCGGCCGCGGAGGAGGCGCTCCGGTCGGAGAGGATCGATGACCCCGAGAAGGTGGCCGAGGAGGCCGGCCGCTTCGGGCTGCTGCTTCCCCCCGCGGGCGGGCTCGTCGCGACCCTCTTCCTGGAGGTCTCCGACGCCGCCGAGCTGGCCTCCGTGCTGACCGAGTTGGAGGGCGTCGCCGAGAGCGTCCAGCTGGAGATCGACGGCAGCCACGCCCCGGCCACGGTGTTCCCCTTCAGCCCAGCCGCAGGGGGTGCCCCGCCCGTCGCCTACCTCCGCTTCGAGCTGACCGCCAGCCAGCGCGAGGCCTGGATCGAGGGCGCTCGGGTGCTTCTCCGGGTTGCCCATCCGGGTTACTCGGCGAGCACCGAGCTGAGCGACGAGCAGCGCGCCGCCATCGCCTCCGACCTGCTCCCCGCCGCGGCGGGCGAGCGCGCGTGACGTCGCCGTCCCGGCACCGGCCGTCGCCGGCTCTCGCCGGCGGGGACGTGCCGCGGTGGTGGCGCTTCCCCATCCTCCTGGTGGCAACCGGGCTCGCCGTGATCCTGGTGGCCGGCTGCGCCAGCTCCGGGCCACCGCCCCCCTGGCGCTCCGGCCATCTCGACCCGGGCAGCCTCAGCCTCCTCGACTCCGCGCAGGCCGGGAGCTGCGCTTCCAAGGCGCCCGCTCCCGACCAGGCACCCGCGGCGATCAAGATGAACTCCACGGGCCAGGAGTACGTGCAGGCAGGATCGCTCCCCGCCCAGGCCCAGCCCGCCAGCGCGCTGGAGATCGACCACACCGGCAATTGGTCCTTCTGGGACGATTACGATGGCAACCTGACCATGACCACCCCCCAGGCCGACTACCTCTACAAGCCGGCGAGCTGCTGACCTCACCCGCCGCTGGACGGGGTGTTGCGCCCGTCCCTTGCCACAATCGGCGGATGGCGATTCCTGAAATCCTCCCCTTCACCGCGCTGGTGGGCCAGGAGCCGATGAAGACGGCGCTCGTCCTCAACGCCGTCAACCCGGCGATCGGTGGCGTGCTGATCCGGGGCGAGCGCGGCACCGCCAAGTCCACGGCCGTGCGCGCCCTCGCGGGGCTGCTCCCGGAGATCGAGGTGGTCGAGGGCTGCCGCTTCTCCTGCAGCCCGGGGAGTGGAGACCTCCTCTGCGACGAGTGCCGCGCCCGCCAGCTGGCTGGGGAGCACCTCCTCCGGGTCAGTCGCCCGATGCGGGTGGTCGAGCTCCCCATCAACGCGTCCGAGGACCGGGTCGTGGGCACTCTGGACATCGAGCGCGCCATCAAGGAGGGCGAGCGGAGCTTCGAGCCAGGGGTCCTCGGAGACGCCAACCGCAACATCCTCTACGTCGACGAGGTCAACCTCCTCGACGATCACCTGGTGGACGTTCTCCTCGATGCGGCCGCGATGGGCGTCAACATCGTCGAGCGCGAGGGCATGTCGGTGGTCCATCCGTCTCGATTCATCCTGGTCGGGACCATGAATCCCGAGGAGGGAGAGCTCCGCCCGCAGCTCCTCGATCGCTTCGGCCTCTGCGTCGATGTCGTCGGGCTCCGCACCGTCGCCGACCGGGTCGCCGTGATGGAACGGGACATCGCCCAGCAGGCGGACCCAGTTACCCAGCGAGGATCGAGCCAGGAGGACGAGGCGCGGCTGCGCGCGATCATCGTCAAGGCCCAGGAGCTGCTGCCGCTCGTCGAGGTGCCCACCGAGATGCGCTGGCTCATCGCCCTCGCCTGCATCGATGCCGGGGCGATGGGACACCGCGCCGACATCGTGGTCAACCGCACCGCCCAGACGCTCTGCGCCCTCCGTGAGGCCGAGGCGGTGGTCGAGCACGGGACGAGCGCGGAGCCGGGGGTGCCGTCCACCAAGTCCCTCTCCGTGACCGTCGAGGACATCACGGTCGCGGCCGATCTCGCTCTGCGGCACCGACGCCGCGACCGCCCGGGCCAGGCGAGCGGCAGCTCCTCCAAGGTCGCCGAGCAGCAGCGTGAGCGGATGCAGGAGCTGGCCGAGCAGGCCAGGGAGGAGACCGCGACGGAGGACGGCGAGCCCCAGAGCTCCGAGGAGTCGGCGTCGGACGCGGAGCAGGAGACCGGGAACAGGTCGGCGGGCCAGCGCGGCGCCGAGACGGCCGGTGAGGACACCACCCGTCTCGGTGTCGACCAGCTCTACGAGGGGGAGCTCTTCCCGGTACGGTCGATCAAGCTGCCTCGAGACCGCAAGTCACGCGTCGCCACCGGCAAGCGGTCCAGCTCCGAGTCGCGGGACAAGCGCGGCCGCTACGTGCGGGCGGTGCAGACTGAGCGCACCACCGACGTCGCCTTCGACGCGACCCTGCGCGCCGCCGCACCCCACCAGAGCAGGCGACGCGCCGAGGCACCGGCGGGCGGAGGACCGGCACTGCGTCTCGAGCGCCAGGACCTCCGCCAGAAGGTCCGGCGGCGCCGGACCGGGACGCTCATCGTCTTCGTGGTGGACGCCAGCGCCTCCATGGACGCCGAGCAGCGGATGCAGGCCACCAAGGGCGCGGTGCTCTCGCTGCTGCGCGATGCCTACGTTCGCCGTGACAAGGTGGCCCTGGTCGTGTTCTCCGGCCGCACGGCGCGGGTCGCGCTCTCCCCGACCAACAGCGTCGACCTCGCCGAGACGCGGCTGCAGCGGCTCACGGTTGGCGGCACCACCCCGCTGACCCACGGGCTGGTGGCCGGTCTCAAGCTGGTGCGGACCGAGCGACTGCGCGACTCCAACGTCTACCCGCTCATCGTGCTCATCTCCGACGGTCGGGGAAACATCTCGCTCTTCGGCGAGGAGCCGCTGGTCGAGGCACAGCGCATCGCCGAGCAGATCGGCCACGAGCACATCCGAACCCTCATCATCGACTCGGCGAGGGACACCACCGGGCCCCAGCTCCCCGGCGCGGGCATCCTCAGCGGGCGCGCCCTCCTCGGCGGCTTTGGCTTCAACGCCTGTCTGGACCTCGCCGAGCGCAGTGGCGGCGAGTACCTCGGTCTCTACGACCTCTCCCAGGGCGCGATCGTCGCCGGCGTGGAGAGGAGCCTGCGCAGCCGGTGACGAGGCGCCGCTCCTCCCCCGCCCCTCAGTCGCGGTGGAAGGTGCGGCCCGCCCAGGCGACCGCGCCCACCAGGCCGGCGTCGCTTCCCAACTCGGCCTGACCGAGGCGGCAGCGGCGGAGCGGGGCGTCGAAGGCGATCTCGCCCATGGCGGCGCGAATCGGTGCTTCGAGAAGGTCGACCTGGCTGCCAACCCCGCCGCCCACAGCGATGGCGTCGGGGCCGAAGATGTTGACCAGGGCCCCGAAGGAACGTCCCAGGGCGCGGGCCGCGTCGGCGAAGACGCGGTGGGCCAGCGGGTCGCCGGCCCTGGCCGCGGCGGCGACGGCGGAGGCGTCGAGGGGGGTGATGCCCTGCAACTGCGACTCCTCGCCGGCGGCGAGGGCCGCGGCGGCGCAGCGTGCGATCCCCGTTCCCGAGGCGATCCCCTCCAAGCACCCCGGGTGGCCCTGGCCGCAGAGCGGTCCCTCCGTGTTGCAGGGCACGTGCCCGACCTCGGCCGCGGTGCTGGCGGTGCCGACCAGGAGAGTGCCGTCGATAATCACGGCGCCACCGATGCCCGTGCCGATGATCACGAAGACGAAGGTCCGGGCCCCGCGGCCCATCCCGGCCGCCCATTCGGCGTAGCCGGCGAGATTCGAGTCGTTGTGGATGGCCACCGGGCAGCCGGCGGCCGCGGAGAGCATCTCCCGAGCGGGGAGCTTCTCGAAGCCGGGGAGATGGGGGGCGGCGAAGACCACCCCGCTCTCGGGGTCGAGGGGACCGGGGATGCCGATGGCGATGCCGTCCGGGGTGCCCCCGGCAGCATCCCGGGCCGCCGCTGCGCACGCTGCGATCACCGCCTCGGGGCCGGCCGAGGCCGGCGTCCGGCGGCGCACCACGCGCTCGGCGTAGGTGGTGGGCCCGGTGGCGAGGGCCGCCCGGATGCTGGTACCGCCAAGGTCGATCCCGACAAGTCGGGGCATCACGCGTCTCCTGAGGTTGTCATGACCGCCGCCGGAAAGCGGTGCGAGGCTCCCCGGAGGAGCCGTCGTGCCAATGCCCGGGGCGGGCGATCCGGTCGGCCGCCGCCGGGCCCCAACTCCCGGCGGGGTACATCTTGACGGGCGACGGCCGGTCCAGGACGGGCTGGACCACCTGCCATCCCCTCTCCACCTCGTCCTCGCGGATGAAGAGGGTGTGGTCGCCGCTCAGCGCATCGTGGAGAAGGCGCTCGTAGGCCTCGGGCGTGCTCGCCTTGAACGAGCCCTCGTAGCTGAAGTCCATCTCCACCGGCTGGGTGGTCACCTCGGGCCCGGGCCGCTTGGCGATGAAGGTGATCGAGATCCCCTCATCGGGCTGGACGCGGATCACCAGCCGGTTGCTGTCCAGGGCGTGGAGCCCGATCGCCCGGAAGAGGTGGAGCGGGGCCTCCCGGAAGCTGAGGACGACGCGGGTGTCCCGGACCGCAAGGCGCTTGCCGGTGCGGAGCAGGAAGGGCACGCCGGCCCAGCGCCAGGAGTCGATGTGGAGGCGCAGCGCGGCGAAGGTCTCGACCTCGGAACCGGGAGCCACCCCCTCCTCGTCGCGATACCCGGGAACCGCCACGCCGTCGACGGTGCCCGCGGCGTACTGGCCGCGGACGACGGCACCGGGATCCACGGGATGGAGGGCGTCCAGGACCTTGACCTTCTCGTTGCGGATGGCCTCGGCAGCGAAGGAGTTGGGCGGCTCCATGGCGGTCACCGCGAGCAGCTGGAACATGTGGTTCTGAACGATGTCCCGGATCGCGCCCGTCTCCTCGTAGAAGGCGCCACGACGCTCGACACCCAGGGACTCGGCGACCGTGATCTCGACCCGGGCGATCGCGTCGCGGTTCCATACCCTCTCGAAAACGGAGTTGCCAAAGCGGAAAACGAGGAGGTTCTGGACCGTCTCCTTGCCGAGGTAGTGGTCGATCCGGTAGATCCGATCCTCGGGGAGCACCTCGTGAAGGACGGCGTTGAGCTGAGTCGCCGAGGCGACGTCGTGACCGAAGGGCTTCTCGATGACGAGCTTGGTCCCGGGCGCCAGCCCGGCGGCGCCGAGGCTCTGAGCCAGGGTGGCGAAAGCGGAGGAGGGCACGGCGAGGTAGAGGAGCCGCTCGGGCCGTCCGGCGGCGGTCCGGAGGGCGCTGAGGTCGCCGTCAGGCCCGACCGGGACGAAGTGGAGGCGAGCTGCGAAGGCCGCGAAACGGCGGGCTTCGAAACGGGTCCGGGAGAAGCTCCTGATCGCCTCCTCGGCGTGGCTCCGGAATCGCTCGTCGCTCCAGTCCATCGGGGCCACCCCGATGATGTCGCCGTGCTCGGGGAGCAGCCCCTCGACCTCGAGGTTGTAGAGGGCGGGCAGCAGCTTCCGGGCCGCGAGGTCGCCGGTCGCCCCGACCACCACGATGTCCTGGTCAGAGGGACGTTGGAGCGTCAAGGGCGGCTCGCGTCCGTGAGTGCCGGCGCCCTCCCATCAGGTCGGCCCCGGGCGGCACGAAGAATGCCGGGTCGGCTGGGGGGAGCGGTGTGAGCCGCAGGCACGAGGTCGGATTGTAGTGGAGGCATGGCGCGGCCCAGAGGAGAATGCCCCTCGGGAGGCGGGACACGCGCCCCGGCCACCTCGGCGCACACTGTGCCGGCCCGCCGCTCCACCTGTGAAAAGGCGGCACCACCCGTCGCCCGGAGTCACAAGAGGAGTTGCCGCCGTGGATCACGACCAGACCGAATCGGAGCTGACGGTCGCGCGCCGCCGCAGGGCAGCCTGGGACATCCAGGAGCTGCTGGGGATCGGCCTCATCGTGGCGATCGCCCTCCTCGCCACGGCGTATGTCGCCGCCGGGATCATGGAGGCGGGCGCCTCGCCAGGGCCAAACCAGATTGAGGCGACCCTGCTGTACGCGACCGAGTGGGTATCCCCCTACCTCGTCCTCTTCCCACTCGCAGCGCTCGCCCTCGCCGCCTGGTCGGTGCATCGGAATTCCTCCCATCCGGGGAGGGCAATCGACGCGGGGAGCGCGACCGACCTCGCCCTGGCTCACCTCGCGCGCGCCCGGGTCCTGATCACGATCACCGGCGTCGCACTCGTCGTGATCGTGGGGGCTGCGATCGGTGCGCTGGTCAGCAGCATCCTGCTGTTCACCCAGGGCGAGCTCGGGGGCAACCCGGTCTGGGCCTCCGAGGCCGAGACTCTCGGAGTGGTGTCCGCCGCCCTGCTGCTCGCCGTGATCGGGCTGGTCTGGACGTTTCGCCTCTGGGGGCGGGCGTCAGAGCTGCCGGCCGGCGACGAGGAGGAGGAGTGGGAGTCGGAGCCCGCTCTCGAGGCAGCGGCGACGACCGTCACCGAGTAGGCAGCTCTCGGCGGCTGACCCGCTGGCGCTCGCCCGGCCCTCTGCCTGGTCTCCGCCGCCTCACCGCTCAGGCGGCGACGGTCCGGCACGCACGGGCGGTGAACCCCAGGTCCCGGGCGCGGGCGGCGACCGCCTCGGCCTCGCCGCGCCCGGCGGCAAGGGCGAAGACGGCGCCTCCGCTACCGGTGAGGTACCAGGCGGTCGCCGGCAGGGCATCCCGCAGCCGGTGGAGCCCGGCGGCAAGCTCCGGATGAGCCCGGCAGGCGGCCGCTTCCAGGTCGGAGCCGAGCAGCTCCGGCGCGACCGGCCGCCCTCGGGCCAGCAGGCCCGCCAGCGCTTCGGGTCGCCCGGGGCCGCGCCATTCGTCCGGCGTCAGGGCCGCGAAGGTGGCCGCGGTCCCGCTCCGCCCGGCGACGGCGACCGTCAGGTCGAGAGGCGGGTGGAGGATCGGCTCGAGGCGCTCGCCTGCCCCGCCGACTAGGAGGCTGCCACCGGCCAGGCAGGCCGGCACGTCGCTGCCCAGCGTGTCGGCGAGCCGGAGCATCCCGGGGTCCCAGGCGGATATGCGATCCCCACCAAGCAGCCGGAGCACGGCCGCCGCATCCGCAGAGCCGCCCCCGAGTCCGGCGGCGGCGGGCAGCCGCTTCTCCAGGCAGAGCCGGACGGCACCCGCGGGACGGGCGGAGACGGCGGCGCGGGCGGCGCGGGCGGCCCGGAGCACGAGGTTGTCCTCGACCGGGACCTCGACCGCGGCCGGTCCGGAGACGGTCACCCCAATCTCCGGAGCTTCCTCAGCGACCTCGACCCTCACGACCTCGGCCCCCACGAGATCGTGCCAATCGAGGCGCACGACCACCGAGCGGAGCTCGTGACGGCCATCGGGGAGCCGTCCGACCACGCTCAGGGCAAGGTTGAGCTTGGCGTAGGCGGGTATGAAGATCATCAGAGGAGAGATTCTGGGCGCCGGACCGGGCCGTGCTGGAGGACGATTGCTATACTCCAGGCTCCCGGGCGTTGGTCGGGGGGACGCGCCCAGTTTCCGACAGAAAGTCAACAGGTGTCATCTTGGCCAACTCTCGCTCCGCCCGGAAGCGCATCCGCTCCAGTGAGCGCAAGCGCGTCCGTAACCGCATCGTACGCTCGGCAGTCCGGACCCGGATCGGCAGGGTGCGCCGCTCGCTCGTGAGCGGCCAGATCGCCGGCATCGAGGAAGAGCTCCGCGCGGCCGTCAAAGCGCTGGACAAGGCTGCCGAGAAGGGCATCCTTCACCGCAACAACGCGGCGCGGCGCAAGTCCCGGATCATGGCGATGGCGGCGAAGCTCACCGTCCTGGGCGGAAGCGAGGCGGAGAAGGCGGTCACACGCGCGGCCGCCGCCGGTGGAGCCAAGGGCAGGTCGGGCAAGGCAGTATCGGCCGCGTCCGCCAAGGCCGCCGCTGCAGCCAAGGGCACCGGAGCCAAGAAGGCGTCCGCGACCAAGGCCGCGTCCAGCGCAGTCAAGGCGCCGGCGGCCAAGCCGGGCACAGCGGCCAAGCCAGGTACGGCGGCAAAGCCGGCCGGCGCTGCCAAGCGGGCGGCTTCGACCCGCCGAACCAGCGACCAGTAGCCACGCCCCGGGACGGGTGGTCTCAGCGAACCTGACCTCGCGCCACGGCGCGGGCCGCACCCAGGGCAAAACGTCCCATCGCCTGCCGATCGTCGGTCTCCCCCGACTTGATGGCGGCGTCGATCGCGTGGAGCTGGTGCAGCCAGTCCTCCACGACCGCGGGCGCAACCGCGCGGGCCTGCCGGGCGAGCCGGTCGGCACGCCACTCGGGGATTCGGAGCTCGGTCGCCAGGCGAGCGCCTGACCCGCCGGTTCCGAGCAGGGATTGCGCGCGGCGCAGCTCGGAGAGCTGGCCGGCGAGGGTGGCGATGAGGTGCTGGGTGGAATGGCCCTCCTCCACCAGCTCCGTTGCGGCGGCGGCGCCCCGGCCTGGCTGTGCCCCGAGGAGCCTCTCCAGAACGTTCCAGACCTCGACCGCCTCGGCGCCGCCGACCAGACGTCGCGCCGTCTCCACATCGACGGGCTCGCCGCCGGAGAAGGCACTCAGCTTGTCCAGCTCCGCCGCGATGACGCCCAGGTCCGGGCCGGCCACCCGGAGGAGGTGGTCGAGCGCCCCGGGACGCAGCCGGAGCCCGCGGTCCGCCACGGCCCGCTCCGCCCACTCCCGCACGTCGCGACCGCGCAGCAGCTTGAATGAGCGGACCTCACCGCCGAGCCGTCCCACGGCGACCATCACGGGATGGCTGGCGGGCACCGGTTGGTGGCTCACCAGGCAGACGGAGGTGCTCGGCGCCCGCAGCTCGAGAGCATCGGCCAGAGCTCGCCCCCCCTCGCCGGAACGCCGGCCTCCGGTGAGCTGCGGCGGGTCGCGGAGCAGGAGGTAACGGCGCTCGTCGATCAGGGGGATCTCGGCGAGAGAGGAACGGACCCGTTCGAGCGGGGCCGGCGCCTCGATGACCTCGACGCCCAGCTCGGCGGCGGCGGCGCGCCGGCGCCATTGCCGGACCGCCTCATCGACCCGATGGTGGTCGTCCCCGTGGACGAGCAGCAGGTCGGCAGGAGGGGCGCCCGGCTGCGCGCGGCCGTCGCCGCTCCGTGCGCCGCCGGGGGTCACCGCTCCAGGTCCGGGATCAACCGTTCTAGAGGCGATAACGGCGCTGGCCGTCGTCGCCCCGGAAGGTCTCGGCGCCGGCTCGCTCCGCCAGGAAGCGGACGGCACGGCCGGAAACCTTCACGCCGGCCCTGGTGATCTCGGAGGCGATCTCGGCGGCGGTGCCCTGGCCGAGCTTGGCGATGACGGCCCGCACCACCTCGGTGGTCACCTCAGGCGGCGTCGCCCGCCCCTTGGCCGCGCGACCGTGGGGACGGCGCCGGCGCGCCGGCGCTGCCGGCACCGCCGCGAGGACGGTACCCTCGGCCACCCGCCGCCGCCGCGGCCGCGAGTCGCCGACCGCGGACGAAGCGCGGTCAAACATCGCGACGGCATCGCGGACCTGCTGGCGGAGCTCATCGTTATCGGCGCGCAGGCGGGCGATCTCCTCGACCAACGCCTCGATACGGTGGACCAGTCGCTCCCCGGCGCGGACCACCGGCGACTCGCTCTCGATGTGGGGCGCAGCCCCCCCACGGCGCCCTCTCGGAGCCGGCTGCGGGCGGTCGCCAGCCATCGACTGGCTCTCGTCCTCCTCAGAGGAAATCGCCATTGCACATACCTCATCCCATCTGACGCCCACGACGTTGTCGACTGGTACCACCAGCCGGCGCGGCCGTTGCGCTCGCGTGATCATAGTCGCCCCGTACAGCCCGGTGGGACTGCAATCCCGCCAAACTCGGGACCCCGCGGACCACTGGCGCAGGTCCGGCGCAGAGGCCAAGCGATCGTGAGACCGCGGTACCATGTGGCTCCCCAGGGGACGTAGCTCAGCTGGGAGAGCGCTTGCATGGCATGCAAGAGGTCGGGAGTTCGAGCCTCCCCGTCTCCACCAGGGGTGCCCCGGCGAGCCGGCACCCGCGCGGCCCAGAGGGCCCGCCCTCTCAGGGCGTCGCCGGCATCGGGCCGCCGTCCGGCCGTCCGTACCCCCCGCTCGGAGCGCCACCCCGGGCCAGGCGATCCCCCACCCCTCAGGGCGCCGCCGGGATCAGGCAGCCGTCTGGGTGAAGAGAAGTCCGAAGGTGCAGCTGGTGCCGGCGTCGGCGTAGTGGGTGGCGAAGCCGGCACCCGGAGCCGCGGTCACGGTGAAGGTGTCGGCGGTCGCCCCCGTCCCGGTGCCGGCGGTCCCACCGCCGGTCCAGCTGAGCACAGGCGCGGCGGCGTTGCTGTACAGGCTGGTCGCCGTGAAGGTGCCGGTCAGCGCGGTGGGGGCCCAGACGGTGCCGTTGTCCGGGCTGCCCGTGTTGAGGTCGGTCACGCCCAGGGTCACGTCGGCGCAGAGGCTGCCGCTCGGGGCCTGGAGCACCGTCCCCATGCTGAGGGTGAAGGTGCTCTTCAGGGATCCGGTGTTGGCGATCTTGATGGTGTTGACGGTGCTGGTCCAGTTCGCCGGGTCCACCCCGGCGATGGTGATCGTCGCGGTGCAGAAGCCGGTGCCCGAGGTGGGGACCACCCCCAGGCTCGAAACGCAGGCCAGGCCGTTGGCGTGGGAGAGGGTGCCGGCAGCCGCGCTGTTGCCCGCGTTCTCGGTGTAGGCACTCCACGCCGCCAAGCCGCCCCAGCCGATCACCGCGGTGCTCGCCACCACGGCTCCCATGACCAGGGCGATCCGAAGAGATCGCCGGCGCATTCTGCCAGTGCCCATGACCTGAGTTCCTCCGCCGCCCGGTGGTCTCACCTGCATGTAGTTCAAATGCACTAGACGGCTCCATGAAGGCTAGGGGGAGGAGTGGCACGACGAGGCCGAGCTTCCGGCCACAGGCCCGTAACGGGATTCGTGTGAGACCGTGAATGCGAACGCCGTGTCTGATCTCTTCGGGCCGTTCGCGCGGCGGAGTCACCGGCGGGTCAGAGGGAGCCCGCTGACGCCGGCCGCCGCACACCCCGTCTCCCCGCTGCCATCGGGTAACGTCCGCGGGATGCGACAGCTCTGGGCGCCCTGGCGGATGGATTACGTGACGGGCACCGACCCGGCACCGGAGGGCTGCTTCATCTGCGCCGCCGCCGCATCAGGGGCCGAGGGCGGCCTGGTGGTCGAGAGGGCGGAGCGGACGCTCACCCTGATGAACCGCTTCCCGTACAGCAGCGGGCACGTGATGGTCGCGCCGCGGCGCCATGCCCCGGATCTGCGCGACCTGGCCGCGGAGGAGTGCCTGGCGGTCATGGCGGCGACCCAGCGGGCCCTCGAGGCCCTCTCCCGCGTCATGCAGCCCGGCGGGTTCAATGTCGGATTCAACCTCGGGTCGGCAGCCGGCGCCAGCGTGGACCACCTGCACCTCCACGTGGTGCCCCGCTGGGGAAGCGATACCAACTTCATGCCGGTGCTGGCCGACGTCAAGGTCCTGCCCGAGCACCTGGAGGTCACCGCGGGCCGCCTGCGGGAGGCGCTCGCCAGGAGCGGCGCGGGAGGCCCTCCGGCCTGAGCCGGAGCCGGGGCGAGAGGCCCTGCGTGGAGAGCCGAGAAGCAGGCGATCCCGAGGATCGCGTATAGTCGGCCCCCGCTGACATAGGATCAAGCATTGCCGGATGGGCAGCTGAACAGCCGCCCGCATGGAGAGGCGCTCGTGGGCTCGGTCATCAAGAAACGGCGCAAGGCCATGCGCAAGCACAAGCACAAGAAGATGCTCAAGAAGACCCGCTGGCAACGGCGGGCCACCTAGACGCGGCCGTCGCGTCGATGCAGAGGGCGCCCTCCGGGGCGCCCTCTTCTCGTTAAGGGCACCTCCCCATCAAGCAGGCCGGCTGGGGGCCCCTCGGAGTTCTGACAGGGGCTCGCCGCCCCTTGCCGGTCGGGCCAAGCCCGACTCGGCTCATCCCGCCACGCGGGCGATCCGCCGGGAATCCTCGCCGGGTGGAGCAGATGGGACAGCTCCGCTTCGAGCCTGTTCGTCGGCGGCCCTGAGCTTTCAGAGGTCTGCCCAGTAGTGCGGCGGACCTCCCTCAGGAGGGTTGCGCATGCAGGAGCAGCCGGTAGACGATCAACCACGGAGAACCGACGACCGGGGTGAGCTCGCGAGGAAACCGGCGCAGCGCCTCCGCCGACGGTTGGGGCTCGACGATCCGATCGACGGCGAAGCCGGTGTCGGCGACGGCATCCACCACAGCGGAGAGAGGTCGCCGCCAGAATCGCTGGGTAACTTCGACCTCTCCCTTGCGCCAGGCATCTTCCACCAGCTCGGTATCGAAGTACCCGCCGCGTTGAGAGGGCAGCGGCGGACCGAAGGGATGGTCCAGGGACATCACCACCCAACCACCCGGGCGAAGCGCCCGTGCGAAAGAGGCGAGCGGGACCCGCAACTCCCGGACGTAATGGAGCGTCAGAGATGAGATGACGCCGTCCAGCGATTGGGGCTCAAGGGGGAGCGGCTCAGCCAGGTCCGCGACCAGGAAGCGGCCGCGACCGGCACATCGGTGGCGTGCCTCCTCGACCATGCCGGGGCTGAGGTCGATGCCCATGACGTCGGCGCCTTGGTCGAGCAACCACTTGGCCTGCGCGCCCGCGCCGCAGCCGGCGTCGAGCACCGACAACCCGGAGAGCGGCACCGGGACCAGTCCCCGCAGCGCCGGGCGCTCCAGCAGCCCATTGAAGGGCCCGTCGTCTGTGGCTGACGACCACACCCCGGCGAGGCGGTCGTAGGCGGCTCGAGTGCGCCGGCTGAGCTCGGACTGGTCATGGGGGAGATCCACAGTCATGTCTTCCATGCTGCCATGCCCGGGACACCGAGGTCGCAGTCGCGACCGATCGCTCGCATGGCGAGGTGAGGCGAGCGCGGCTTGGCCGCGCCGCCGAGGGGCGGCGAGCCCCTGTGAGAACTGCGAGGGGCCACCATCAGGCCTGCCTGATGGGGACGTGGACCGGCGGGGACTCGAACCCCGGACCTCTGCCGTGCGAGGGCAGCGCTCTCCCAGCTGAGCTACCGGCCCCAGAGGGACCACAGTCTACCCGGGGACCACGTGCTCCCCGATCAGCACACCAGGGAAGGGGGACGCCCGGAGGTCACTCCTCGACCGAGTCGTCGACGAAGTAGGTCTCGCAGGCCTCGTCGAGCAACTTGGTGGTGAGCTCGGGCTCGCGCCCCAGGTAGCGGCAGAGATGGATGACGTGCTCCAGCAGGTCACGCGGGTGGGAGCCGTGGAAGTCACGGCCCTTCTCGATGTAGTGACGCCGGATGAGGTCGGCGATGACCGCCTCGCGATAGGGGATCTCCTGGGCGGCACAGACCCTTCGCCAGATCTCGACGAACTCCTCGACGGTGGGGTCGGGGACGTGCACCTTGTAGCGGACCCGGCGCAGGAAGGCCTCGTCCATCAGGTTGTGAGGCTCGAGGTTGGTACTGAGCATCAGCAGGCAGGTGAAGGGCACCGCCACGCTGGTGCCGGCCCGGGCGATGTTGACGTAGTCGACCCCGTTCTCCAGGGGGACGATCAGCCGGTTGAGAAGGTCGCGGGGCGACATCTTCTGCTGGCGGCCGAAGTCGTCGACGAGGAGCAGCCCGCCGTTGGCCTTGAGCTGGAGTGAGGCTTCGTAGAAGCCGAGGGCGGCATCGAAACCCAACTCCAGCATGCGCGGGGTCAGCTCGCCGCCCGCCTTGACAGCGGGCCTCTCGGCAAGCTGCCAGCGGGTGTCGTGGGGTGGCAGCGGGCGGTCGATCGGGGTGTGGTAGATGGGGTCGTAGAAGCGGATGACCTCGCCGTGCACGTAGAGCGCGCGGGGGATGAAGACGGGCGGGCCCATCACCCGTGCGCTGGCGTCGGCAATGCTCGTCTTGCCGTTGCCCGAGGGTCCGTAGAGGAAGCAGGCGTGGCGTGCCGAGAGCGCCGGACCGAGGTGGTCGAGCACCCGCTGGTTGAGCACCAGGTGGGAGAAGACCTCGTGGAGGCGCGCTCGGTTGACGGCGATCCCCACGTCCGCCTGGCGTGCGGCCATGGCGTTGTAGTCGGCGATCGGAACCGGCGCCGGGCCGGCGTACTGGTTGATCTCGAGAAGCTCCCGGGCGCGCTGCCGGCCGGTGGTGGTGATCGTGAACTGCATGCCGGCGTTGATCGATTCGTCCTCGGCGAGCACCGCGGCCCTGACCCCGGCGGAGGCGCAATAGCCCTCGTCGGCCAGAAACTTGAGAGTGGTCTCAACGAAGGGGAACGGCAGGCACACGTGCCGGGCAACATCACCGCCCAGCATGCTGCCGTTGAAGTAGAGGACCTTCAGGACCAGATCGCAGACGAAGCTGAACGGGAGGCCAGTCTCCTCCGCGCTGCGCGGCATCGGCGGAAGGGCGATCGGCGCCGGGGCGACGGGGAGCGCTTGGACAGCCATATCTCGCCCGATTGTGTCATCGCCAGATTCGCGGGCCCCCGCCCGGCCGGGGACTTGTCATCGAGCTGCCACACGTCTGCGTCCTGGATCTCGCGATCCGCGCCCTCGAACGCCGCCGGAGGCGCCTCCGGGCCGCAGGAGGTGACGCCTCCGTGACGGGACCGTCGTGGTAGGGTGCGGTCATGCCCAGCATCCCCCTGGACGAGGGCGGCCGGGGCATGCGGCGTGCCGGCCCCTTCTGGATCGAGGAGGGCAACGGCCCTCCCTGGGTCGGCGCCGCGATCGCCGCCATGGTCCTCGGGCTCTACAGCGTCGCCGCCATCCTCAACGGGGCGTAACCTTTCCGGGCTCGGGGGCGTTCCCCTGAGCGGCCCCACCCCCACCCCGCGCCACCTCATCGGAGCTTCATCAGCATCGTGCCCGCCATACCCCCCGACAACCCCCGCCCCCGCAGGGTGCGGGCCGGCAGCGTCCGGCCCCGCGGAGGCTCGAACGGCGCGGGGGCCGGCGGTGGTGCCACGCGCAACGGAGCCGAAGCGATCCCGGCCTCGGCGCGGCGCCGTAATCGACGCGACCTCCTGCTCGGCAGGAAGCGGAAGGCACCGCGGCGGCGACGGCCCCTCCTGCGCACCTCCCTGCTCTTCCTGGCCCTCTTCTCCAGCATCGCGGCGGGCGCCGCGGTCACCGTCGACGCCGGGTACAACATCTACCTCGGTCAGATCCCGGAGGCGTCGACCGTGGCCTCGATGGAGGACCCCGTCGACACCAACGTCTATGCGGCGAACGGCACCCTCATCGACGTCATCCACCCGTCCGGCACCTTCCACCTCCACGCCGCCCTCGCCGACATCTCGCCGTACCTCCAGGAGGCGACCGTCGACATCGAGGATCGCCACTTCTGGACGGAGAGCTCCCTGGATCTCGGACGGATCGCGGAGGCCGGCGTGGGTTATCTGCGCCACACCGACGCGGGCGGCGCGTCCACCATCCCGGAGCAGCTCGCCAAGATCAGCTTCCTGCAGGACAACGGCAGCCTTGCCTACAAGATCAAGGAGATCATCCTCGGGACCGAGCTGGTCAACGACTTCTCCAAGGACCAGATCCTGGAGATGTACCTGAACCGCATCCCCTATGGGAACCAGGCGATCGGGATCCAGACCGCGGCGGAGCTGTACTTCCACGAGCCCGCGAGCGCCCTGGACCTCGCCCAGTCGGCGATGCTCGCCGGGCTGCCCCAGGCCCCCTCGGAGTTCGACCCCGACGTCAACCCTGCGGGTGCCAAGCAGCGGCAGGGCGCCGTGCTGCAGGCGATGGTCACGGTCGGGAGCATCACCCAGTCCCAGGCGGCCGCGGCCGCGGCCGAGCCGCTCAAGTACTACACGTGGCAGCAGTACCTTCCGCCGACCATCATCGACGGGGCCAACACCTCGAGCTTCCTCAACTACCTCACCAAGTACTACCTCCCCACCCTCTTCAACGGCGACGGCTTCGAGGACCCCGGCGGCTACGACATCTACACGACGCTCAACCTGCAAGACCAGGCGCTGGGCGATGCGACGGTGCACAACGTGATCACCTCCAACCCCGGCTGGTTCGTGCAGAGGGCAGCGGGCGGCGATGGCGCCCTGGTGAGCCTCGACCCCGAGAACGGGGAGATCCTGGCGATGACCGGCAGCGCCAACTACGACAGCCCGGTCTACGGTCAGGACAACCTGGCCATCGGGGAGCGCCAGCCGGGCTCCACCATGAAGCTCTTCACCTACACCGCCGCGATCGCCTCGCGCCAGTACACGATGACGACGCAGATCTCGGACGAGACCATGAGCCTCAACGGGTGGACCCCCAAGGACTATGAGGGCTCATCCGCGGGCTACGGCTTCTGCGAGATGGAGTACTGCCTGGGCAACTCCCTCAACCTGCCTGCGGTCAGGACCGAGTACGCGGTGGGCGTGCTCCCCATCGCCACCCTCGCCGTCGACGCGGGGATCACCCTGCTCCAGGGCCAGAACTTCCCATCGTCCAGCGAGTACTCGTTCACCCTGGGGACATTCGAGGTCAGCCCCCTGGACCTCGCCGACGGCGCCGCCACCATCGCCGACCTCGGCATCCACCACGCCCCGGCGCCGGTCACGAAGATCACCGATGCGGCGAGCGGCACCACCGTCTGGACCTACAACGCGGCGGCCAACGCCCAGCGGGTGGTCCCGGAGAACGTCGCCTACATCATGGACGAGACGCTGAGCCAGGCCCAGTACCGCCTGGCGGCTTTCGGCAGTTACCAGAAGCTCTCGCTGCCGGGTCGCCCCGCCAGCGCCAAGACCGGCACCAGCGGGTCCGGATACGACAACTACGACAACTGGACCGTGGGCTGGACCCCGAACGTCCTCACCGCGGTCTGGGTGGGTGATCCCCAGGGCGAGAGCCCAACCTACGGGCTCACGCCGGGCGTCACGAGTGGCGTCACCGGGGCGGCGCCGATCTGGCAGGCCTACATGGAGGGCGCCACCGCCAACACCCCGGTGGTCTGGTACCCGACGCCCTCCGACGTGTACGAGGCGGGCGGTTCGTGGTATCTCCCGGGCACCGGCCCCGACAGCTCGATGGGCGTCGGGGGCCCGATCTGCAACCCCAACTGCATCGGGGAGCCGACGGCGTCGAACACCCCCTTCTCCCAGCCCTATCAGACCCCGTCGCCCACGGTCGCACCCACGCCTTCCCCATCACCGAGCACGCCGGGGACCTAGCAGGGACCGGTTCCCAGCGGTCGGTGCCAGCAGGCGCCGGTCCCCAGCGCCCCGCTAGAGCGCGTCCGGCCCCGGCTGCGCCTGCCCCACGCCAGGCGTGCCGTGGCGCAGGATCGCCCACACCCCGTCGAGGTCGGCGATGTCCGGCAGCGTCTGATCGAGGCGGACTGGAGTGTTCTCCTCCGGATCCAGGGCGGCGACCCGGATGGACACGCTACAGCGCACCTTGAGGGGGACGACGTCGGCCTCGGAGGCGCTGTCGCTCAACGACCACCAGTACTGCAGCCAGACGTCGTCCGCGGCCTGGACGCTGACCGAGAAGGCGTCGAGCGCGGGCCCGTCGGGGTCATCGTCGACGTCGGCCGAGAAGATCCGGAGAAGGCGGAGGAAGGCTTCCCGGTCCATGCTGACGTCGAGGGCATCGACGGACCGCTCCGGCCCCGCCTCTGATCCCGCCGATCCCGGCAGGTCGCCGCTGCCGTCGAACACGTCGTAGGTCGCGTCCTCGACGAGGATCTGGCCCAACTCGGCCTCGAACTCCTCCAGGTCGAAGATCCGAGGATGGGCGACCAGCCGGCCCCAACGCTCGCCCCCGTCGAGGCTGTAGACGAAGGCAGAGCCGTGGCGCGCGACCAGGAAGCGCTGTGGCTGGCCGGGCCCGTGCAGGGCAACCTGAGCGCGGTCGAGCACCCGATCCTCGTACTCGACGAACGTCTCCAGGACGAGGCTGACGGGCTCCGCGACACCCTGCCCGCCGTCCGGCGCCGCCAACGTGCGCTCTTGGAATTCCACGGTGACCCGGATTCGCCCGACGTCACCGAGACCGGCGCGCATCTCGCGATAGAGGGGCCCGAGGGTGAGGTGGCGGTCCAAGCTCACGGCAGCACCAGCGGCGACGAGGGGCAGCGGCTCATCGCCGGTGGACAATAGCGCGAACGTCCACCCGCGCCTCGGGGTCCATCCACGTCTCCTGGCGAGGTCTCCCCCCTCCGCGCCGATAGACTGGCCCGGTGACGGAGAACAGCTGGTCCGACGAGGGAGGGCTGCCCCCCCAACCGCCGGCGCTCGCCCGGCTGGTCGGCCTGCAGCTGGTGACCCGGTACCACCTCCGCCTCGCCGACCCCCGGGACAGCCGGCTCGGTGAGCTGGGCTCGGATTACGCACTGGTGACCGTGGCCTGGACCGGCACCCGCTCTGCCCTGGTCGGCTTCTTCCAGCCCCCGGACGACCCGGGGGCGCAGCTTGCCGACCTCCACCGCCGCATCGGGGCCGCGCTGCGCTGGGGCGACGCCCGCCTACGGACGCAGCCGGCAGCACGCTGCGACATCCTGCTGGTCGCCCTCTCTCCCCTTGCCGCGCAGCTCCCGCCACCGGCCCACCCGGCCGTCCATCTGGGCGTGATGTGGGCCGACCCGGGGTCCGGCGATGCCGGCGCCCTGCTCCCGGCGCCACCCGGCCTGCCCGGTGCGGGCGAGATCCGGGCGGCAGCGCGGGCGCTCCGGGACGGGGCCGAGCCGCCCACGCTGGCGGCCGTCGACCTCGCTGAGCGCGAGACGGTCCACAGCGGCTACGTGGCCCCGGCCCGGCGGGCCCTGATCTCGACTCCGCGGCTCACCTACGCCCTGGTGGCGACCTTCGTCGTGATCTTCCTCGTGGAGAACACCGTCTGGCTTCGCTACGGTGGGCCTGGTTTTCCCGGTTACCTGGGCGCCGGAGGCATAGCCGTTGGCGTCCCCGGTTACCCGGGCGGCGACTGGTGGCGCTATCTCAGCACCGCCTTCCTCCACGTCCCCGGCTTCTTCAGCTCCGGCGCCGGCGTCAGCTCCTACCTCTCCCTTCATCTCCTCATCAACTGCTACTCGACGGTGATCCTGGGTCGCATCGTGGAGCCGGTCTATGGACGGCTCACCCTGCTGGCAACCTTCGTCACCTGCGCCTTCGCCGCCAGCGCCGCCAGCGTGCTGGCCAGCACCCTGGGCCTGCCTCTCTCAGATCCGATCTTCGTGGGAGCCTCGGGAGGGCTGATGGGCCTGCTGGGCCTCCTCTTCACCATGGGTCGCGTCCAGAGCCACGAGCTCCCGGCGGGCCTGACCCACGCGCTGCGCCGCGGGGTCCTGATCTCGCTCTTCATGACCATCGTCATCGGATTCACCTTCTCCGGCTACATCGACAACTACGCCCACCTGGGTGGTTTCGCGGCCGGGGCCGTGATCGGTCTGGTCATCCCCCCGGTGCGTGCCGTGGGCGGTCGCGACCTGGCGCCATGGCAGAAGGGCGCGCTCATCGCCGTGCTCGCGGTCGGCGCGGTGGCCATGCTGCTGGCGGTGATCAACCTCGGCCAGTTCCTGGCCTCCAACCCACCGGTCATCGTCACCGGCTGAGACCTATCCGGAAGGCTCGGCCGCGGCGGCTCAGGCCGTCCGGATCAAGGAGCGGCGCCCCCACGGGCCGGCGTCTTCGCAGCCTGGGCCTGACGCCGAGCCGCGCGGAGATGAGCGGCAGCCGCAGCCTCAGCCGACCTCGGCCCGGGGCGCACTCCAGAGCCCCTCGAGGTCGTAGAAGATCCGCTCACCGGGAAGGAAGACGTGGGCGATCACGGAGTCGAAGTCGACGCACGCCCAGGAGGCGTCGCGCATACCGGCGACATGCAGCGGCCGAACTCCGAGCGCCCGGCAGGCCTCCTCGATATTGTCAACGATGGCTCTAACCTGGCGGTCGGTATCGCCCTCGCAGACCACGAAAAAGTCTGCAATCGTGGTCTTGCCCCGGAGGTCGATGCTCACGACCTCGCGCGCCTTCTTGTCGGCGGCGGCGGAGCTGATCGCCTCCACCAACTCTTCGGACGTCATCCGCGACCGATTATGACATCGGTGCGGGCGCGGACCGGCCGACCGCCGGTCGGGCCCGAACGGGCGGCCGCGGGCCAGGCACCTGACCGGCTCACCGATAGAGGCGTCGCTGCTCGATCATGGCGGCGACGGCGGGGCTGACCAGACCGTCCAGTGGCTCGCCGGCCGCGATGCGGCGACGGATCTCGGTCCCGGAGATGTCCGGGGAGTCGATGCCCACCACCCGGGTGCGCTCGGGCAGGAAGCCGAGGGCGATCGCCTCCGCATGGCGGATCGGCGCCTCCCCGGCGCGGTTGACCAGGACGAAGTGGTAGGTGCCCAACAGCTCGGCGGCCTCGTGCCAGCCGGAGGTCTGCCGGGCGGCATCGGCACCGAGGACCACCCAGAGCTGCGTGCTCGGATGTGCCGCTCCCAGGTCCCGCATGGTGTCGAGGGTGTAGGACGGGCCGGAGCGGCGCAGCTCCACATCGAGGGCGGAGATGCGGGGGCGACCCTCGATCGCCGCCCTGCACATCGCCAGGCGGTCGGCGGTGCCGGCGATCACCGGACCGCGGTGGGGGGGCGCCCCGGCGGGCACCACCCACACCTGATCAGCGAGGACTCCGTCCCTCGCCTGCTCCGCCACCGCGAGGTGCCCGAGGTGGAAGGGGTCGAAGGTGCCGCCGAAGACCGCGACCCGGGTGAGGCTCATCTGCGCGACCGGCGGGGCGGCCGGGGCACGGAGCTCATCGCGTCCGCCGCAAAGGTGAACTCCGCGGAGCCGATGCGAACGGTGTCGCCGTCCTGGCAGCCGCCCGCCACCAGGGCGGCGTCGACGCCCGCCGCGGCCAGCCTCCGGTGGAGAACCGCCACCGCCTCCTCCTCGTCGAGGTCGGTGCGCTCCACGATCCGCAGCACGGCGGGGTCGACGACCCGGTAGGCGCCGTCCGGGTCGCGTTCCACCCGGGGCGGCCCTGGCTCGTGTGAGATGTGACGGTAGACGCGGTGGCCACCCGCTGCGGCATCGGCCTCCCCGGCCCCCTGACCGCGCCCAGCCTCGCCCGGCGACCCGGCGTTGGGAGGGGGGGCGGCGTGGCGGGCGGCGGCGACCAGAGCGGCGGCCGCCTCGAGGAGAGAGTGAGTGCCGATGCCAGCCGCCGCGCTGATCCGGTGAGAGCCGGGGAACTCCAGCTCGAGCTCACCGGCCGCCTCCCCCGCCTCGGGCAGGTCGACCTTGTTGAGAGCGACCAGCGTGGGCCGCTCGGCGAGCTGGGTGCTGAAGGCGCCCAGCTCCGCCGCCACCTGCTCGATCGCCCGTCTCGCCTCGGCGGCACCGGCGGAGCAGTCCACGACGTGGATGAGCACCCTGGTCCGCTCCAGGTGGCGGAGGAACTCGATGCCCAGCCCGGCGCCGTCGTGGGCGCCCTCGATCAGCCCGGGGACGTCGGCCAGAACCAGCGTGTGCCCGCCGCTCAGCTCGGCCACTCCCAGGTTGGGGTGGAGAGTGGTGAACGGGTAGGCGGCGACCTTTGGCCGGGCCCCGGTCAGGGCCGCGAGCAGGGTGGACTTGCCCGCGTTGGGCAGCCCGACCAGACCGATGTCCGCGATCAGCTTGAGCTCCAGGTGGATGCGCCGCTGCGCCCCCGGGTCCCCCAGGTCGGCGATCCTGGGCGCCTGCCGGACGGCACCCGCGAAGTGGGCGTTGCCCCGGCCCCCGCGCCCTCCCTGGGCGACGACCAGGCGCTGGCCGGGGTTGGCGAGGTCGCCGATCAGCTCGCCGCTCTCGGCGTCCGTCACGACGGTTCCGGGCGGCACGGGGAGGACGAGGTCCGGCCCGTCGCGACCACTGCGCAGCGCACCGCCGCCCGGGCGTCCGTCGGGGGCGTGGAAGCGGCGCCGCTCCCGGTAACGGCTCAGGCTGCTGTCGTTTGACTCCACGACCAGGACGACGCTTCCGCCCCAGCCCCCGTCACCCCCATCGGGGCCACCGCGCGGGACGTACTTCTCGTGGCGGAAGCCGACCGCGCCGCGCCCACCGGAACCGGCGGCGACATCGAGGCTGACCTCGTCGATGAACACCTCAGCTCAGGCCAGGCACGCGCGACGGGCGCGCGGCCGCGAGGTCAGACGGCCGCGTCTGCAGCCTCGGCGACCCGAAGAGGGCCGTCGCCGGCGGACGGGATCGTGTCGTCCACATCACTGGACGTCCTCCCCTCCATGGCCAGATCCAGCATCGGGAGCGCGAGCACATTGGCACGGGTCCGATCGCTCCCCTTCTGGTCGAAGGCCACCAGGCCGCTCGCCAGGGCATAGAGCGTGTGGTCCCGGCCCACCCCGACGTTGCCGCCGGGCAGGATCTTGGTGCCGCGCTGCCGGACCAGGATGGTCCCGGCCAGCACCAGCGAGCCGTCGCCGCGCTTGACACCGAGACGCTTGGAGTTGGAGTCGCGTCCGTTGCGGGAACTGCCTCCGCCTTTCTTGTGGGCCATCTCTACTCACCAGCCTCCGGCGAAGTGGTCTTGCGGGCGGTGCGGCGGCGCGGCGCCTCGACCTTGCCGGCCGAAGTGGACGGCTCGGCCTCGACCCCGGCCTTCGCGGCGGGCTCCGCAGCCTTGCGGGCGCGTCGCGCCGGATGCGAGGGTGCGTCCGGCTCGGCCTCGACCGGAACCTCGACGCCGGTCTCCACCGCCGCGGCACGAGGGCTGCGACGCCGGGCCGTGGGCGGCTCGGGGGCCTCGGGCTCGGGCGCGGTCGCCTCGACGGCCACCGCCTCCTCCTCGATCCCCGGCGCCTCGAACGCCACGACCGCCACCGGCTCGGGAAGCGGCTCACCCTTGGCGAGCACCCGATCCACCACCAGCTCGGTCTGCTCGGCTCGGAAGCCGAGGGTGCGGCGATGCCGCTTCTTGGGCTTGAAGGTGAAGACCCTGATCTTGCGGCCGCGACGGTGCCCGGCCACGGTGGCCGCGACCCGAACCCCCTCGAGGCTGGCCGCATCAACCTGGACGCCCTTCCCGTCGGAGAGGAGGAGCACAGGCCCCAGCCCGATCACATCGCCAACGGCGGAGGGGAGGCGGTCGACGACGAGCCGGTCGCCCGGGGTGACGCGGTACTGGTGACCGCCATGGCGGACGACGGCGAAGCTCGCCGGGGTCGTGGCCTCAGTGGGGGGTACGTCGGATGACTGTGGTGTCTTCATCGCTCAGTGACAACAGCTGACAGGGTGACTGAACCTCCGCGCCCTCGGCGCGGAAGAGGCCCATCGATGGACAGGCCAATGAGCACGGCGACCCGTGCGTTGGGGCAGGATACCAGACCCGCCCGAGGCCTTGGACGCCGCTTCCCGATCAGTGCATAATCCGCGCACCCGGGGTGCCGCCCCGGCTCATGGCGCGCCCGGGAGAGACCATGTCCGGACTTGACCTGCCCCCAGGCCCCGACCCGACCGGAGGCGAGGACGCGCCGCCGCCCGGCCCCGGATACACCGATCCGCTCAACGTGCCCCCGGGCGGCCCGAATCCGCCCGGAGCGAGCCCCTACCCCCCAGGGGCCGGCTCGTACCCCGCGCCGCCGGGCGCGTACCCCCCTGGGGCGGGTCCGTACCCCGTGCCCCCGGGCACGTACCCGCCGCCGCCGCCGCCCTCTGCGGCGCCCTATCCCTACGCGCCGCCGCAGTCGGGCAACGGCTTCGCGGTCACGGCGCTGGTGCTGGGCCTCATCAGCCTCTTCCTGTCGTGGTTCCCGGGCGTCGACTGGGTGCTCGGGGCGCTGGCGATCATCTTCGGCGCGGTCGGCATCTCCACCGCGAGGCGGAGGGGGGGGACCGGCATGGGGATGGCGATCGCAGGGCTGGTGCTCGGAGTCGTCACCGCCGTGCTCGGGATCATCTTCTGGGCTGTGATCTACGCCGGCTTCGGCGGCACCCAGTGCGCCTACGGCTGCTGATATAACGCGAGCAGGGGTCAGAATCGCACCGATCTTGACCTTGCGGGGAGACCGGCACCCTGCTATCCGGCAATGCGACCGATGCGCCTAGTGACCGGCCCTCGCTCTTCGCCAT
>JBEKGP010000040.1:0-24208 GCA_050012735.1 Candidatus Dormibacteria bacterium
GCCCTCTCACTCGTCTGGGGCGTCTGGCGCGGTGGCAAGGCGTTCGACGCGGCGCATGGCAGCGCCACCAAGGCACCTCCAACCCCCCCTGAGGCTTGACAAGAAGCTATGGGATCTAGGCGTCGTTGGCGGCGACGACGTGCACGTCCACGTCGGCCATCAGCCGGATGAGGCGCCGGAGGGTCTTGGAGCTGCTGTTGCGGCCGCTGCGCATCACCAGGATCTCGGTGATCCGGTGCCCGCGGGCGTAGGCGGCGACGGTAGCGGCCACGTCGTTGCCGTCGATGGTCACGAACTCGCCGCCCAGCTGGTGGGTGAGGGTGGCGTAACCGCCGAGCAGCCGTTTCTCGTCCTCGCTGCGCGACCCCCATCGCACCGAGACCGCGGTCAGGGCGTCGTCCCGGCGGGTGGCGTGGGCCGCGGCGCGGCGGATGACGGCATCCTGGCCGAGCTGGGGCGGGACCAGCACCAGGACGCGGGGGCGTGCCTCCCACGGCTCATTGATGCGCGCCGTGCTCATGTAGGCGACCAGACGCCGGTCGCAGTGCTCGGCCACCCGGCGCAGTGCCATCTCCCGGAGCGTGGTGAGCACGTCGGGGCGGAACTCGCCCTGGAGGGCCTTGATCGCCTCCGCCGGGGGCATGATCTCCCCCTGGCGCAGCCTCTCCTCCAGCTCGGCGGGCGGGACGTCCACCAGCTCGACCTCGTCGGCGGCGTCGAACGAGGAGTCGTCGAGGATCGGCCGGTCTGCCGGGCGATTGAGCAGCGTCCCCATCAGGCCCACGGTGCTGTGCAGGTCACTCAGGTGGACGGTGCCGATGACGTTGATGCCGGCGGCTCGGATGCGCGGCAGGACGTGACCGACCAGCCGGCCCGTGGTGGTCAGTCCGGCGAGGTCGTCGACGGCCACGACATCCGGGTTGCGGCTGAGCAGCGCCTCCACATCGAGCACCCCCCGCGATGCGGGAGACCCGGGGCCGCCCAGCAGGGTGAGGGTGCCCAGCCGGGCGGCACCGCCCCCGCTCACCGCGCCGACGACAACTTCGGTCCCACGAGAGGCGCGACGGCGGGCCTCGTCGAGCATCCGGGTGGTGGCGCCGCCCCCGCGTGCGTAGCTGATGTAGAGGCGGAGCCCGCCGCGACGGCGGGGCTCCTTCATGTTCCGCAGCAGGGAGTCGGGGTCGGGGCGGTCCTGAGGGGCGTAGGGGGCGGCGGCATAGCGGGCGATGACGTGGACGTCGGTGTCGGGGAGACCCTCGATCACCCGGTCGACCACGGTCGAGCGCAACTGTGCAAGGAAGCCGCGGGGGTGCGGCTCCCCCATGACCACGTGGCGGCAGCCGCGCTCGCGGGCGAGGGTCACCAAGGTGGCGGCGATGTCGTTGGACTCCGGCTCCACAACGGTGGTCTGGAGCTCGACCGCGAGCCGGTGCCAGGGCGCCTCGGGCCCCGACTCCCCGGCCGCGTCCTCGATGGAGCGCACGTGGACGACGGTGCAGAAGCCGCGCCGCCGGCGCGCCTGACGGACGCCGCGGCGAATCAGCGCCTCCGCCGAGGGTCCCCCCGAGACGGCGGTCAGGACGTCCTCCGGGGGTGCCTGGACGCCTCCCCGCTCCACCTCGACGCGCTCCGCCACCAGCCTGAGCCCCAGCTCGCGGAGCGCGGCCAGGTTGCCCGGGCGGAAGAAGTTGCGCAGCGCCATGTCCACCCGCTCGGCCGGGTAGACGTTGCCGTGGCGCATCCGCTTGCGGAGTGCCTCGGGGGTGATGTCGATGAACTGGACCTCGTCGGCACGGTCGAGGACGCTGTCCGGCACCGTCTCGTGGACGGTGATCCCGGTGATCCGCTCGACCACGTCCTTCACCGACTCCAGATGCTGGATGTTCATGGTCGTGATCACGTCGATGCCCGCGTCGCGGATCTCCTCGATGTCCTCCCAGCGCTTGTGATGGCGCACCCCGGGAGCGTTGGTGTGGGCCAGCTCGTCGATCAGGACGATCTGAGGACGGCGGGCGAGCACGACCTCCACGTCCATCTCGGAGAGCTGGGTGCCGCGGTAGTCGACGGTGATCCGGGGCAGCACCTCCAGGGTGCCGATCGCCTCGGCGGTGCGGGCCCGCCCGTGGGTCTCGATGAAGCCGATCACCACGTCCTCGCCGCCGTCGCGGCGATCGCGACCCTCACGGAGCATGGCAAAGGTCTTGCCCGACCCCGGCATCGCGCCGAGGAACGCCTTGAGCTTGCCTCGCGGCGGGGAGGGGGGACCGGCCACCGCCGCGATGGCGGGGGCTGCCGCCTCATCTCCGCGGGCGGCGGGTGGCTCGCTGCGGGATTTGCTCATCGCCCTCTCGCGCACCCGTCCTGCCAGGTCCGGGGCGGGCTCCTACGGCCTCCAGTGTACCCAGGAAGGCTCCATCGGCCCGTGCACCCCAACGACGCCACCGCGGGGCCCGGTCACCCGAGTGCCGGGGGTGCGCCCAACGCCTTGTTCAGGGCCAGGTTGAGCTGCAGAACGTCCACGTCGGACTCGCCGAAGATCCAGAGGACGCGGCCGGTGATGTTCGCCTCCACCACCGCCTGCACCTTGGCCGGGTTGAGGCCCCGCGCCTCGGCCACCATGTTGACCTGGGCCAGCGCCGCGGCCACGCTGATGTCGGGGTCGTAGCTGGTGAAGTCGCCGGTGGCCAGGTCCACGGGGATGGGGGTGGTGGTGGCGCCGGCGCTCAGGCAGTGGGCGCTCGGGTCGGTGACCGCCTGCTGCAGCTGGGCGGCGGTGAAGGAGCCGGCGGTATCGATGCCCACGCAGTGCAGGTAGCCGGCGTAGGTGTCGACCTGCTCGATCAGTAGCGCGTTGCTGGGTGCGAGGTTGCTCCCCTGCGAGTTGTTGGACTCGCACGGCGGATCGAGGGGCATCACCACCTCGGTGCCGCTGGAGGTCTCCTGCACGGAGTAGGAGGGACGCCCCTGGAAGTAGCGGGGGTCGACCGTGTAGAAGGTGTGTCCCTGGTACTGAGTGGTCTGGAAGACCGCGGTCCCGGACACGTTCTTGGTCTCGTAGTAGCACTCGCCGACCAAGTTGGCGCCGATCACGGTCCCGCTGGAGTTCTTGATCAGACCGCCGTTGGCCTGGCTGTTGAAGGCCACCTGGGAGACGCCCAGCATCACCAGCGGGTAGACGAGGCCGCCGAGGACGGCGATCACCAGGGTGATCCGCACCGCGACGAGCAGTTCCTTGGGGAAGTTGCGAAACATCTTCTTTCAGCTCAGATCATGTGAAGGGTGGTGATTACGATGTCGACGGCTTTGATGCCGATGAAGGGGAGGATGACCCCGCCGACCCCATAGAGAAGGAGGTTGCGGCGGAGCAGCGACGCGGCGCCGACGGCGCGGTACTTGACGCCGCGAAGGGACAGCGGGATGAGCGCGACGATGATCAGGGCGTTGAAGATCACCGCCGAGAGAACGGCACTCTCCGGCGTCTTCAGCTGCAGGATATTGAGCGCCTTGAGGGGTGGGAGTGCCACGGCGAACATCGCCGGGATGATCGCGAAGTACTTGGCCACGTCGTTGGCGACGCTGAAGGTGGTGAGCGCACCCCGGGTGATCAGCATCTGCTTGCCGGTCTCGACGATCTCGATCAGCTTGGTCGGGTCGCTGTCGAGGTCGACCAGGTTGCCCGCCTCCTTGGCGGCCTGGGTGCCGCTCTGCATGGCCACACCGACATCGGCCTGGGCCAGCGCCGGTGCGTCGTTGGTCCCGTCACCGGTCATCGCGACCAGCTTGCCGCCCGCCTGCTCGGCACGGATCAGCTCCAGCTTGTTCTCGGGAGTGGCCTCGGCGAGGAAGTCGTCGACACCCGCCTCCTCGGCGATCGCCTTGGCGGTGAGCGGGTTGTCACCGGTGATCATCACCGTGCGCAGGCCCATCCGGCGCAGGTCCTCGAACCGCTCCTTGATGCCGGGCTTGACGATGTCCTTGAGGTGGATGGTGCCCAGCACCGTGCGGTTCTCGGCGACCAGGAGTGGGGTGCCGCCGCTGCGGGCGATGGTCTCGACCTGATCGCGCACCGTCGCCGGCAGCTCGTGGCTGGTCTCGCCCGAGCACCAGAAGGCGATCGCGTCCCCGGCGCCTTTGCGGATGCTCAAAGTACCGCGGTCGACGCCGCTCATCCGGGTCGTGGCGGTGAAGGGGACGAACTCCCAGGAGTGGATGTCCGGCTCCTCGGCGATGCCGATGCGCCGGGCCAGAGCCACGATGGAGCGGCCCTCGGGGGTCTCGTCGGCGACGCTCGCCAAGTCTGCCGCCTTTACCAGGCGCTGCATCTCGATGCCGGGCGCGGGGATGAACTCGGTGGCCTGGCGGTTGCCCAGGGTGATGGTGCCGGTCTTGTCGAGGAGTAGCACGTCCACGTCACCGGCAGCCTCCACCGCGCGGCCCGACATGGCTAGCACGTTCTTCTGGAGGAGGCGGTCGATACCCGCGATCCCGATGGCCGAGAGCAGCGCGCCGATGGTGGTGGGGATGAGGCAGACCAGCAGCGCGATCAGCACCACGACCGACACCGATGCTCCGGCGAAGAGCGCAAAGGGCTGCAGGGTGACAACGGCGATGATGAAGATGATGGTGAGGCTGGCGAGAAGGATGTTGAGCGCGATCTCGTTGGGCGTCTTCTGCCGCGAGGCCGACTCGACCAGGCCGATGATGCGGTCCATGAAGGTCTCGCCGGGGTTCTGGGTGATCTCGATGACGATGCGGTCGCTGAGCACCCTCGTGCCGCCCGTGACCGCGCTCCGGTCGCCGCCCGCCTCGCGGATGACCGGGGCCGACTCGCCGGTGATCGCCGACTCGTCGACAGACGCGATCCCCGCGATGATCGTGCCATCGCTCGGGATGATGTCTCCGACCTCGCAGACGACGATGTCACCCTTGCGCAGCTCGGGAGCGGGGACGCGCTCCTCGCTCCCACCCGCGCCGCCCACCAGCCGGCGGGCGACGGTGTCCGAACGCGTCCGCCGGAGGCTCGCCGCCTGCGCCTTGCCACGCCCCTCGGCGACCGCCTCGGCGAAGTTGGCGAAGAGGACGGTGAACCAGAGCCAGAGGCAGACCTGTCCGACGAAGCCTTGGTCCCCGTGGTTGAAGAAGCCGGTGATGAAGACGTAGGTGGTGATCACGGCACCGACCTCGACCACGAACATCACCGGGTTGCGGGCCATCACACGGGGGTTGAGCTTCCGGAAGCTCGCCCCGACGGCGGGAACCAGGATGGCCGGGTCGTACAGGCTGCTCTGCCGGCGGCGCTTGCGCGGCTGGGGAAGCCCACCTGTGCTGGCGATGACTGTCATGACCGTTGTTTCCTTAGGGGTGAGAGAGGATGCCGGCGTGGAGCTGGAGCTGCTCGAGGATGGGCCCGAGTGCCAGCGCCGGGAAGAAGGTCAGGGCACCGACGATCAGGATGGTGCCGATCAGCAGCGCGGTGAACAGCGGGGTGTCGGTGGGGAAGGTGCCCGCCCCGGCGGGAACGATCTTCTTCTTGGCCAGCGAACCGGCCAGGGCCAGCACCGGGATCACGAAGATGATCCGGCCCAGCCACATGGCGGCGGCCAGGGTGGTGTCGTAGAAGAGGGTGTTGGCGCTGAGACCGGCGAAGGCGCTGCCGTTGTTTCCCGTCGTCGAGCTGTAGGCGTAGAGGATCTCGCTGAAGCCATGGGGACCGGGGTTCAGCGGACCGGCCTGGCCGGCTGTGGTCAGCACCGCGAGCGCCGCGAAACCGAGGATGGAGAGGGGCAGGATGAGGATGGCGAGCGCGGCGTACTTGATGTCGCGTCCCTCGATCTTCTTACCCAGGTACTCAGGGGTCCGCCCCACCATCAGGCCGGCCAGAAAGACGGCGACGATGGCGAAGGCCACCATGCCGTAGAGACCGGAACCGGTGCCACCAGGAGTGATCTCACCAAGCTGGATGAGCACCATTGGGACCATCCCACCCAGCGGGGTAAAGCTGTCACTGGCGGCGTCCACGGAGCCGGTGCTGGTCCCCGTCGCCGAGGCGGCGAACTGGGCGGATTGGATGGAGCCGAAGCGCTCTTCCTTGCCCTCCAGGTTGCCGCCCGACTCGTTGCCGGTCGCGACCTGGCTCACCGCCGTGCTGCTGAGGGCGGGGTTGCCGGCCTGCTCCTGCTGCGCTGCGAAGGCTGCGCCCCCGACGAGGATGATCGCCATCGCGCCGAAGAGCGCGAGACCCTGCTTGACGTTGCCGACCCACTTGCCGAAGGTGACGGCCAGGCCGAAGGGGAGGACCAGGCAGAGGAAGATCTCCAAGGCGTTGGTGAGCCCGGTCGGGTTCTCGAAGGGTGCGGCCGAGTTCGCGTTGAGGAAGCCGCCGCCATTGGTCCCCAGATCCTTGATCGCCTCCATGGCCGCGATCGGTCCCTGGGCGATGGTCTGGCCGACGCCCTCGAGAGTGGTGACCGACGTGTAGCCGTTGAGGTTCTGGATGGCGCCGCTCGCGACCAGGACGATGGTGGCGACCACGGCGATGGGGATGAGGACGTAGAGGGTGCAGCGGACGATGTCCACGTAGAAGTTGCCGATCGTCTTGGCGCTGTGCCGCGCCACGCCCCGGATGACCGCGATCGCAAGCGCGATACCGGTCGCGGCCGAGAGGAACTGGTGGAAGGTGAGGCCCAGCATCTGGGAGAGGTAGCTCATCGTCGCCTCGCCCGTGTACGCTTGCCAGTTGGTGTTGGTGGTGAAGCTCACCGCGGTGTTGAAGGCGAGCGCTGAGGGCACCCCCGGGAAGCCCTCGGGGTTGAGCGGGAGGCTGCCCTGGATGCGAAGGATCACGTAGGTGAAGACCAGCCCGACGACCGACACGAGGAGCATGGCGACTAGGTAGCCCTTCCAGCTCTGCTCGTGCTCCTCGTCGATCCCGCTGATCTTGTAGATGCCGCGCTCCATCGGGCGCAGAGCAAAGTGCAGGAAGGTGCGCTCGCCCTTGAACACCTTGACCATGTAGCCGCCGACGAACCAGGCGCCGGCAAAGACCGCACCGTAGGTGACGATGAAGGCAAGGATGTCGAGCGCCACGGGTCAGAACCTCTCGGGGAAGAGCATGGCGGCGACCAGGTAACCGGTCACCAGGACCGCGATCACGAAGGCGACGATGTAGCCCAGGGTCTGGCTCATCAGAGCTTCTCGAGGCCGTAGACGTAGAGGAAGCTCATCGCCACCAGGACGGCGAGGATGGCGAGCATGAGCAGATCGAGCATCAGCGGGCCGACCGATCGGATGCGACGCAGAGGTTCATGCGCAGAAGTCTCGTCATCTGAGGGTCAACGTTCGGTCAACGACTCGGCCGCGGCCGGGACGGCGACCCGGTAGACCCGCCAGCCGGGCCGCCGCCAGAGCCGTCCGAGCTCGTCGATCTCGACGTCGTCGAGGGCCACCCGGAAGACCCGCCCTCTCGGGGTGTCCTTGTCGATCAGGATGTCGACGGCGCCGTCCAGTCGCGGCAGCACGGCGCCGACGCTGCCCAACCTGGCGCCGTCCGTGTCGAGGATGGCCGTGCCTTTGAGGTCGCGCACGTCCAGGAAGCGCAGGCCCGCGAACTGCCACTCGGTGTTCATGGCACCGATCCTGAACGCCGCAGCGTCAACGTTCGGTCAACGACCGCCGGGGGCCCGGCCGATCAGGGCGCTGTATGATCGCCCGACTCCGCCGGCCCGCCCAATTCCGCCGGCGGCCCGAAGCGGTACCCCCTCCTCCCGGCGGTGACGATGATCTCGGGTTCGGCAGGGTCGAACTCGAGCTTGCGCCGAAGCCGCTGAACGAAGGTGCGCAGGTAGTTGCGGTCTCCAGCGTACATGGGTCCCCAGACTCTGGTGAGCAGGGTCCGATGATCCATCACCACTCCTGGACGCTTCGCAAGCTCGGCGAGAAGGACGTACTCGGTCGGCGAGAGTCGCACCTCGGCGCCGGAGCGGGTGACCGCGCGCGCCCCGAGGTCGACCACCACCCCGCCGCAGCGGACCACCAGCGCGGCTTCGGCGGTGCCGCGCACCCGGCGCAGGACGGCGCGCACCCGGGCCAGCAGCTCGTCGGCGCCGAAGGGCTTGGTGAGGTAGTCGTCCGCCCCCAGGTCGAGAGCCCGCACCTTGTCCCGCTCGTCGCCCCGGGCGCTGATCACGATCACTGCGGGCTGCCGCCTCCCCTCCAGGGTGTCGAGCAGCCGCCAGCCGTCGATGAAGGGAAGACCGATGTCGAGGAGGACGACGTCGTAACCGCCCTTGGCGAGCTTCTCGGCCCCGACCAGGCCATCTTCGGCGTCGTCGACCCGGTGCCCGGCGCGCTCCAGGGCTGAGCGGAGGATGCGCCGCAGGGAGGCGTCATCCTCGATGACGAGCAGCCGCCCGGACGGGCCCGCGGCGGTGGTTGGCTCACTCATGCCTGCGGATTCTCCGCCAAGGACACCGTCCACGGTGGGGGCGGGCTCCGATCGCCGCACGCGACACCGGCCACCCCGCGACCACCCCCGAGACGATCAAGGGGTCATCAACTCCTGACGAAGCGCCTCGCTCGCGACGATGAAGCCGGCGTCCACGCTGTCGATCAGACCAGCGGAATCGGCAAGATCACCGGATTTCGCGACGATCTGGAGCTCGTCGCAGCGTTGTACCAGCACGCCGGCCCCGAAGGTGGCGGCGCTTCCCTTGAGGCTGTGTGCGAGCTTCGCCATGGCGACTCCGTCAGCCTCCGCGCCCGCCGAGTGCAGCGCGGCGACGCGAAGCGCGCCGTCGCTCAGGAACAAGTGGACCAGCTTCCCGAATTCGCTCCGACCCAGCTCGCGCAATCCCGCGATCGACGATGTGTTGAGGACGGCGCTGCTCGGGAGGCTGATGAGCACGGGGTGAGACCGGGCGCGAAGCTCTGTCCACGTCTCCACCATCCTGCCCAGTCGCTCGGCCGTGATCGGCTTGCTGAGATAGGCGTCCATGCCCGCGTCGAGACACTTCTCATCATCACCCATCATGGCAGCGCCGGTCACCGCGATAATGAGCGTGTGCCGGGCCGTGCCCTCCTGCCCGCGCCGGATCTCGCGGGTCGCCTCGAAGCCGTCCATGACGGGCATCTGGCAGTCCATCAGCACCGCGTCATAAAGAGCCCGCGAAACGCAGGCCACGGCGACGGCACCGTTGTCGGCGACGTCGACCTCATACCCCATCTTCTCAAGTATCAGGCACACCACCCGCTGGTTCACCGGGTTGTCGTCCACGACCAGGACGCGGCCACGGCCTCCTTTGAGTGCCTCCGGACGCGTGGATTGCGTGATCATCCCCGCCGGCTCCTCATGATCAGCCGGCGATAGCAGCGTCGCCAGGCACTCTCGGAGTCGCGCCATGCGCACCGGCTTGGCGAGTAAGGCGTCGATCCCGGCCTCACGGGCGGTGTCGGCGTCGCCGGGGCGGATCACGGAGGGCAGAAGGATCAGCCGGGTCTGACGAAGCTCCGGGGACAGTCGAATCCTGGTGGCCACCTCAATGCCGTCCATGTGCGGCATCTGGTGGTCCAGGAGCGCTACCCGGAACGGGTCTCCGCGCCCTGCCGCGTCGACCATGGCCGCGAGGGCCTCGGCACCGCCCTCGAACCACTCCGGTCGCGCCCCCCAGACGCGGAGACTGTGATCCAGCACCACTCGATTGGCCCTGTGATCGTCGACCACCAGGACGTGGACGTCGTCGAGCGCTTTCAGCGGTGCCACGGCGCGCGCCGTGGACTTCGGGAAGGTCAGAACGAAGAAGAAGGTGCTGCCCTTGCCGACCACGCTGTTCACGCCGATTTCGCCGCCCATCAGCTCCACGAGCTGCTTGCAAATGGCGAGGCCGAGGCCGGTGCCCCCGAATCTCCGCGTCGTCGACGCGTCGGCCTGGCTGAAGCTCTCGAAGAGGCGCCCCAGGTGCTTCGGAGCGATGCCGATCCCGGTGTCGGCCACGTCGAATCGCACGACGAGCGAGTCAGCCTGCGTGCGCACAACATGAACCCTGAGGGTCACCTTGCCGGTATCGGTGAACTTGACAGCGTTCCCGAGGATGTTCACGAGCACCTGGCGGATCCGCACGGGGTCCCCCCGCACCATGCTCGACGGCTGAAGATCCACCGCCACGGTCAGCTCGAGACCCTTCTCGGCGGCGCGGTGGGCCACCAGCTTGACGGCATCCTCGACAACGTGCCGGAGATCGCAGTCGATGGACTCGATATCGATCTTCCCGGCTTCGATCTTTGAGAAGTCCAGAATGTCGTTGATGACGGTCAGCAGTGTTTCCGCCGACTGGCTGATGGTTTCCGCGTACTCACGCTGCTCCGCGTCGAGCGGCGTGGTGAGCAGCAGCCCGGTCATGCCGATGATGCCATTCATCGGTGTGCGGATCTCGTGGCTCATGTTGGCCAGGAACTCCGACTTCAACCGCGACCCCTCCACCGCCTGGAGATGCGCGATGGCCAGATCCGCTTCGATGCGCTTGCGGTCGGTGATGTCGCTGAACGTGATCACCGCGCCGATCACGAGGTCATCCTCGACGATGGGGAACACCCTGTACTCCGCCACGAACACGGACCCGTCGAGGCGCGAGATCATCTCCGTCTCCCCCCGGCGACTGCCACCGCCACGGAGGACGCTGTAGATCGGTCCCTCCTCCGCGGGGTACGTCGTTCCATCGGCCTGCACGCGATGGAAGACCGGGTGGGTGACCTGTCCGATCACCGCAATCGGGTCGACACCCAGGGCCTTGGCAGCGGCTGCATTCATGAAAGTGCAGCGCTTCTCGCTGTCGACGCCATAGATGCCCTCACCGGCCGCTTCCAGCAGCATCCGCAGGCTGTTCGAGAGGCGTGCCGCCTCGTCGGCGGCGGCCTTGTTCGCGCTGCGCAGCTGATCGGAAAGGCTGCTGATCCGGACCGCGCCGGCCAGAGGTGGGACGAGGATGAGGGCGCGTCCCGCCTCGGTCATGGTGAATGGAGATTGGCCCTTACGGCGCGTGACCGTGACGGCACCGATGGTCTCGCCACCACTGACCATGGGAATGGCCATCACGGGCCCGGTGTCGGCGGCATGCGGCCACGCGACCACGGACTCGCCCCAGTCCTCCTCCTGCAGGTCACCCATGAAGATTTCGCCGGTGTCAACGGCACGCCGGCTCGGGGAGTCCCCGACGAGGAGTTCCACTGCCATCGCCGGATGGCCGTCCACAACGCGAAGCCCCTGGGGCTCGACGAGGGTGATGATGATCCGCTCTGCGCCGATCAGCCTGGCGACATGGGCGAGGATTCCCACATCGAGAGCCTCTGAGACCTCGACCCGCCCGCTCAGGCGCTCGATGGTGACCCGTTGCCACGAGGCGAGGAACTGAGCCAGCTCGTCGACCTCGTTACGACCATCGTCGGCCCCGATCATCGGCTTCTGTCTGCAAGCATTGCGGTGCGCCTCCGCATCGACGCCGTGACGCGGCTGACGATGTCTCGTGGGCTGAAGGGCTTGACCATGTAGTCGTCGGCGTCGGCGGTGAAGGCCTCGATCTTCTCGGCGCGTTCGGCGTCGACGGTCAGCATGACGATGGTGGCGTTCTCATTGGCGGGGTCCTTCCGGATGATGCGGCAGACTTCGAGACCGCTGATGCCGGGGAGGTTGATGTCCAGCACCACGCAATCCGGCCTCAACCGCCGCGCCTCGGTGATCGCCTCCTCGCCGCTCCCAGCCTCCCACACTGCGAAGCCGACCGCGGCAAGGCTCGACCGCAGCAGCTGGCGCACGTCCGGAGCGTCATCGACCACGAGGACCTTCCGGACGGCGGCCGTCGCAGCGGTTGCCGGGGCGCCGCCATGCCATGCGCACGTGCCGGCGACGCATCCGGCCAGCAGGGCGTCGATGGCATCGGGTGTGCTGGGACGGGCGAAGTAGTACCCCTGGGCCTCATCACAGCCCAGCGTTCGCAGCCGGCTGAGCTGGTCGGCCGTCTCGACGCCCTCGGCGACGACGTGCAGGTCGAGCGCGTGCGCCATGCCCATCACCGCCGCCACGATCGCGGTCGAATCGGGATCGATGCCGATGCCATCGACGAAGGACTTGTCGATCTTGAGCTCGTCGAGGGGGAATCGCTTGAGGTAGGCGAGCGATGAGAACCCTGTGCCGAAATCATCGATGGAGATCCTCATACCCAGAGACTTGAGCTTTCGAAGCGTTTCGATGGCCAGCTCCGCGTCGCGCATGACCACGCTTTCCGTGACCTCGACGCAGAGACTTGCTGGATCGATGCCCGCCTCCGCTATGATCGCGCCGAACGTCTCGGCGAGTCCGGGCTCGAACTGCCGCGGTGACACGTTCACCGCGATGGACAACGGCAGGCCTCCCGCCAACACGGTCGACCACCGCTTCGCGTCACGGCACACCTGTTCGAGGACCCAGCACCCGATCGGGACGATCAGACCGGACGCCTCGGCGAGCGGGATGAAGTCGAGCGGGGGGATGACCCCTCGAAGCGGATGGTGCCAGCGCAGCAGCGCCTCGACCCCGGTGATGCGGTCTGTCAGCAGCGAGACCTTGGGCTGGTAGACGACGCGGAACTCCCCCTTGTCGATGGCTTCGCGAAGGGCGTCTGCGTTGTCCATCCGAGACTGCAGCTGGGCACTCATCTCGGGGACGAAGAGCTGGTGACGGCCGGCCCCCCCTCGCTTGGCAGCGTGCATGGCTGTCTCGGCCTCGAAGATCAGCGCCTCGGGATCGTGATGGGGGTTGGCCGTGAGGGTGATGCCGACACCAGCGGTGATGGTGAGGACGGCACCACCTTTGGTCATCGGCACACGCAGGGCCTCGGCAACGCGGAGGGCCACGCTCTCGGCCGCTTCCGAGTCGGCGATGTCCTCGCAGAGCAGGAGGAACTGGTCGCCACCCAACCTGGTGGCGGTGTCGACCCCAGAGGCCACGCTGTCGTGGGTCCGGAGAGCAGCGGTCAGTCTCCGCGCGACCTCTGCCAGCACCTGCTTCCCACCATCCTTGCCAAGACGGTTGGACATCAAGGAGAAGTCGTCGAGGTTGAGCGCCAGCACGGCCGTCGATCGGTGGTGGCGCGAGGCCCGCCGCAGGGCGATCTTGACCCGTCGGACGAAGCGTGCGCGATTGGGGAGATGGGTCAGCGGATCATGACCGGCCTGAAATGACACGCGCGCCTCGGAGTCTCGCTGGTCAGTGATGTCGCGCAACACTTCAATCGCCCCGAGGAGAACGCCACCGCTGGTCACGAGACGCTCGCCTGAGGCGACCATGGTTCGCCTGAATCCGGTCGCCGACTCGAGACTGACCTCGAGGTCTGGCAGCAGTGCCTCGCCCGCCAGACATCTCGTCAGCAGCGCGTGCTCGCCGGCGGCGGACTTGCCGTTCGCCATGCAGGCGGTCTGGAGCTGAGCGCAAACCGGAGGCAGAGGTCCATCCGAGGTCAAGCCGGTGAACCGTCTCATTGCCGGGTTCATCGAGGTGATGGCTCCGCTCGCGTCGCAGCCGACAACCAGGTCGTGGGTGGTGTTGAAGGTTGCCCGAAGCAGGTCCTGTTCGTGGGGACGGCGTCGATGGCCGCCCACGATCGACTTGTGGGCGCTGCCACGGAGCGTGATCTCCGATTTGGCGGGGAGATGCGGCCCCGGGGCCAAATGCGGACGAATGGTCACCTCGTAACTAGGCTTGAGAGGGGAGCCATAGATCGAGGCTACCCTCGACCTCCGTCGCCCCCGTCACGTGAGGGTGACGGTAGTCGGTGGCGAGTGCACCAGTCGCGGAATTTGACGCGCCTAGCGCACTTACTATGAGATCTCGCCCCCCTGAATGAGCCGACGGCCCGTGGCCGCGAGCATCGGACGCGACCTGCTGCGCGCCCCTCCGGCAGCGAGCCTCAGCTCTTGGAGAGAGCCTCTCCGACCGCCGCGATGTCCAGCAGCTGCGAGAAGACGACCAGCTCGTCACCGGCCTCTACGACCGTCTCGGGCGCCGGCACCACCGGCTTGCCAGCACGGACGATGCAGACGATGATCCCGCCCTTGGCGATGGTGATGTCGGCGATGCGCTTGCCGACGTAGCCGGAGAGCGCGGGCAGCGCGAGATCCACGAGGCAGGTGCCGGACGCCTTGACGGCGACGCCGCGGACCAGCTCCGATCCCAGCTCGGCCTCGATCAGCCCCATCAGCAGCTCGGTGGCGGAGACGGGCGCGTCGATGCCCAGCGCCTTGAATACGGCCACATTGTGCGGGTTGCTGACCCGGGCGATGGTGCGCGGAACGTTGAATTTGATCTTGGCCAGCTGGCAGACGATGAGGTTGTCCTCGTCATCACCGGTGGTGCCGATGACGACGCTTGCCCGCTCGATACCCGTGGTGGCGAGGAAGGCCATCTCATCGCCGTCGCCGACCATGATGCTGACGGTGCCGAGCTGATGCTCGATCCACTCGGCGCGGGCGGCATCCTTCTCGACCAGGGTCACCTCGTAATCGCGCTCGATGAGGTGCTTGGCCAGGTGGAATCCCACCTTGCCGCCGCCGACGATGATGACGTAGGGCGGATCGGTCGGGCTGCTCATGATGTCCGCACCGCCGCACCGTCGACACCGGATGCGTCACGCCCATGGTTGATCCCGTCGAGGAAGTACTCGCGGATGAGGTCGGCCCCGAGAGTGGTCGGGCAGAACGTCTCCAGGCCCATCTCCCGGTAAACGGACTCGCGGATCGGGTCGTAGAGCCGGGTGATCACGCGCTTGACCTTGAAGATCCGCTGGGCGATCTGGGCCGCCATCAGGTTGCGGTTGTCCCCGCTCGTGACCGAGACGAAGCAGTCGGCATCCTCCACCCCGGCGCGGCGGAGCACCGCCTCGTCGATGCAGTTGCCGACGATCATGTTGCCGCGGAATTCGCGGCCCAGACGGTCAAAGGCGGCCACCTGCTGATCGACCACGGCCACGGTGTGACCTTCGGCATCGAGCTGCCGGGCGAGCCGGGCACCGACCCGGCCGCAACCCACGATGATCACCTTCATTTGGTCCGATTGTACCGTTGACCCGGCGCCGCCGGCCGCCCCGGCCAGGCTAGGATTCCACCGATGCCGGGATTCACTCCGCACCGCATCCTCGTGCCGGTGAACGGCGCGGCCACCGACGAGGAGGCCGTCCGCTTCGCCTGCCGCATGGCGCTCCGCCCCCGCGCCACGGTGCTGGCGATCACGGTGGTCGAGATCCCCCGCGGGCTCGCCCTGAGCACGGTGGAGGATGCCGACGTCGCCGCCGCCGAGCTGCTCCTCACCAGCGCCGAGGAGATCGGCAGGGACTACGAGGTCGAGGTCAAGGGAGAGGTCCTCCAGGCCCGTGAGGCGGGCCCCGCCCTCGTGGACGAGATCACCGCCCGCGAGATCGACCTGGCCGTGGTCGGTCTGCCCTACCGGGAGCGCTTCGGCGAGTTCTACATGGGCAGGACGGTGCCCCACATCCTTCAGCACGCACCCTGCCGGGTCTTCCTCCTGCGCCTGGCCGCGCCGCACTGAGCCCCGCCCCCGCTCCGTGCGCTCACAGATAGACAGATCTCGCGACAGGCTGCCGGCGGCGCCGGCCGCTGGGATCGAGAGCTCGCCGATCGGGGGCGCACCGCCGCCATGCCCCTGGTCCGCCCACGCTCGGCACGACCTACACTGCCGAGGCGATGGCTGACGCACCGGCCCACGAGCCACCGAAACCACCGCCGACGCTCTCCGAGGCCGAGGTCACCGCACTGGGCGAGGCCGGACGAGCCTGGTCGCGGGCGCCCGGCCGCCCCCGTCCGGGCGCCGATGTCGCGCCCGACCTGGATGTCACCGAGACGCGGGGAAGGCGGGGCGAGCATTACGTGCGGGTCGTACGCCCCCAGACCCAGGGCTTCGAGAGCGTGGCCCCGGGCTGGCTGGAGGCCACCCCGCGGGCGACCCAGCCGACCACCGACATGGGGCGGTTCCGCCGGCGGCTGCGCACCCTGATCCTGGGGCAACCCCTCTCCAGCAGCCGGGTGCTGCAGGAGCGGCTCAACAAGCTGCGCGCCCTCCCGGTCCTCTCCTCGGACGCCCTCTCCTCCGTCGCCTACGCCACCGAGCAGATCGTGCTGGTGCTGGCGGTGGCCGGAGCGACGGCGGTGAGCAGCGACCTGCTGCCGATCATGGGGGTGATCGCCGCCCTGATCATCATCGTCTGCCTCAGCTACCGGCAGACCATCAAGGCGTACCCCCAGGGTGGCGGCTCCTACATCGTCGCCAAGGACAACCTCGGGCCGGTCGCCGGCCTGGTGGCCGGCTCGGCGCTGATGACCGACTACATCCTCACTGTGGCGGTCTCGGTGGCAAGCGGGTACGACCAGATCCAGAGCGTTTTCCCAGCCGCCGCCAACTACCGCGTCCTCGCCTGCATCGGGGTGGTCGTGCTCATCGCGGTGGCCAACCTGCGCGGGCTGCGCCAGGCGGGCAACATTTTCGCGGCGCCCACCTACCTCTTCATCTTCGCCATCATCCTCACCGTCGTGGTCAACGTTTTCCGGTTGATCACCGGCAGCATCCACCCCACCGGCACCTCGATCCACATCCCGATCACGGATGACTTCACCGACATGGGAGGGATGCTGCTCGTCCTCCTCTTCCTCAAGGGCTTCTCCTCGGGATGCTCGGCGCTCACCGGCATCGAGGCGATCTCCGACGGCATCCTCGCCTTCAAGGTCCCCGAGTGGCGCAACGCGCGGACGACGCTCACGATCATGGGGATCCTCTGCGTCGTCATGTTCTGCGGCATCACCATCGGCACCGAGGTGCTCGGGGTCAGCATCCGCAACTCGGCGGATCCCTGCTACCAGTCGGTGATCCTCCAGCAGGCGGCTCACGCCTTCACGTCGCCGCTGCAGTGTGTCAACGGGCGTGCGGTGTTCGCCCATGCCACAGGCCTTGGCGAAGGGCTCTTCATCTTCGTAGGCGTGGCGACCACGGCCGTGCTGCTGCTGGCCGCCAACACGTCGTTCTCCGACTTCCCGCGCCTCTTCTTCTTTCTGGCCCGCGACGAGTACGCACCCCACCAGTTCCGCCGCCTCGGCGATCGGCTCGCGTACAGCAACGGGATCATCATGCTGGCCCTCTTCTCGTGCCTCCTCCTCTTCATCTTCCAGGGCGACGTCTCCCGGCTCATCCCGCTGTACGCGATCGGGGTCTTCCTGGCGTTCACCCTCTCGCAGGCGGGGATGGTGGTGCGCTGGCTGAAACGCCGGGAGAAGGGCTGGCACCACGGCCTGCCGCTCAACGCCGTCGGCATGACCATGACCTTCATCGTCTTCCTGGTCACCGCCATATCCAAGCTTCCCGAGAGCCTGATCATCGTGGTCATCGTCCCCAGCGCGGTGAGCCTCTTCCTCGCCATCCACCGCCACTATGTCGACGCCAAGGGCCAGCAGACGACGGAGGTCCCGACCGAACCGGGGAAGATCCACCCGGTCTGCATCGTGCCGGTGGACCAGCTCAACAACGTGGCCTTCCAGAGCATGGCGATGGCGCGCTCGCTCTCCGAGCAGGTCATCGCCGTCCACATCTGCTTCGATCCCGACCACATGGCCCTGCTCCGGGCGCGGTGGGATGCGTGGGGCAACCACGTGCCCCTGGTCATCGTCGAGTCACCGTACCGCTCGGTGCTCCGGCCCCTGCTCCACTACATCGACGCCATCGACAAGCAGATCACCGATGGGACCCTGGTGGTGGTGCTCCCCGAGCTGGTGGCGACCCGCTGGTGGCACCAGCTGCTCCACAACCAGTTCCCGCTCCGGGTCAAGGCGGCGCTGCTATTCCGCCCCGGAACGGTCGTCGTCAGCGTCCCGTACCACCTGCAGCACCACCGGCACAAGGACGTCGACGAGGCGCTCTGACCCGCCGCGACCCCGGTGCCGGCCTCAGCCCGCCGCGACCCGGTACCGCTCGGCCAGCTCGGGTCGATTGCCCTGGCGGAGCATCTCCCGCTGGGCCTGGTGGTAGCGGTCGATGACGGTCGGGTCCTCCAGACCGGGGACGCAGACGACCTCGCCGGCGTCGAGGGCGCGGAGCGAGGCGGTGACCACGGCCTCGGGGCTCATCGCGGCCGGCGGGTTCGGCACCCCGGCGACGTCGTGAAACTCCGTTTCCACCGCTCCCGGGCAGCAGACCTGGACCCTGATGCCGTGGTCGTGGACCTCCTGCGCCACCAGCTGGGTGAAGGTGACGATGAATGCCTTGCAGCCGGCGTACGTGGCCCGGTTGAAGCGGCCTAGCACCGCCGACTCGCTGAACGCGAGCAGCGACGCCACGTTGATGATCGCGCCACGGCGGCTGGGCATCATCGCCCGGACGGCGGCGCCGGTGAGACGGGTCACCGCCCGGACGTGAATGTCGATCAGCGAGTCGGCGACCTCACTGGAGAGCTCGGCGAACGGCATGTAGCCGGCGAAGCCGGCGCAGTTGACCACCAGGTCCACGCCCCGGTCGATCCGCTCCGCCACCAGGGCCAGTCCCGCCTCATCGGTGAGGTCGGCGACGAGCGGCGTGACGGTGACCCCACCCGGAATTTGGAGCCGCGACGCGAGTGCCTCGAGACGCGCGGCGCGGCGCGCCACCGGGACGAGGTCCCATCCACCCTCCGCGAGCTGCCGCGCGTACGCGTGGCCCACCCCGGAGGAGGCCCCCGTGACCAGGGCAACGGGACGCGGCGTCGCTTCGGTCATGGTCATGCCTCCTCGGGGCGAGCCCCGGATTCCAGCCGCGCGAGCTCGATGAGCTCATCCAGAGCGCATCTGAACAAGAATAGCGCCGATGGATGGCCCGGGTGCGGGGGCGTCCCCTTCCCTGTTAACCGGTTGTGGACCTTCCTGTCCTAAACCACCTGCGGAGCAGCAGGCTGGTGGAGCGCCGGGCCTCTCCCACCCGGCCAGCCGGTTCGGGATCGAACGCGGGTCAGCTGAGGTAGGGAGCCAGCCCCTCGGCCTGCTCGGCGGCCTCCATCACCAGCTCGCTCACCGTCGGGTGGGCGTGGATGATGTCGCCCAGCTCGTCGATGGTGAGCCCGCCGCTGATGGCGACCCCCACCTCGTGGATGACCTCGACCGCGTGCACGCCCATCACGGTCGCCCCCAGGATCTCGCCGGTGGCCGCGTCGGAGACGAGCTGGACGAGCCCGTCCGGCTCGTTCTCGCCGACCGCCTTGCCGTTGCCGAGGAAGCGCGCCTGGCCCACCTTCACCTCGTGACCCGCGGCCTTCGCCGCCTCCTGGCCGAGACCGACGATGGCGATCTCGGGGTGGGTGTAGATGCAGGAGGGGACCACGGTCCGGTCCATCGCCCGCACCCCCACGCCCAGCGCGTTCTCGACCGCGCGCGCGCCCTCGGCGCTGCCCAGGTGGGCAAGCTGGAGACCGCCGATGCAGTCCCCCGCCGCCCAGATCCTGGGGTTGGCAGTGCGCAGCATCTCGTCCACCACGATGTGCCCGCGCGCGGTCAGCTCCACCCCTGCCCCCTCCAGGCCGATGCCGGCCGTCTGCGCGGCGCGCCCCACCGAGACCAGCACCAGGTCGGCCTCGATGGCCGTCCCGTCGTCGAGGGTCGCGGTCACCGAATCGTCCCGGTACTCGACCTTCTCGACGCTGCGGCCGCTCTGGAAGGTAATCCCCTCCCTCTCCATCAGGCGGCGAAACTCGCGGACCACCCGCGGCTCCACCCCGGCAAGGATCTGCGGGAGCACCTCGACCACGGTGACGGCGACCCCCAGCGGGGCAAAGAGCGAGGCGAACTCGCATCCGATGACCCCACCCCCAATCACCAGCAGGCGGCGGGGCAGGGTCTGGAGGCGGAGCACGCCGTTGGAGGTCACCACCCGGGGGTGGCCCATGTCGATGCCGGGGAGCCCGCTCGGCTCGGTGCCGACGCAGACGATGAGGTGGTCGTACTCGAGGCGCTCCTCCCCGACCCGGACGGCGCCGTCCTCGAGGACGCCGAGGCCGCGGACCACCCGCACCTTGCGGCGCTTGCAGGCGGCCTCGACGCCGCCACGCATGGCGACCACGACCTCCTCCTTCCGCTCCATCATCCGGGAGAAGTCCACCTCGACCTCACCCACCCGGAGGCCTAGTTCGCCGGCGCGGCGGATGCGCCGGAGCAGATCGGCGGTGGCGAGGAGGGACTTTGTCGGGATGCATCCCCAGTTGAGGCAGGTGCCGCCCAGCTCGGCCCGCTCGACCAGCACCGCGTCGGCGCCCCGCTGAGCCCCGCGCAGGGCGGCCACGTCCCCCGCGGGCCCGCCGCCGAGGACGACCACCCGGGGGGTCACCGAGCGGCCTTGGAGGGGGTGCGCCGGGCGCTCGACTGCGCCGCGGTCGAGAGCTGGGGCTCCGGCTCGGAGACGGGCAGCTCACCGTCTCCTGCCAGGGCGGGAGATGGCGTGGCGGCCCCGTTCACCGCAAGCGGAGCCGCGCTCGGCTCCGGCTCGGGCAACGGTGGGGGCGCGCCGGCCACGAATTCCTGCAAGGCGGGCGAGGTCATCAGCGCCTCGCGAAGCACCCGGTCCTGCTCGATGATGTGAGAGCCGTGGAACCCCTCGGACGGGCTGGCCCGGCGGGGACGGCCGATGTACTCCCAGCCCACCTCGTACGGGCGGTGCCGGCCGATGCGGCGCTGGACGTGGGCCCAGGCCCCCATGTTCTGGGGTTCCTCCTGGACCCAGTAGGCCTTCTCCAGGTTGGGGTAGCTTCGGAACATCGCCAGGATCTCGTCGAGAGGCAGCGGGTCGAGGAGGTCCACCCGGCCGATGGCCAGGTCGGTGGCCTGCTGGCGCAGCTCGTGCCCGTCCAGCTCCCAGAAGATCTTCCCGGTGCAGAGCAGGAGCACCCGGACGCTCTCGCGCCGATCGGCCACGCGCGGGTCCTCGATGACCGGCTGGAAGCCGCCCTCGGTCAGATCCAGGGCGGCGCAGCTCGTCACCGCGGCACGTAGCAGCGACTTGGGGGTGATCACGATGAGCGGCCGCGGGAGCGAAGCCAGGGCCTGGTCGCGGAGGAGGTGGAAAAACTGGGCGGAATTGGAGCAGTTGGCCACCCGGATGTTTCCGTTCGACGCCAGCTGGAGATAGCGCTCCATCCGGGCGCTCGAATGCTCGGGGCCCTGCCCCTCGTAGCCGTGGGGGAGGAGGAGGACCAGCCGGGAGCGCTGACCCCACTTGGCCTGGGCGGCGACGATGAACTGGTCGACGACCATCTGGGCGTTGTTGGCGAAGTCGCCGAACTGCGCTTCCCAGATCACCAGGCAGCGCGGCTCGGCGGCGCTGTACCCGTACTCGAAGGCGAGCGCACCCACCTCGCTGAGCGGGCTGTTGTGCACCTCGAAGGTGGCGCGGGACCCCTCCAGATGCTGGATCGGTGCCCAGGCGGCGCCGGTCTGATCGTCGTGGAGAACCATCTGGCGGTGGCTGAAGGTGCCGCGCTCGGTGTCCTGGCCGGTGAGCCGGATCGGCACGCCGTCCTGGAGCAGGGAGCCCAGGGCGAGGGCCTCGGCGTGGCCCCAGTCGATCCCGCCCTGCACCAGTGAGACGCGGCGGCGCTCCAGCTGGCGGGCGAGCTTCGGGTTGACGGTGAAGCCGTCGGGGACTCGGGCGAGCCCCTCGTTGAGGGTGCTGAGCTCGGCCGCATCGACCCGGGTGACCGGGGCCGGGGGCTCCTCGAAGTCGGGTTCGTCACGGCCGTTGGAGGTGTCCTCGTCGATCAGGGTGGTGAGGTGCGCCTTGATCCGCCGGTGGGCATCGGCGATCCTGGCCATGACCTGATCGGACTGCTGCTTTGCCTCCTCGTCGGTGATCAGCCCCTCCTGGATCAGCCGTCCGACGAACAGCTCGCGGACCGTCGGGTGCTCGCGGATGCGCTGGTACATGAGCGGCTGCGTGTAGCTCGGCTCGTCGGTCTCGTTGTGCCCGAAGCGGCGGTACCCGACCAGGTGGATGAGGACGTCGCGATGGTGGGTGCGCCGGTAGTCGTGGGCAAAGCGGGCCGCGGTGACGCACCCCTCGGGATCGTCGGCGTTGACGTGGACGATGGGGATGTCGAAGCCCTTGGCCAGGTCGCTGGCGTACCGGGTCGAGCGGAGGTCGGAGGGGTCGGTGGTGAAGCCGAGCTGGTTGTCGACGATCACGTGGACGGTGCCGCCCGTCGTGTAGCCGGCGAGGGACTGGAGGTTGAGCACCTCCTGGACCGCGCCCTGGCCGCTGAAGGCGGCGTCTCCGTGGATGAGGATCGGGATCGCCGCCTCGGAGTCCAGCTCCAGGTCGGCCCCGTCGCGGTGCGACTGAAGGGCCCGGGCCCAGCCCTCGACCACCCCGTTGACGGCCTCCAGGTGGGAGGGGTTGGAGACCAGGCGGACCTCGACGCGACGATCCCGATCGGTGATGTAGGTGCCGGTGGCGCCGAGGTGGTACTTGACGTCACCGGTCGGGTCGTCGACCCGCAGCTCGCCCTTCTCGAAGGCCTGGAGGAGCTGCTCGTAGGGGCGGTTGACCACGTGGGCGATGACCGCCAGGCGGCCGCGGTGGGCCATCCCCATCACCACCTGGGAAATGCCGTCATCGGCGACCAGGCCGAGCAGCTTCTCGAGCATCGGCACCAGCATGTCGACGCCCTCGCCGCTGAAGGTCTTCTGGCCGATGAAGGCGCGGCGGAAGTAGCGCTCCATGGCGTCGACCTTGGTCAGCCGCCACAGCAGGCGCAGCTCCTCCTGGGTGGAGAGGGGCTGGCGGTAGGCACCCGATTCGATCTTCTCGCGGAGCCAGTTGCGCTGCTCGTGGCTGGAGATGTGCTCGATTTCGAAGGCGACGGTGCCGCAGTAGGTGCGGCGCAGGTTGGGCAGGACCTCGACCAGGGTCGCCCCGGGCACATGGACGTCGAGCACGTCGGCGGGGATGCGGGCCATCAGCTCGGGGGTGAGCGCATAGGTCTCCGGCTTCATCGCCGGGTCGCCCGGCGGCGGGGTGCCGAGCGGGTCGAGGTGAGCCCCGAGGTGCCCGTGGGTGCGGTGGGCCTGAACCAGGGAGGTCGCCCCCTGGACGGCCTGCAGCAGCACCCGCTCGTGCTCGGGCATGGCGCCGGCGGGAAGGGCGCGCTCCAGGAGCGGGACGGGTACCTCGTCGGCGACCGGCGCCGCCAGCCCGAGACTCTCGAAGACGTCGGCGTAGAAGCGGTCCGCGCCGCCCAAGAGAGCCTCGATCCGGCCCAGGAACTCGCCGGACTCGGCACCCTGGATGACCCGGTGGTCGTAGGTGGAGGTGATCGTCATCACCTTGCCCACCCCCAGCTCGCGGAGGCGGGCCTCGCTCTCGCCGCGGTACTCGGCCGGGTGCCCGATGGCACCGGTCGCGATGACGCAGCCCTGGCCGGGCATCAGCCGGGGGACGGAGGCGACCGTCCCGAGCCCACCCGGGTTGGTCAGGGTGAGGCTCACGCCCTGGAACTCGTCGGGGGCAAGAGTGCCGCTGCGCGCGCCCTCGACCAGCCTCTCGTACTCGGCGCGGAATCCGGCGAAGTCGCGGAGGCCGGCGTCGCGCAGGACCGGGACGACCAGGAAACGGCTGCCGTCCTTACGTCTCGTATCGACGGCGAGGCCGAGGTGGACCCCGGCCGAGACCCGCAGCGGCCGGTCCTGGGGATCACGGGCGAAGTGGACCAGCATGTCGGGCATGGCGGCAGCCGCACGGGCGATCGCGTAGCCGATGAGGTGGGTGAAGGAGACCTTGATCCCGGCGGCCTCGCGGCCGAGGCCCACGTTGAGCTGGCGCCGGCGAGTGTCGAGGAGGCCGACGGGGACGGTCCGGATCGAGGTGGCGGTGGGGATGTCGCGGCTCCGCTCCATGGCTTCGACCAGCGCCGCCTGGGGCCCGCGAATCGGGGTCACCGAATCGCCGGCGGCGGGGGTGGCGGGGGTGCCGTTGGGCGGAACCGGTGCCGCGGCGGGCGCAGGCGTGGTGCCGCGAACGGCGGCGGCGGCGATGCCGGCGAGGGCCGCCCGGCGGCGCGCGATCGGGGAGAGCGGCGGGGTGGGTGCCGGCGCAGGGGTCACGACGGGCGGGGTCGGGACCACGGCGGCCGCGACCGGCGTGGCGGCAGGCCGTTCGATGGCGGCGGGGGGGGGC